>MVRS01000202.1 GCA_002067975.1 Syntrophorhabdus sp. PtaU1.Bin058
AGAGTCAAAAAACTCCTTACGGCTTGGTTGTTCCGCTATGCGCCATGCGCTTTGCGCTATGCTCCGGCATCGAGTGCCAGTATCTGTTTTTTTAAACCTTGAACATAGAACGTTGAACGTTGAACGGGTTTTGTAAGAATACAGGGAAGATGAACAAGGACATAGAAAAAAAACTGATTATCACCATCGACGGCCCGAGCGGTGCGGGCAAAAGCACGATAGCCCGGATGCTCTCAAAGGCCCTCGGTTACGTCTACATCGATACCGGCGCCATGTACCGGGGGATTGCCTATGCCTTCATGAACAGGAGGCAGGAGGCGGAAATAGATGAATTCCTGGAGCACCTCTCCATCCGGTTCAATTTTACCGACGGCACAAGGGTCTTCCTTGAGGACAGGGATATCTCTGATGAGATCAGGACGCCGGAGGTCACATCGCTGGCCTCAAGCCTTTCACAGAAAAGCCCCGTGAGGCAATATCTCACGAAGATACAGCGGGAGATCGGGAGGGACGGCGGCGTTGTGCTGGAAGGAAGGGACACGGGGAGTATTGTCTTCCCTGATGCGGATATCAAATTTTACCTTGACGCCGATCCGGAAGAGCGTGCCCGCAGAAGGCATCTCGAATTCAAATCAAAGGGCATCGATACAGGGCTTACAGAGGTGAAAAAGGATATGTCGCAGAGGGACAGGAACGATTCCGAAAGGAGCATTGCGCCGCTCATCATACCGGAAGGCGCTGTCTATATCGATACGACCGGGATAGACATCCAGGGGGTTATCGGGGTCCTCCTTAAACACGTCAGAGAAAAGGGGTAGTGATGGAGGTTCTGAAAACGAAAAATATCGGTTTCTGTTTTGGTGTAAAAAGGGCCATAAATATGATCCTGAAAGAGGTCGAGGAGAACAAAAGCAGGGTCTGTACCATAGGCCCTATCATCCACAACCCTCAAATGGTCAATATCCTGAAGGAAAAAGGTATTACGCCTATCGAGGACGTTCGCCAGGTAAACAACGAGGTTGTTGTCTTCAGGACCCACGGGATCAAAAAGGACGAAGAGGAGTATATTAAAGAGAAAGGGTTTAAATCGATCGATACCACGTGCCCCTTCGTCAAGAGGGTCAGAAAACATGCCATGTACCTTAAGAAAAACGGCTATAGGGTTGTAATCATAGGGGATAAAAACCATCCGGAAGTGAAAAGTGTCTTGAGTTATTTGGACAACGATGGTATTGTATTGCAGGAACCAACGATAATTGAGGCAAAAAAGGTTGGGGTGGTTAGCCAGACTACACTGGATAAGGGTACATTTGTCAATATTGTAAGGGAGCTTGCAGGGAATGCACAGGAACTGCGGGTTTATAATACGATCTGTGAAAGTACCGGGATCAGACAGAAAGAGGCGACTGCCCTGGCCGGGAAGGTTGATATGATGCTCGTTGTCGGCGGGAAGAACAGCGCCAATACATCAAGACTCTATAAGGTCGTCCACGGGGTGCAGCCGCGGACATACCAGATAGAGACCGCGGATGACGTCAAGCCGGAATGGTTCCGTGATATACACAAAGTTGGGATAACGGGAGGGGCTTCAACCCCGGACCTTATCATAGATACAGTGGAGAGGCGTGTAAAAAACATTTAGGGGGAAGGCATGGCAGATAGCGGTGAAACAGCAGCTCAAAAAGAAAAGACACAAGAAGAGATGAGGGTGCTTTATGAAACATCGATGAAGAGCCTGCAGGACGGAAATATCTTACAAGGTAAGGTAATCAATATAAATGGCGATAAGGTGATCGTTGACGTCGGCCTCAAATCAGAAGGGGTACTTCCGATAGGCGAATGCACGGGGAAACCCGATGAACCCGGTATAAATGCCGGGGACACGGTAGAAGTAATGATCGTGGGAAAAGACAGGGAGTCCGGGCTGCTGCTGCTCTCAAAACGGCGCGTCGACGAGATCAGGACATGGGAACAGATTGATAAGTCTCTCGAAGAGGGAACCCCTCTCGACGGCACCATCACCTCAGAACTGAAGGGCGGTTTTTCCGTGAACATCGGCATAAACGCCTTCCTGCCCATATCACAGGTCGATATTAAACCGGTTAAAAATCCTGCCTCCTTTGTGGGCAGGCACCTCAAATTCAAAGTAATCAAGGTCAATAAAAGAAAAGGGAACGTTATCGTCTCAAGAAGGCTCCTCCTGGAAGAAGAACGGGAAAAGAAAAGACAGGAGTTCTGGAAAAACGCAAAAGACGGTCAGGTCCTCTACGGATTCATCAGGAACATAACGGACTACGGCGCCTTCGTGGATATTGGCGGAGTGGACGGCTTCCTCCACCTGAACGACATTACCTGGGGGAAGATCTCCCACCCGAAAGAATATCTCCGCATCGGCGACGAGGTAAAGGTAAAGATACTCAGCATAGATACCGAAAAGGGACGTATTGCCGTTGGAATGAAACAACTGAAGCCGGACCCGTGGTTGAATATCGAAGAGAAGTACCCCGAGGGGGATAAGGTAAAGGGGAAGGTTGTGGGCATTGTCGATTACGGCGTGTTTGTCGAGCTTGAGCAGGGAGTAGAGGGACTGCTCCATATCAGTGAAATGAGCTGGGACAAGAAGGTAAAGAACCCCAGTAAATTGGTGAGTAAAGGCGACTGGCTCGAACTCATCGTCCTCCACATCGATACGGAGAAAAAGAGGATATCTCTCGGGATGAAACAGCTTGCCCCTGATCCGTGGGAAGAGTTGGCCACAAAATACGAACCCGGCTCGATAGTAAAGGGGAAGGTAAAGAACTTTACCGATTTCGGCATGTTCCTGGGGATCGGGAACGGCATCGACGGCCTCGTGCACGTCTCCGAGATCTCCTGGTCGCGGCGCAAGAAGACCATACCCGAATCGTTCAAGAAGGGGATGTTTGTAGATGCCCTTGTTCTTAATATAGACAAGGAACAGAAGAAATTCTCCCTCAGCTTAAAAAGACTGAAGGAAGACCCATGGAAAGGACTCGGGACGAGGTATCGCATAGGGGACATTATCGAGGGATACGTTACAAGCATCACGGATTTCGGCGCCTTTATAGAGATTGAAGAGGGTATCGAGGGGCTCATCCACCTCTCCGAGATGGATGACATACAGGGAAAACAGCTTACAGACGTCTTCGCCATCGACGACAAGGTAAAGGCGGTTATTCTGAACATTAATGAAAGGGAAAAAAGGATCGGACTGAGCACCAGGGCCCTTAAAAGGCAGGAGGATAAAGGCAGGACCGAGTCCCCTCCTGAGCCGGAAGGCGCCTTTTCAACGCTTGGCGATATCCTTGAACCGGCGATGAAACTGAATAATCCTGATAGAAATTCCTGACATGGAGGGAATATGCCCATAAGCGAAGAACTGCTCCGTATCCTCTGTTGTCCCAAGTGTAAGGGTGACATAGCACTGAACGAATCCAAGGATGGGCTTATATGCAAGACCTGTATGCTCTTATACCCCATCAAGGACGATATACCTATCATGCTGATAGACGAAGCAATACCGGTTAAGCCGTCGTAAACAGTTGTGTTTATAGACCTGTGTTTATCGATCTGATCCTCATCACGACCCTCAAGATCCTCCAGCAAACACTCCGTATCCTCCCCGAAGACCTCCGGCAGAAAACGGGTATTCTCTTCGGAAGGCTCGGTTTTCTTTTCCTCAAAGGCAGGAGGAATATCGCTATCGCAAATGTCAGAAGGGTATTCCGCGATTACGATGAAAAGAGGACCGCCGAAACGGTAAAAAGTTGCTTTGAAAAACTCGGTACGAACTTTGTCGAACTCATACTTATGCCTTATCTCCCCAAAGAACAATATGATGAACGGTTTACTATTGAAAACAGACATTACTTCGACGAGGCCCTGAAGATAAACAAGGGGATCATCGCCCTCACCTTCCATTACGCCAACTGGGAGATCATGGGGGTCGCATCGCATCTGCTCGGGCGGGACGTCATTGCCCTTGCCCGTCCCCTCAAGAAACATGTAATGCTCAACAACTTTCTCAACGGCCTGAGGGAATCAACGGGCCTCAGGATCATCCTCAACGCAAACACCAGCCGGGAGGTCATGAAGAACCTGAAAGAGAACAAGATCATCGCGATCCTCGGCGATCAGCGCGAGAAACGTTCCCGCGGGGTCTTCGTGGAATTCTTCGGCGAAAAGGTGCCCACTACCCGAGGAGTAGCCACCATAGCGATGAAGACGGGCACACCGGTCCTCCCCTGTTATCCCCTGAGAAGAGGTTTTATGCGGTATACGATCGTCTGCGGCGCCCCTCTCGACTTTCAGAGAAAAGGCGACATCAACGAACTCGTCCACGAGAATACCCGCAAGATGAACGCCTTCCTGGAATCCATTATCCTGAAAAATCCCGATGAATGGTTTTGGGTGCACAGGAGATGGGGGAGAAAGGAAAAGCGCGGCTCATAGC
>MVRS01000203.1 GCA_002067975.1 Syntrophorhabdus sp. PtaU1.Bin058
ATGTCCGATCGTTCCGATGTTCACGTGGGGTTTTGTCCTCTCAAACTTTTTCTTAGCCATAGAGAACCTCCGTTTGATTTTTATCTCTATTTTTTAAAACGTTTTCGTAGATATGTTGCGGTACCGGGGCGTAGTGGAAAAATTCCATGCTGTAATAGCCCCTTCCCTGGGTTACCGAACGAAGTCTTGTTGTATAGCCGAACATCTCGTCCAGCGGCAGGTAGGCGAGGATGGATTTGAAATCGTTCCTGTCGCCGATCTCGGCGATCCTGCCTCTCCTCGACGAGATGTCGCTGATAACCGATCCAAGGAATTCTCCGGGCACATTGATATCGACCTTCATGACGGGTTCCAGGAGGACGGGGTTTGCCTTTGCTATAGCGTCCTTTACGCCGATGGACCCTGCGAGCTTGAATGCGAGTTCCGATGAATCCACCTCGTGAAATGAACCATCGAGCAGCTCAACCTTTATGTCGATCATCGGGTACCCGTATACAACACCCTTATCCAGGGTCTCCCTGATCCCCGTTTCTATGCTGGAGATGTATTCCCGCGGTATGACGCCGCCCACGGTCTTGTTCTCAAAGATAAACCCGGCCCCCTCGTGGGGAGATACCTGGAGGACAACGTGACCGTATTGACCGCGCCCCCCGGATTGTTTGATGTATTTACCAGTTCCCGTCGTATGCCTTGTAATGGCCTCCCGGTAGGCTACCTGCGGAGGAGAGGAAAGCATTTCAAGGTTATGCTCTCTCTTCGCCCTGTCCATAATGATCTCAAGGTGAAGCTCGCCCATGCCGGAGAGGATCACCTCCCCTGTTTCATTATCAAGCCTCACGGTGAGCGACGGGTCCTCGACGGTGTATTTGTTGAAGACGAGCCACATCTTCTTGAGGTCGTCTTTCTTTTTCGGCGCAATGGCGCAGGAAACGACAGGCGACGGGACCTCGATCGCCTCGAAGGATATATGCATCTCGGGGTCGGTGAGCGTATCGCCCGTTGAGGCGCCTTTCAAACCGACGATTGCACAGATATCCCCGGCCTCCACCCTTTTTACCTCTTCCCTTTTATTCGCGTGGAGCCTCATGATCCTGCCGATCCGCTCGTTCTTCGATTTTGTCGTATTCAGAACGATATCGCCTGTTCTCAATTCACCTGAATATATCCTGATATAGCTCAGATGGCCCACAAAGGGGTCTGTCATGATCTTAAAAACGAGCCCGCTGAACTTTTCATCCTTTGTGCCGACGAGGGTCTTCTCTTCCCCGTCCTCTGTCCAGCAGTTGTGCGGAGAGATGTCCCGCGGCGACGGGAGATAGTCCACGATCGCATCGAGCAGGGGCTGGATACCCTTGTTCTTGAAGGCGCTGCCGCACAGCACCGGCAGTATGCTCCCGCTGAGCGTTCCCTTGCGTATAACCCTCTTGATCTCGTCCTCTTCGATCTCATCACCTTCCAGGAACCTCGACATGAAGTCGTCGTCGATCTCGGAAAGCGTTTCCATCATCCTTTCCCGTGCCGCATGAGCCTCATTGACCATATGTGACGGTATGTCGCAGAGGGAATATTCGTATCCAAGCCTGTCCTTGTCGTAAAGGACCGCCTTTTGGGCCATCACGTCCACAACACCGAGGAATTCGTCCCCCTCCTTGATCGGTAACTGGAGGACCAGCGGGTTGGCCTTTAATATCTCCTGCATCATGGCAAGGCATCTCCGGAAATCTGCGCCGGGCCTGTCCATCTTGTTCACGAAACCTATCCTCGGCACGCCGTAGCGGTCCGCCTGTCTCCAGACGGTCTCGGATTGCGGCTCAACGCCCTCTACCCCGGAGAAGAGCGCCACCGCCCCATCGAGGACCCTCAATGACCTGCCCACTTCTATCGTAAAATCGATATGACCCGGTGTGTCGATGATATTTACCCTGTGGCCGTTCCAGAAACATGTGGTAGCTGCGGCGGTGATGGTAATGCCCCGTTCCTTTTCCTCTTCCATCCAATCCATCGTCGCGGCGCCGTCATCGACCTCTCCGATCCTGTTGTTTACCCCTGTATAGAAAAGCATCCGCTCAGTAGCAGTCGTCTTCCCTGCATCAATATGAGCCATGATCCCGACATTTCTTACATTGTGATTCATAACGAATGTGCTACCATCTGTAATGGGCAAAAGCCTTGTTGGCCTCTGCCATCTTGTGGGTATCCTCCCTCTTCTTCACGGCACCGCCCTTGTTGTTAAAGGCATCAATGATCTCTGCTGCAAGCTTCTCCGTCATTGTCCTCTCCGACCTCTCCCTCGCATACCTGATGAGCCATCGTATGCCCAGAGAGAGTTTCCTGTTCAACCGCACCTCAACGGGGACCTGGTACGTTGCCCCGCCGACGCGCCTCGCCTTTACCTCTATCTCCGGTCTTATATTCTCAACCGCTTTATGAAAGACCTTCAACGGTTCGTCCTTGATCTTGCTCTCGATAAGATTGAATGCGCCATACACAATACCCGTTGCAATGCTCTTCTTCCCGTCCAGCATGACGCAGCTTATAAGCCTCTGCACGAGCAGGTCGTTGTATTTCGGGTCAGGCAGTTTTTCTCTCTTTGAGATATGTCCTTTTCTCGGCATAAAAATGCTCCTTTATTGCTTCGGCCTCTTTGCGCCGTATTTCGATCTGCTCTTCTTCCTGTTTGCCACGCCGCTCGCATCCAGGGAACCCCTGATAATATGGTACCTGACGCCGGGCAAGTCTTTTACCCTGCCGCCCCTGATCAGGACCACAGAGTGCTCCTGCAGGTTATGTCCGATCCCGGGTATGTAGGTGGTCACTTCGATACCGTTCGTCAGCCTTACACGGGCTACCTTCCGCAACGCGGAGTTCGGTTTTTTCGGTGTCGTCGTATATACTCTCACGCAGACTCCTCGCTTCTGCGGGCATTCCGTAAGGGCAGGAGAAGAACTCTTCTTTTTGACAGCTTCTCTCCCTCGCCTTACTAATTGGTTAATAGTAGGCATCGCGAGACCTCCAAAAAAATAATCCCTTTTGTTAAGGGATATTTGATACAAAGCAAAAAAACTTTGGTATATTAAACGATTTTAATGATTATTGTCAAGATATTTTTTTAATGATTTTGAATATGTTTGCATATATTCCGGTTGTCGTCCATCGGGATTTTCCGTCATGTCGGACCGGGCAGGAAACAAAGGCGCCGGCATATACCGGCGCCTTGCCTGTAATTCTCCTCAATATTGCAATCTTACGCCTTTTTCGGCGGCTTCTGCAGCAGCGTAATAAAGGCACCCACGAAACATGCGACACCGGCAATCATCAGAGGGGTAATCCACACCGCCGGGTCGGTGCTCCCCTTGGCTGCATCTTTGAAAAAGCCTGCGATCTGCGGTCCGAGAACACCCGCAATACCATAGGATACAAAGACATAGCCATAGTTGAGCCCAACGTTCTTATTTCCGAAATAATCAGCGGTAATCGCCGGGAAGAGGGCAAAGTTTCCGCCAAAGTTAAAACCGATAATGCATGCGCCTATGATAAGCGTCGCAGCGGAGCCGCTCATTTTATAGAAGAGGAACATAATGATGCCCTGGAACAGACACATCAGGAATATGGCCAGCTTCCTGCCGATCTTGTCTGAGACAGTACCCCACACGATACGGCCAAGTCCGTTAAGGATTGCATACCATGCCATGGCCGTACCGGCAACGCCGCGCGCCACGTCTTTCGATACCCCGTTCGCACTGAGGGCATCGATACCGAGCAGGGCAATACAGGAGATGATCATAAGTCCTGCCATCGATGAGAACAGGAACGTAAACCACGACATATAGAACTGAGGCTTTTTCATCATTTCACCGGGCATAAAATCCACCGAACCCGACGCCGAAGCGCCCGCAGTGGGTACCGGCGGCTTCCATCCGGCAGGGGTATATCCGGCAGGCGGATCGATCATAACGAAGCTTCCCAGAAAGATAAGGATAAAAAAGATAACTCCGTACAGAAGGAAAACGCTCTGGACCCCGCCGAGACCAAAGAAATTAAGGTTATCAAGAAGACGGAACCAGCTGCCAGCCGATTTTACCCACATGGTCGCCCCAAAGCCGAAGCCGGCCACAGCAAGACCGGTCACAAGGCCCTTTTTATCGGGAAACCATTTGACGCCGACGGCAATCGGCACGACATAGCCGAGGCCGATCCCGATACCGCCGACAAACCCTATCAAAACGAGCTGGCTCACGAAGGTGTTCCCGAAAAAACCTCCGAGGACATAACCGGCGCCAAGGACGATCGCACTCGCAACGGACAGCTTCCTTGGCCCCACTTTGACCATCATCCTTCCGGAGATAATCATGGTAAAGGCAAAAACAAGAATGCCAACGGAAAAGATCCATGCCGCCTGCGTTGCACTGAACCCATATTTACCGGCCTTATCGACCAGCTTCGGGGTAAACACGGACCACGCATAGATGGCTCCAAGACACAACTGCATCAGGATAGCACCTACGACTACCAACCATCGGTTCATTACCTTCTGATCTGACATCTATTATACCTCCTTCAAAAATTAATCTCTTACGGGTTATTATCGATTGAACACTTAATCATATTCCCCGAGACAGGAAATAATGCAGATAATTATATAAATTGCCTTCGATTGTCAATCAAAAAATCCTTTTCCAACGCCATTTAACCGCATGTTTTCATCTCTGCAGCAGACATGGGTGTTCCAGGTATTGTCATTTTCCTTGTGTCCCCGAAACCACCGAAACATTCATTAATCCGATCTTCCGGTATCTCTGATGACGATCATGTATTCGTATCGGAAGAGGTCATCGATAAACTGGCAGACCATCTCCGTCTCATCGCTTGCACTGTCCTGGTCAAGGAGCATATATCGAAGCTCGTCGGTCAGGTCGAATGAGATGAAGTCCGCAAAGGGCCCGCGGATAGTTCTGTAATTGAAAGACCGTGCAATATTTTCAAGATAGGAGAATTTGATCGTATATTCGTCGTGTCCTTTCAGCGCAATCCTCTCAGGGTTGCCTGTGGACTCAATACGAATAAAAGGCCTTAGCGCTTCAGGGACAGCGGCTTCGCAACTGTGCTCACCCACATAGATATACGGGATACCGGCGGTACAGAGCTTTTCCAGGACCAGCAACGCGCCTATATTCAGATTAAAAACACCTTCAGGCCTCTTAAGGCCGTACTTTTCAAAAAAATGAAGCGCCGATCTCAATATCGGGTCGGCAATGCCGGAAGAAAAGCGGAACAGGTCTTCGTTCAGGTTGATAAGCACCGGGAAATCTCCAAGATTCTCGTTTAAGACCGCCAGTTCGAATCCTGTAAGAAAGAGCGGGTCCGTCTCCAAAAAATCCTCCCCCACGTAATAGACATTGTGCTCCCGGAGGGTCTCCTTCTGTTTTCGGAGGAGAAATGGGGAGATGTCGAGCATGACCGGCCGTATCACTCTGTTCCTGTCAATAAAATCTTTCATCAGGTAGCCGTAACCCCCGCCGACCTCGATGACCCTCGTGATCTTCTCCATGGGCATGTATCTGCCCAGGTAGTCATAGAGGAGATGACCGAAAGAGTCGTCACGGGTAATGATTTTCCGCAGCGGTGTTCCCTCCGGATGGAGGGCATTGCAGACGGTCAACTCCCATCCGAGCGTGTTCAGTTTGTCTACATGGTAGGCCTTCGTTGAATTAAGCGTGTAATCTTTCGGCATGGCGCAAAGAGCATAGCGCAAAGCGTCAAACAATTTCAAGATGCATAGCCAAAGCATCTGATAAAAAAGGCCCCCGGAGCACCTCCGGGGGCCTTTGCTGTTCGCTGTGTCAGACGATCTTACTGTCTGCCCTTTACGATCTCATCCACAATTGCCGGATCGGCAAGCGTTGTGGTATCACCGATCTGGTCGATCTCTCCTGCTGCAACCTTCCTCAGGATCCTTCTCATGATCTTGCCGGAACGTGTCTTCGGCAGACCGGATACAAACTGGATCTTGCCGGGGGATGCGATAGGACCGATCTCTTTCCTGACGTGTGCAACGAGCTCTTTCTTCAGTGCATCGCTTGCCTGAACGCCTGTCTTCAGAATGATATATGCATAGAGGTCTTCGCCCTTCACTTCATGCGGGAAGCCTACGACGGCGGACTCTGCAACTGACGACGTATAGGAGTTGAGTGCTGCCTCAACCTCTGCGGTACCCATCCTGTGACCGGATACGTTGACAACGTCGTCGATACGGCCCATGAGCCTGAAATAGCCGTCTTCATCCCTTATTGCCCCGTCACCGGAGAAGTAGAAGCCGGGCTGCTGGACAAAGTATGTATTGAAGAACCTTTCCGGTTCGCCGAAAACGCCTCTCATCATGCCGGGCCATGAGCGTGCGATGCAGAGCTCGCCCTGCTCATTCACGGGCGCATCCACTGCCGGCTTGGATGCATCAGATCTTGACTGTAAGGTGCGGGCATGAACACCAAAATAGGGCAGCGTTGCAAAACCCGGTTTCGTCGGCCATGCGCCGGGAAGCGGGGTAACAAGGATTCCGCCTGTCTCTGTCTGCCACCAGGTATCGACTATGGGGCAGTTCTCAGCGCCGATGTACTTGTGGTACCAGAGCCATGCCTCCGGGTTGATGGGCTCGCCGACGGAGCCGAGAAGCCTCAATGATGAGAGGTTTCTGCCCTGCGGCCATTTCTCGCCCTCTTTCATAAGCGCCCTGATTGCGGTAGGTGCTGTGTAGAAGATGTTGACTTTAAATTTTTCAACGATCTGCCAGAATCTGTCGGGGTTCGGGAATGTGGGGACAGACTCGAAGACGATCGATGTTGCGCCGTTCGACATCGGTCCGTAGACGATGTAGGAGTGACCGGTAACCCAGCCGATATCGGCCGTGCAGAAGAAGACGTCTTTGTCTTTGTAGTCAAAGATATATTTGAAGCTGTGGTATACATAGACCATGTAGCCGCCGACGGTATGGAGAACGCCCTTCGGTTTACCTGTGGAGCCTGAGGTATAAAGGATGAAGAGAGGATCTTCTGCATCCATCATCTCTGCCTCACACGTATCGGCGATATCCGATGCCGCGAGTTCTTCCTCAAACCAGGTGTCCCTGCCTGCCTTCATCGGGACGTCAAACTTTTCAAGTCTCTTCACGACGATGACCTTGTCAACCGTGTGGCCCTGTGTTGCACAGAGGTCGCACGCCGTGTCTGCATTCGCCTTGGAGCTCACGTTCTTGCCCGAACGCCAGTAGCCGTTCGCCGTAATGAGGACCTTTGCGCCGGCATCGAGGATCCTGTCGCGGAGCGCCTCTGCGGAGAAACCGCCGAAAACGATCGTATGGATGGCACCGATCCTTGCACAAGCAAGCATTGCAACGGGAAGCTGCCAGATCATAGGAAGGTAAATGGCAACCCTGTCGCCCCTGCGTACGCCCTTTTTCTTCAGTACGTTTGCGAACCTGGATACGAGCTTCAACATCTCTTTGTAGGTGAGCTTTACCACGTCGTCTTCGGGCTCGCCCTGGAAGAGGATGGCAACCTTATCGCCCTTGCCTTTTTCTATCTGGTAATCAAGACAGTTATATGAGATATTTGTCTTGCCGCCGATGAACCATTCGATCTGACCCTTGGCAAAATCTTCCCTGTTAACCTTAAGCCATGGCTTATACCAGAACAGTTCCTTTGCCGCGTTACCCCAGAAGGTTTCCGGGTCTTCAACAGACTGTTTCCACATCTTCTCGTACTCTTCGCGGCTCTTAACATATGCCTGGTCAACGAATTCCTTAGGCGGATAATACTTGTTGTTCTCTACCTTCATTGCTGCCATACAAAACCTCCTGATTTAATATTTGGATTGAACTACTCGTTATCCTTTAGTGTGCTTAGATGAATTATTCTAAACATGTATACAAAGGTTGTCAACAAAATTTTGTTAATATTTTCACAATTATGGGGCAACTTCTCTTGCGTTGTTCATATTCACTCAGAATGCTTGTCAGTTCATGCGAATTTGCCAGTAACAATAAGCAGATAGCCTTATATTTCTGCCGGCATGACAACAAAAAAATATCAACTTGCCCCTATTGTACCGGATATTCACAAAACCGCCCGGCAGATACTGCCTGCAAGGGAGCCATCGGCAACGAAACCCTTGATGATTTCTTGTGAATCTTTTATTATACTGTAAAAATTTTTTGGAGGGCGTCATGACCCATCATACAGAGGCAGACCAGGCGTTAAAGGAGTTGACCGAAGGCAATAAGCGGTATGCATCGTTAAAACAGAAACATCCAAACCAGGGGTCAAGACGTCGCGCAGAGGTATCAAAAGGACAAAAACCCTTTGCAGTGATAGTGGGTTGCTCGGATTCCCGTATCCCGCCGGAGATATTATTCGATCAGGGGCTCGGGGACATCTTCGTGATCCGCGTTGCCGGGAACATCGTCGATGATGTTGCCCTCGGCAGCATCGAATACGCCGTAGACCACCTTCATACCAAACTCGTTGTTATCCTTGGCCATTCAAAGTGCGGCGCCGTCACCGCCACCGTACAGGGCGGGGAAGCGCACGGACATATCGCGGGTATCGTAAAGGCAATCGCCCCCGCGGTAAAAAAGGCAAAAGGCAAAAAGGGCGACCTTACGGACAATGCCATCAGGGCAAACGTCGAGCTCGTTACAAAACAGGTAAAGACCTCGACGCCTATCATTGCGAAAATGGTCAGGACAGGCAAGGTCAAGGTCGTCGGCGCATATTACGATATCGACACCGGGCTGGTGGAGATCGTATAAGCTGTCAGCTATGTGAAAAAGAAGGATCTCGTTAGTCGTGAGGGGAATAACACCCGTGAATCGTAAGGCGTAAGTCGTTAGGCGATAAAACCTGGAAAAGGTGAAAGGCGGCGCAGTGTCATTGCGAGCGGAGCGTGGCAATCTCATTCAACAGATTATACCCCGTAGATCGCCATGTCGTTTCGCTCCTCCTAAGAAACTTGCCCGGTCTCATATGCAAGAGCAAGTTTCTTCCGTTAATAACCCTCATGCAACGCATGGGGGTCAGATGCTCGCGATGATAATAAAGAATGAAAATCCTCACAATGACTCACGGGTGTCCCGCTATGCTCCGTGCCCTTTGCACTACGCTTTAATCCCCTTACGACTTACGCCTAACGACTTACGGGTTTATCGCCGATGTCCACAGTGTAGAGGTAGTGAATAGTCGATAGCGAACAGCGAGAAGGGAAAGAAACAACTTCTTTAGGTGCGTGTTGATTTAGGTGCGTGTCGATCTTTTCGGCAACCAGTAGTATTTCAGGAACAATCCGCCTGCGATCGTCAGGCCGCTCAAAAGCTGTCCCATACTGAAAAGGCCAAGGATCTGGCCTATCTGCACATCCGGTTCCCTGAAAAATTCGCAGAAGATCCTGAAGCACCCATAGAGGATCAAAAACAGGGCAAAGACGTCGCCCTCACGCCTTTTCCTGTCCTTATAGACCCAGAGTATTACGAAGAGGAGGAGTCCTTCAAAAAAGGCCTCGTACAACTGTGACGGGTGGCGCGGGACGTTGCCGCCGTTAGGGAATATCATGGCCCACGGCACGTCGGACGGTCTTCCGAACAGCTCGCCGTTGATGAAGTTGCCGAGCCTGCCGAACCCTAAGCCGATAGGGCAGGTGGGGATTATAAGGTCGATGATCAGAAAAAAGTCGAGTCCTTTCCTTTTTATATATATATATCCGGCGACAAAGGCCCCTATGAGTCCACCGTGAAAAGACATCCCGCCGTGCCAGAGGACAAATATCTCCAGAGGATTTTCGAAATAGAAGGGGAGATTATAAAAAAGGATGTACCCAAGCCTCGCGCCGACGATGAGCCCGACGATAAGATAAAAGTAAAGGTCGTCTATCCTGGCCCGTTCTATCTTGAGGGCCCTTTTTTTCAACTGGTAGACGGTCAGCAGGTATGAGGAGACGAAGCCGACAACATACATGAAGCCGTACCACCGCAGGGAAAAAGGTCCTATCCTGATAATCGCGGGATCTATGTGAGGATATTTGATCATTGCTATATGAGATTCTCCTTTATCACCTTCCACAGGTCGCCGGCACCCTTAAAGACCATTGCCTGCAAACCGAAGCCTCTCGCCGCTTCTACATACCTCCCTATGTCATCGATGTACAGGACTTCGTTCCTCTCCACGTCCGTTCTGTTGAAGATCTCGTCGTATATCCTCTGTTTCGGCTTCTTTGCGCCGATCTCGAAGGAGAGTATCCACTCGTCCATAGAATGCACGATCGGGTAGAGTTCCGTGATATAGGTAAAATGAAGCTCGTTCGTATTGCTGAGAAGAAAGAGGGGATATCCTTTGTTCTTCAGGTAGAAGATGATCTCGTTCACTTCGGGGTCTTCCCGGAAGATAGGGTTCCATATATCCTTGAACTCCTCAAAGTCTATCTCAAGCTTATACCTCTCCTTCAACCTCATAAAAAAATCGTGGGAAGACATCAAGCCTTCTTCATAAGGATTGACAAGGCCCTTCTCCATGTCAAACATATACCTGAAGATCTCATCAGGCGAGAACCGCCCTGCTACCCTGGATACTTCATAGAGCTTGTGCGCGATCTGCCTGTGTTCAAAGGGGAGGATCACATTACCGAGGTCAAAAACAAACAACTTAATCATAGGGGAACACCTTCAGTGGATTCAGTGGAGCATAGAGGTGATAGGGGTCTTCAAGGTGCCTCCAGCCTGCAACATGGAGGAGCCTCTTGTCCGGAGAGTGTTTCATCAGAAGGGACAGTCTATCTGCCATATATTTGTCACGGACGTACATCTCTTCGTCATAGGGGACGCCCTTCAGGTCGGAATTAAAAAAGAGCCGCGCCATTGCCGCCTCGCAGGAACCGATCCCGGCATCGGTTCCCGTCAAAAGCTTCTCGATGTTCTCAGCGGCAAACAATTCTTCTGCCTTCTGCAATTTTAAGTAAGAAAAGAGGTCCATATCAATTAAATAGAACGGAATATGCTGCTCAGCGGAATATCCGGAAAGGATCTCATATTCGTTCGGCATGTTTATGAAGGACTCCAGATCTTCCACGGCGGCTTCGTTATAATGCATTGTATCATTTTTCAGTTTTTTGAGGACTTCGTCAATACGTTTTTTATACCTGTCGCGGTTTTCTTTCCGGAACATCAGCCCGTACTGCGAAAATTCCAGGGTGATGATGCCGGGCCCGATGCGGGCAATCCACCGGGGGAGCAGCACAGGGTTCCTTGCATCCCTGTGGATCACACCGAGCATGTAAAACCTGTGGTCACGATCCGGGTCAACGGTCGTTGCCATAACCTACAATTAACACATACAGGAAATCCCGTTTCAAGAAAAATATGAATGAAAGGGATTTCCTTTTTCCTTGCCATAGCCCTTTCCATACTATATAACGAAGTGCATGGATATCATCGACGTCCATATTCACGCGGGCCACATGCAAGAATGGACCGGTCCCGCAAGACGGCTATGGGTGGAGGCCGGCCCCTATGCGCCCGAGATTTACGACGAAGCAGGGAACCAGTTGCCGCGGGAATACGGGGACGTGATAAAACGGGAGGGGGTCTTCGGCGGCATCCTCATCCCTGAATACTCCCCTTGCACCGCAGGGGTCATGCCCTTTGAAAGGACGCTCGAGATCAATACCATACACCCCGAGTTCATACCCATCGCGAACATCAATCCGAACTACCATGACGACCTTGCAGGCGCCTTTGAAGACCAGTTGAATAAGGGCGCCAGAGGGCTCAAGATACATCCCATCCACGGCCTCTTTTACGCCAACGACCGGAGGCTCTATCCTATCTACGAGCACTGCGAGAAGGCGGGGCTGCCTGTCTTTTTCCATGCAGGGACAAGCCTCATCAGGGGTTCAAAGATGCGCTATTCCGACCCTTATACCTTTGATGACGTGATCAACGATTTCCCGGACATGAAGGTCGTCCTCTCCCACGGCGGCCGCGTCTTCTGGTATCAGATAGCGGAGTTCCTCGCGAAAAGCCTTGAGAACGTCTATATCGACGTGTCGGGATTGCCGCCCCAGAACCTGCTTAAGCATTTTCCCTCCATGGCAAGGTTCAGTCACAAGTATCTCTTCGGCACCGACTTCCCCGCTGTTCCGGGGATCCGCAAAAACTACGACGTGATCCACTACCTCGTGGGCGACGAGAAGGCAATGTCACGTATCGGTTTTCAGAACGCCTATGACCTCTTCGGTTTCTGGAAGGAGGGGATATTCGAGGCGAGGGACGCGCAGGAGATATTCAAGGTCGTCAATGACGGCGCAACACGGTACAGGGGCGTAATCCCGGAGGACCGCTATCACGAGCCTTACATGCCGATGGAGGAGCTGACGGCAGAGATGCGGAGGATGCGCTTTTACGGCTACAGAAAGGATATGAAGCTCCTCGGGGTCATGGGGAAAGAACGAATCAAGGATACGACCCTCATACGCCACGCCTACGTGTGTACGGAGAGCCAGGGAAAAGGTATCGGCTCGAAGCTCCTCGCGTTCATCGAAAAGCAGGTCCATACCGAGTGGCTCCTCATCGGCACGTGGAAGGCGGCCGCCTGGGCGATAGACTTTTACAAAAAGCACGGCTATGAGATCATGCCCGACAAGGACGGCCTGCTCCGCAAATACTGGTCCGTCCCCGACCGCCAGATCGAAACATCGATCGTGCTGGGAAAAAAGATCAAATAATCAGGATTTAAAGGATGAGCATCGGTGTCGGGCTTTCCCCGCAAACACGCTCATTCCGCTCCAGCGGCTGCAGTTACCGGGGCTTGCGTCGCCCCCTCCACGAACAAAGTCCGTGGAGCCTCCCCCTCTCGCCCAAGGTGTGGGCTGTTTATATCGCTCGCGTTCGGCTTCGGAACTTTTGCTTTGCAAAAGACCAAGCTTCCTCGCCTCACGACGGTTTGCTACAGGAAAGCCCGACATCGATGCTCTTCTATCATAGGTTAATTTTCGAACTCTCATGCAACGCGCAGGAAAGTTCCCGGCGAACTACGCGGGAACCTCAAAGTTCCTTCCGGCTTATTAATACAAAAAAACGAGGCTTGACCGCTATGATTTTGTCTCTTGCCAGCCTATCGGTACCTGACCTCTTTTGTTTTCCTAACAAAGTTCAGGTTCAGGGCTTGTTTGAAGGACATTGATCTTTTGTGGGCATGTCTATAACATGTAAATCCGTGCCATCGGTATTGATTATCATCCATCGATTAATTTGTTGTGGTCTGGGCCAAGCAACATTGTTTGCAAAGATAATTCTTTTGCTGTCAGGGGTGAAGGCCCGAGCAGTAGAGTTAAAACCTAATCTTGTTAGCTGGGTAACTTTCCTGGCATTCATATCCATTATGAACATCTCATATTGAAAACGTCCCCGGATGTTAGGCAATCCTTCTTTAACTGCGGCAGTAAATGCAATCTTCTTCCCGTCAGGTGAAACAAGCGGTCTGCTGAGATCCATGGCATCTTCTGCTTTTTTAGGGTTCTTAGTCGTGCTTATGTTTGTTTTCTCAGATGAAGGGTTGATATTTCTTACCTCTTGCGGATGGTCTAATTCTATAAGCTTGAACGATCTTGCATCATTGTAAAACAATTTTTTTCCGTCTTGCACAAACGACAATCCCTCCATTCTGTATGCCTTATTATGTGTTATTTGTTTTAGTCCTGAACCATCTATGTTTATTGAAAAGATATCGAAGGCGTGGGAAAAAGACGGAGCAATTGGGGAGTAGTGACCATAGAAGACAGACTTCAGGAAATATATCTTTTTCATGTCCGGAGAGAAGATTGCTTCCGTAATATATTCCCCAAAAGAAGTGAGTTTAGTCTGTCCCGATCCGTCTGCGTTCATGATATGAAGCTCACTTTGAGGTTTCGCCTTTTGGGACGGATTAGATATAAATAATATTCTTTTTCCATCACGAGAAAGGATAAAATTAAAAAAAGAGTGCTCACGATCGAGATTCAGGTTGGCAACGCGCTTTAGGTTGCTGCCATCGATGTTACAGGTCAACAAAGATCGATCCGACAAAAATAAGATCTTTGATCCTTCAGGGAGAAAGAGCGGTCTGTGTTGTGATCCTTGCGGACGTTGTGTTGTAAGGAGTCTGATATTTGTTCCATCAATATTGCCAATGTATATTGATGAAAGACCTTTCTCCACATACGTGATTGCCATATGTTTATTGTCCGGTGAAAGCACGATATTATAGATAAAACTGTCTATATGGATAATGTCGGGCCCGTTATGCTCCATGTATCCTTTAAAAAATTCCGTCGTGGTGATGAGAAAAGTGATGACGAATATAATAACTATCGATAATAGTACAATGGTTTTTTCTAAATGGTGCAGATATCTCCTGAAACTGATCATAATGTGTTCATTGTTCCTCTAAGGGATGATCAGGGCATCCAAAAAAATATAAATAATCCTCTCCATCAGCAAGCCTTAGCCTTGAACGTTGAACAGCTTCTGTTCCCCCTCATACCCAACCCTTTTCTCCATTTTCCTCTTATTCGATATATTTTGCAAGGGGGATTCTACTG
>MVRS01000204.1 GCA_002067975.1 Syntrophorhabdus sp. PtaU1.Bin058
GCTATCCCCATATATTCCTTCATCGCAACGGAAATGCCCTCAAGGGAAGCGGCGCTGGGCAGGAAGCTCAGCACGTCATAGCCGGCCCCCGACGCCAGGTACCCCGCAGGGTAGGGGATGATCTCCCGGAAGTGCCTGCTGAAGAGCAGGTGAGACCTCTTCATGTGATAGGCACTCGTTATGAGGATAATCCTGTTGATTGTGTGCCTGTTGCTCAGTTCCTTGACGAACTGTGCGCTCTCATAGGTATCGATGCTCTTGGATTCGGTAATGATGTCCTTTTCGGCGGCACCGAGCGCAAGGAGCGTCCTTTTGGCAATCCCGGCTTCAGCCGCCTTGCCGAATACATCTCCCCCTGAAAGTATGATCGGTTTTTTAAAGATCCTGTAAAGCTTATAAGCGGTAAGCACACGTATGAGGGCATCACCGCTTAAGGCCCCTTTTCCGTCCACGTCGGGGGCGTTATCGTAGACCCCTCCCCCGAGGACAACATAGGCATCGCCTGTCTTTACCTCCTCAAGAGAGGGGACGGGAAAGCTGTTTTCAAGCGGCATAAGCAGGAGATTACTTGTCGGCCCTATGCTGAGGATATAGGTAAAGAGGGCGAAGAAAAGGGCAAGGAACCTGAGTCGCCTCTTCAGGAAAACGGAGGCGAGCAGGAGGAGTATGATGAATATCCCGGGAGGAAGGAGACACTGCGTAATCACTTTTTTAACGATGAATAGCATGTTCCGTACGGAGCCCTACTGTGCGATCAGTTCTTTTATCCTGGGGATCGCCTTTCTCGCTGCCTTCATCCCTTCTTCGATCAACCTTTTTTTCTGGCTAAAGTCAAAGAGCGAGACCCCTTTTGTATCAGGCTCGATGACTACATCTGCATACCGGAGCTTTGCCTTGTTGCTCTCGTGTGTCATGATGCTCAGGGATTGGCCGATGATGTCAAAGATAGTGTTGATATCGGTATCTTTGATATCCTTTTGGAGGTTGACGGCAATGACGATATCGGCGCCCTTTTGCCTTGCAACGTCGCAGGCGATGTTGTTGGTCACGCCGCCGTCCACGAGGGTCCTGTTCCCGAAGACAACGGGTACGAATATGCCGGGGATCGCAGAGGACGCCCGTATGGCCTTTGCCAGGGAACCCTTTTCGAGTATGATCGTCTCGCCGGTATTCAGATCCGTTGCGATAGGATAAAAAGGTATCTTTGTGTCCTCTATCTTTTTAACCTTTGCCGTCTGTTCAACGAATGCCTCGAGTTTTGCCCCCTGGACAGGACCCATCTTTGAATAGACGATGGAGATGTCGAGGATGTCGTTTTTATCTATTGCGTAAGCTGTCCATTCGAGTTGAAAGCTGTCGGGGTTTGCGGCATAGATGCCGCCGATGAGACTGCCCACGCTGGTGCCGACGATCATGTGGATCGGTATCTTTTCCTGTTCCAGTATCCTGATGACGCCTACGTGGGCAAACCCTTTCGCAGAGCCGCCGCCGAGGACAAGGGCGACCTTATGCTCCCTTGGCTCAACCTTTTTGACAGGCTCAACGGGTGCCGTTTGGCATGCACAGAGAAAGACAAGACAACTTAAGACTGCAATGAAAAGTCTTTTAATAACCGCCCCGCTGTCCCACATAGGGATTATATTGCTTTTCATGTCCGATGGTGCTTCGCGGCGTGTCGCCGTAATTGTGTCCCGGTGCAACGATCGTATCGTCGGGAAGGACAAAGAGCTTGTTTCTCACAGAGGAAAGGAGCACCTCCCAGGAACCGCCGTCGAGGTCGGTCCTTCCTACGCCGCCGACAAACAGGGTATCCCCGGTGAATACCATACCTTTGTGGTAGAGCGATATGCTCCCCGGCGAGTGGCCCGGCGTATGGATTACCTGGAGAGAGGTCTCCCCGATATTGATATAATCCCCGTCCTTGACCGTGATATCCGCCGGCGGTGATGGTTCCCCGCCGAACATGCTGAACGAATACGCTGACTGATGAACGAGGCTGTAGGCCTCTTTTTCGTGGATGATGATCTCTGCCCCGGTAAGGTCTTTCATCCTTTTATTGCCCATGATATGGTCCACGTGGCAATGTGTATTGACGATGTATTTGATCGTGTACCCTTTGTCTGCGGCCTCCTGCAGGATCCTTTCACATTCTCCCGCAGGGTCGATAACGAGGGCGTCCTTTGTGACCTTGCAGGCCACGATGTATGCGAAGACTGCAAAACTGCCGACCTGTATCTGTTTTACAAACATATGAACCTCCCGGCGAGATAATCATAATACTTTTTAGTGTTGTTTTTCAAATTTTTTGATAATATCTACGCTGAAAGAAGCGAGTCCAGTGAGGAGGAAGAATGAAGCCAGTATACATTGAAGCGAGAGACCTCCCCGATGCATGGTTTCAGTGCATCTACCGAATATTCGAGGATGACGGAGTCCACGAGTACGTCATCGACAGGGGCTCTTTTGAGGGCCAGAAGAGAAGAGAGTTTGACCTGGTCATGGTCAATATCAAGTATCCCGGCACGCAGCCGCTCATCCCGGACATCCCGACCGAACTGGGCATACCCGCTCCCACGTCGATGGCATACGTCGAAGAATACCTCCAGTACCTGATGACGGACAAGAAGGCCGAGAACGAGCTTTACACGTACGGGGAACGGCTCACAAACCCGAAGGTCTGCATTGACGGGAAGGAATGCACCATCGGCATCAACCCGGTGATGGAGGTCATCAGGATCTACAAAGAAGGAAAATACGGGACGAACCAGGCGATCATGGAGATAGGCATGCCCCAGGATATCGCCCTCGAAGACCCGCCGTGCCTGCGCCTCATCGATACGCGGCTTATGAACAACAGGCTGCACTTCGTGCTCTACTTCAGGAGTTGGGACCTCTGGGCCGGGTTTCCGTCGAACCTCGCGGCCATTCAGCTTCTCAAGGAATACATGTGTCACGAGATAGGCGTTGAGGACGGCACCATTACCGCCATCAGCAAGGGCCTCCACCTCTACGAGTACACCTTCGGGCTGGCATTGCAGAGGCTGAGGAGAACGACCGGCTAACAGCCACAAACCCGCAAACCCGTAAGGCGTCAGTCGTAAGGCGTGAGGGGACTACGACATTAAAAAGCTCAAGGTGAAACACCCGTAAGTCGTGAACCGTACGTCGTAAGGGGAGAAAGACGGCCTATAATTTTTAGGTGACTTTCACGCCTAACGCCTTACGCCTAACGACTTACGAGGTTTTTTCGCCTTTCACGTTTAAGGTTGTTTTCCGTAGAACAGGACCTTCTCGTATCTTTCCCGGATGGCCTTCTGGATGGTTGCGATATCTGAATCCTCGTGGTACACACTGGTTTCGTATCTGTTCGTTTCCGGATCGAGCATGGTGATGAAGAGGGTGTTCTCCTCAGAGGGGATGAACTCGATAAAGACCCTTCTCTGGTAGAGGAAAGAGATGCCGTAGAATGATGATTCGATCTGCGTGTCCTTGCAGTTATATGCCGTGAAACTTAAAAGCTCGTTTGCCGTGACCTGCAGGGGCTCCGAGGATATCCGCTCCAGGAGAGTTTTTGCATAAGGCTCCCTTATACACCTGTTGATATCGACCTCGATTGATGCGGCCTTTTGCTGATCGCAGAGCCTGTCGAAGTGAGCGGCATGATCGACGATCTCAGGGTAGGTATAGGTCTCTTTTTTCCACAACCCCTGGAAGACCCTGTTTGCATCCTCCCATGAAAGTTCTTTCGCCATATCGATGAAGAGGTTCCGCCTGAGCGTGCGGTCATAGAAGTTCTCGATATTGAGCCGTTCCATCCTGCTGTCCACGTAAAGGCTCCATATCTGGTTATAACAATCCCGCACACCGGGCTCATTGTCTTCGTCAGGGGTTATCTTCGGATCATACCGGAAGGCCGGGTTCAGGACGTCCCGGATATACAGGAACAGGCGGTAGACTCTCCCGTATAAAAAGATTTCATCATCCCAGATGATGATCTTTACGTCGAGATATTCCTTTTTTCTTTTTATGAACGCCCTTTCCTGCCAGGGGGAATCGGTTTTTTCAATGAAGAGGCTCTTTACGGAAGGGACCAGACCGAGTTGTTCGATGATGCCTTCGGCGACGGTCCGTATATCTTCCACTTTATCAGAATTCCCCTTCCAGGCCGTAGAGTTCGAGAAGGAGGGTCTTCGCCTTCATCCACTTGGAATCTTTTGCCATGGAAAAAGGGGTGATCTTTATGTATTCCGACAGGTATTTCCTCCCCCTTTCGGAGTCGCCTCTTTTGGCATAGATATAACCGAGATTGAAGGTAGATGTTTCATAGATGGCGTTGTATCTCTTCTCTACCTCTTCAAGCCTTTGCAATTTCAGTATAATGTTCTCTTTATCCTTTTGAGGCGTTGCCGCATCGTTCATCGCCTTTTCATAATAGGCGCGAACGGTCTTTACGGAGGCCAGTACGTCTTTTGCAAAATCGTTTATCTTGAGCGAGGGGCCGAGGGTGCTTACAAAGTCGTTCTTTTTGAGCTGCTCGTCTATCTTTTTTACAAGACCCTGGACATTGGAATCGTTGAGGGCAGTCTCTTTGACCGGGGCAGACCGGGGAGATTTTTTCTCAGCAGCTGATATCTGACAGGGGAGAAGGATCGTTATGGTAAATAGTATGGCCACTGCGATGATGGTGATTGTTTTTTTGTTCATGAAGACACCTCTTGAGTTTCTCTATGGTTTTGAGTTCTTCTTGGTTGCACGAAAGAAAATGGCGGTGCAGGGAATTGAACCCCGGACACTGCGGATATGAGCCGCATGCTCTAACCATCTGAGCTACACCGCCGCGCTGTTTTTATATGACATAATGCGGCTCTTGTCAATAGAAAATAGCCAAAGATAATATGGAGTTCTGCTATTTTTGTTCGACGGCGGGATGATTTGTGGTATAAAGGATTTGACTGGTTGCCCGGATATGAAACTGACGATACTCGGCACAGGGACATCGACGCCGTCCCTTAAACGGGGTTCTTCCTCGTATTTGCTGGCCACGAGAAGACAGAGGATACTGATCGATATCGGTCCAGCAATCGTGAGGAGGCTCCTTGAATGCGGCTATTCCGTGTTGGATATCGACGTCATTGTCGTCACCCATTTCCACGTAGACCATACCGCAGACCTGTCCACGTTTTTGTTCGCATGCAATTACGGTGTAAAGGCGAGGA
>MVRS01000205.1 GCA_002067975.1 Syntrophorhabdus sp. PtaU1.Bin058
GATAGACAGATTTGTTGCTGACGGCTGATCGCTGACGGCTGTTAGCTAAATTGGAGGTAGTATGTCTGATTATCAGTATGAAGAAAAAGAGGATTTTTCGGGCAAGAAGGTGAAGGTCCTGGGTCCGACCTATGAAGAGGGCAAGCCTGAAGAGAGGGAGGACTGGAAGACGAAGCTCGGAACCCGTGAAGATGTGCTACACTATATCAGGACAGCGATGAGATACTGGTACAGCAAGGAGTGGTACGGAAGTGAAAAAAGGAAACAGGAGGCATGATGGCATTCGAGACACCGAAGATCAGGTACACAGGAAAGATACAGGAGGTTACCGTCGGGACCGGGCAGAAGGCCGTCAAGGTTGGCGGAGCGAGTTGCTACCCGTTTTATCTTTTTGAAGGGGAGATGCCGAACCCCCCGAAAGTAGCCTTTGAGGTCTGGGACTATAAACCCGAGGAATGGCAGGAATGGGCAATAGAACCTTACAGGGATGTCATTCATGACCCTGTGGCCTGGGCAAAAAAGTGCATTGATGTCTATGGGGCCGGGATGATCGCGCTTCAACTGAAAAGCGCGGACCCGAACGGCATGGACAGACCGGTTGATGAGGTCGTCCGGGTTGTCCAGGACGTTGCCAATGCGATAGACGTCCCGCTTATAGTATGGGGAACGGCGAATGACGACAAGGACGCCGATATGCTGCGGAAGATCGTAGAGGTGTGCGAGGGGAAAAATGTTGCCGTCGGTCCTGTCTCGGAGAAGAACTACAAACAGATCGGGGCCATGGCAATAGGGTACGGCCAGGTCGTGATGGCGTCAACCCCCATCGACGTGAACCTTGCGAAACAGCTTAATATACTCCTGGGAAATCTCGGTGTGGCCAATGAAAAGATACTCATGGACCCCACGACAGGAGGCCTTGGATACGGGCTCGAATATTCATACTCCGTGATCGAGAGAGACAGGATGGCCGCCCTGACGCAGGAGGATGCCAAGCTGCAGTATCCCGTTGTCTGCAACCTTGCCCATGAGGTCTGGAAGACCAGGGAGGCGCGGTTGAAGAGGGAAGACGATGAGAGGCTCGGGGATGAGAAGAAACGGTCGATCCTGATGGAATCGATTACAGCCATGAGCCTTGCCTTTGCAGGCGCCGATATCCTTATCATGAGACACCCGGAGAGCGCAAAGCTGGTGAAGGAGATGATAGGGGAGTTGATGAAGTGATCGAATGAAGGCCGTAAGGCGTCAGGCGATTTAACCCCTTACGACTTACGCCTCACGACTTACGGATTTTTATGGAGGAACAATGCCTGACGAGAAGATAAGAAGTATCGATAAGGCAACATTAGCGCTTTTAGAAAAGGCCGAAAAAGAGAAGATCAGCACTGTATTCTTTCGTGCGGATGAGATAAAGCCGTGCCCTATCGGCGTGGAGGAGAGCTGCTGTAAGATCTGCGCCATGGGGCCGTGCAGGCTGCCGCGATCAAAGAAGGGCGAGGAAAAAGAGAGGGTCGGCGTCTGCGGCGCAACGATCGAGACGATCGTGGCAAGGAACTTTGCAAGGAAGGTGGCGGCAGGCGCAGCATCACATTCCGACCACGCGCGGGAGGTTGCACAGACATTCATCAAAACAGCGAAGGGAGAGACGCAGGGCTTCGCGATCAAGGATGAGATAAAACTCCTTGCAGTGGCCCTTGATTTCGGTATCGCTATCGAGGACAGGGAGATCAGGGATATAGCGATGGAGCTCGGCGAGAAGGCGTTGAAGGAATTCGGGAAGCAGGAAGGGGAGCTTGTGTACATCAGGAAGGCGCCGCTGAAAAGACAGGAACTGTGGAAGAAACTCGGCGTGACCCCGCGGGGCATCGACAGGGAGGTCGTTGAGATCATGCACAGGACCCATATGGGTGTCGACCAGGATTACAGGCATCTCCTTCTGCAGGCAGCGAGGGCGGCGCTTGCGGACGGATGGGGCGGGTCGATGATCTCCACGGACCTCCAGGACATCATGTTCGGTACGCCCGTACCTGTCCTGGGGAGCATCAACCTCGGCGTCCTCAAGGAAGACCACGTGAACGTCGTGGTGCACGGACACGAGCCGCTTCTCCCGGAACTCCTTGTCGTCGCAAGCAGGGACCCTGAGATCAGGAAGCTCACGGAGAATGCGGGCGCCAAAGGCGTAAACCTCGCCGGGATGTGTTGTTCCGCAAACGAGGTCCTGATGCGGCATGGGATCCCCTGTGCAGGGAACTTCCTCCAGCAGGAACTGGCGCTTGTGACCGGGGCGGTGGAGCTGATGACCGTTGACGTCCAGTGCGAGATGCAGGGCCTCAAGAACGTGGCCGAGTGTTTCCATACACGCCTCATTACAACGTCGGACAGGGCGATGATCGAGGGTGCGACGCATATAGAATTCCACCCTGAGCACGGCCTCGATACGGCAAAGAAGATACTGAAGATGGCAATAGAGAATTATCCGAACAGGAGGCACGCCGTCTATATACCGAGCCAGAGCCGGGACATGGTGGCGGGCTTCAGCCATGAAACGATAAACTATCTCCTCGGAGGTCTTTTCAGGGCAAGCTACAGGCCGTTGAACGACAATATCATGAACGGCCGCATACGGGGCGTGGCAGGCGTAGTGGGCTGCAACAACGTGAGGACACCCCACGATTCGGCGCACATCGCGATGATAAAGGAGCTTATCAGGAACGACGTGATTGTCCTCACGACGGGCTGCGCTGCCATGGCGTGCGGGAAGGAAGGGCTCCTTACCCCTGAGGCGGCGAAGCTCTATGCCGGTTCGGGACTTGCAGAGGTCTGCGAGGCGGTAGGGATACCGCCGGTGCTCCACCTCGGTTCCTGCGTCGATAACTCGAGGATACTGATAGCGGCGACGGCAATGGTAAAAGAAGGCGGTCTCGGCGACGATATCAGCGATCTGCCTGCCGCAGGGGCTGCCCCGGAGTGGATGAGCGAGAAGGCCATCGCCATAGGAGAGTATTTTGTCGCCTCCGGCGTTTTTACCGTCTTCGGGACCACGTGGCCCACTACAGGAAGCGAAAAGGTCACGCGGCATCTCTTTGAAGAGTACGAGGAACTCTACAAGGGTATGTGGGCCTTTGAGCCTGATCCAATACAGGCGGCACAGTTGATGATCCGGCACATCGACAAGAAGAGAAAGGCGCTCGGCATAGACAAGGCGAGAGACCGCGTGCTCTTTGATATGGCGATGAGAAGGGCTCTGGACTAACGAGGAGGACGGGATGTCGAAGATCATAGCATCTGCAGCCATCAGGGGCGCTCACAGGATATTCCATAAGGCTGAAGAGAAGTACCGCGAGGCGCTTGAAAGGTTCGGCCCGAAGCAGGAGGTCGGTTTTCCCAACACGGCCTATTACCTGCCGATCATCTACGCGATGACCGGCATCGGTGTTTCAAAGATAGAGGACATGCAGAGGATCCTCGATATATGCAAGAGACTGATACCCCCGCCTGTCCGTGAAAATACCCCGCTTCCGTATCTTGCACCTGCGCTGGATGCAGGGATGGCGACATTTTTCGCTGAGGAGATCATCGAGGCGGTCCGTTA
>MVRS01000206.1 GCA_002067975.1 Syntrophorhabdus sp. PtaU1.Bin058
GCAACTGTTTGTCTGCTCCCGGCACGACCGCTCCATGAAGTGCTTTTATTTCTTTACGGGAAGGGGATCACCATGTATTCCCCGGGTTATTGAGGGAGCGTTGCTGTGTTATGATCGTGCTTATGTTTACTTTAGACTATGAGATCTACGGCAACGGCACAGGTAGTATCGAGGATTTAATAGTAGGTCCTACGGAACGCCTCTTGGCTATTGCCGACGAATTTGGTGCAAAGGTGACGGTTTTTGCCGAAGTGGCGGAATTCATGACCATGAAGGAATCTCATTCCTGCAGGGCCGCGATCGAGAAGGTAGAAGCTCAAATGGCGAGCGCTATGGCAAGGGGGCATGATGTACAGCTTCATTTTCATCCTCAATGGATGAATGCCCGGCCGGGGTCCGATGGACGGTGGCTCTTGGACTACAGCGAATACTCAATGGCCCACCTGCCATTCGGCAAAGCCGTTGAGTATCTGAGACGGGGGAAGGCTTATCTGGAGGAGTTGCTCCAAAGAGTTGATCCGGACTATGTGTGTTCCGCTTTCAGGGCCGGCAATTGGTGCATGGTCCCCTCGGGCAATATCCTGAGAGCGCTCAAGACTGTCGGAATCAAGGCGGATTCATCGGTATTCAAGTGGGGGAAGGAACAGGGGCCCCACGCATTCTACAACTATGATGACGCTTACAGCAGTTTTATGCCCTGGCCTGTTGACCCGGAGGATATTAATAGACGGAATGACGGAGCAGATCATATTCTGGAAATCCCCATATATACCGAGAGGGCGACCTTTTTCTCTATGATCACGAGAAAAAGGCTCGCGTTCAAAAGACTTTCAACAGGGACGAGGAATGATGTCAATCCGGAGGGCCGAAACGCATTGCGCGTTCTTCTTAACGCGGTTTGCAGGCTGCACCCTAAGAAACTGGATTTCTGTAAACTGACCCTTCCGGAAATGAAGAAGATGCTTGACAGGGTGATCGCGAAAGATCCATATGGAAGCTTGCTCCCTATCTGCTCAATAGGACACAGCAAGGAGTTCAGGTTTGAAGATGATTTCAGGGGATTGCTGGAATACGTGAACCGGCGATACAAAGACATCATACAGTTCAAAACGTTCTCTCAGGTTCTAAAGGAGCTTAAGCGTCAATGAACGTTTTATCGCGTACCGCAAAGAAGCGTCTCTTGTACAAAAATCTATTGGCGCAGGACAAAAGATAAAAGAATGAGATAAGAAGGTCTTCGTTCATAACTGAAGATAACCCCCCCCCGAATGCTTCCAGGCCGAAATATAAAAGCCTATATTGCCAGGATCAGGAATGCCTCTTTGCCGGAGATGACCTACCGGGTCAGCCGGGCGATCACTGTCCGGAGGATGAGGGCAAATCTGAAGTCCCGGAAGAAGGTGCCGCACATTCCTCCGCTGGATGAGATCAAAACCCATGATCTCCATATGCCCTCTTTTGTTATGGAAGTTGATGGATCTGTTGTGGAGGATATTTTTAGCGGGAGAGTATTTACCTTAAATGGAAACCGTGACGCTATGTATCAATTCGGAGCTGCATGGAGGCGGACATATTTCGCCGATATCCGGCCCGCTCCGGAATCACCCGATATAAGGATGGTCTGGGAGCCGGCCCGGCTGCAGCATCTAACGATCCTCATGGCTTATGTCCATCAGCGCCCCCGGAGCCCCGGCATCAATATTGTCAAATCCTTTGTCAGGGAGCGATTGCTGGCATGGATCCGGCATAACCCCTTTCTCAGCGGTCCTCACTACATGTCGCCCATGGAGTGCGGCCTGAGGATGCCGGTGTTCTTCTATGCGCTCGCGGTTTTGGACAACCTGCCGCCGGCCGGGCGCCGCGAAATTTTAAAGGCCCTGTACCTGCATGCCTGGTGGGTGTCGCGCAACCTTTCGCTCTATTCATCCCTCGGGAACCATACGATCTGCGAGTGCGCGGGGCTTATTTTCGCCGGCACGGTCTTCAGAAGGACGGCGGAAGGGCAGATGTGGGTGAAAAAGGGAGCCCGGCTTATGGAGGAAGAATTGCAGCGGCAGGTCCTTGAGGATGGAGGTCCCCTTGAACAATCGCTTGCCTACCACCGGTTCGTGCTTGACCTTTTTTGGCTGGCAGCCGATTTTCTTGAGAAAAACAGCTCGGAGGACTGTAAGGGTTGGAAGCAAAGACTCGGCAGGGCGGAGGCATTTCTCGATGCCTTTCGCGACGGGCAAGGTTACATGCCGTCCATCGGCGATAGCGACGGCGGCTATGCGGTTGCTCCGGGAATCGCACCGATGAGGACGGCAGGGGCCGACCGGTATAGCAACAAGGTGGCCACGTTTCCCGATGCCGGCTATACCCTGTTCAGGTTCCCCGGGGAAGGTCTCCTGAGTCTCGATCATGGCCCGCTCGGGATGCCGCCGCTCTATAATCACGGTCACGCCGACGCGCTGTCCGTGACATTTTCCCTGAAAGGGGTCCCGTTCCTTATAGATTCCGGCACCTACCGCTACAACGGAGAGCCCCAATGGCGTCGTTATTTCAAGGGTACCCGGGCTCACAATACCGTTTCGATAGACGGGCGTGACCAGGCCGAACAGGAGACGGGGTTCATCTGGAAATACCCCTATTCCACCCGCATTATCCGGAATGAAACCGGCAACAGCTTCCTTTTCATCGAGGCCGAGCATGACGGGTATAAAAGGCTTGAACAGCCTGTCGCGCACAGGCGGGCCGTGTTCCGTGTCGATGATTTTACCTTCCTTGTCCGTGACCGCTTTAGCGGGCAAGGACTCCATACCTATGAACTGAACTGGCATCTTCATCCCCGCGCAGAGGTAAAGAATGATGCGGGGTGGTGGAGGATTGAAAACGGTAAGGTGGTGATTTTTCTAAGGCTGATGGGTGTGGGCGATTTCGATCTGCTGTGCGGCGGCATGAACCCGATTAAGGGGTGGTATTCGCCGCAGTATGGAATCAGGGAGGCTTGTCCCGTACTCACACGGTCCGTTGAGGGCGAACCGGAAGAGACGGAATTCATCACAATGATCTGCGCAGGACAGCGGATCGAGGAAGAGAAATTCGAGCGGGCAATATGCAGGATGCGAACGAGCGACTGAAAATACTTGACATGTGGGTTGATCCTCTGACGCGCGACGAGGCGCTGGAAAGGGTGAACCGGTTCCTGAACCACGGAACGAGGCCTCATGCCGTGTTCGCCAGCAACCCGGAGAAGAACTTCTCTGTGCCTGCCGATGCCGGGCTTCATGATGTATACCGCTACGCAGACATTCTGCTGCCTGATGGGATCGGTATGGTCCTGGCAGCGAGAATTCTTTACGGAAGGCATTTTTTGCGAATCCCGGGCTCCGAGTTCATATTTGATATCTGCCGGCTTGCGGCACGGGAAGGCCACGGCATATTTGTCTACGGTGCGCAGGAGGAAGTGAACGCAAAGGCATGCCGCATTCTCGGGGAACGTTTTCCCGGGCTTCGCATAGCAGGACGGGCCAATGGGTACGTGAAGGAAGGAGAAATGGCCGAACTGGTCCGGCAGATCAACGATTCAGGCGCGAAGGTCCTTTTCATCGCCCTGGGGTCGCCAAAACAGGAGAAATGGTTTGCTGCCCACAAAGGTTCGTTGAAGAACGTGAGGGTCTGCCAGTGTATCGGCGGTACCCTCGATACTATTACCGGCAGAGTGAAGCGTGCGCCGGAAATCTGGTGCCGGCATAATGCCGAGTGGCTTTACCGGCTGCTGTCCGAGCCGAAAAGATTAAAGCGGCAAAAAGTCCTGCCTCTTTTCGCAGTTCTTGTGATGATCGAGAAATTAAAAGGTTTTTTCAAAGCAGCGAGGACATAATATGTCTTCCCTATTTCAATTCGATTGGAGTTAATTATGAAGGTGTGTCTCATTGCCGGCGCCCGACCCAATTTCATGAAGATCGCGCCGATATACCGCGAGTCAACGAAGCACAACAAGGTCGTATGTAAGATCGTACATACGGGCCAGCATTATGACTACGAAATGTCACAATCCTTCTTTGAAGACCTGGATCTCCCTATACCGGATTATTTTCTCAATGCGGGGTCCGGTTCGCATGCGGTGCAGACAGCGAAGGTCATGACTGCCTTCGAGGAGGTATGCGAGGCGGAAAGACCTGACCTTGTCATGGTTGTGGGTGATGTAAACTCCACCGTGGCATGCAGCATTGTAGCAAAGAAGCTCAAAACCAGGGTGGCCCATGTCGAAGCCGGGCTTCGAAGCTTCGATATGAGTATGCCGGAAGAGATCAACAGGATGCTGACGGATGCCATCTCCGACTTATTATTTGTGACCGAAGAGAGCGGGATGAAAAACCTTTTAAAGGAAGGGAAGCCGCAGGAAAGCATTCATTTTGTAGGACACGTGATGATTGATAACCTGCTTTATCAGGCAGGCAGGCTGAACGACGGGACAGTTGATGTCCGGAAGTTTGGTGTCTATGCGCTGAAACAGGAAAAAAAGCGGTTTGCCTTTATGACCCTTCACAGACCTTCCAACGTTGATTGTCGCGAGACCTTTCAGGGTATTGTTGCAGCACTCAATGAGATTGCCGAAAAAATCCCCGTGATTTTCCCGGTCCATCCGAGGACGAAGAAAATGGTTGATCAGTTCAAGATAGAATTTTCCAAATGGATTACGCTTTTGCCGCCCCTCAACTTCAAAGAATCGCTTTACCTCTGGAAAGATGCCGAGGTTGTTTTGACGGATAGCGGCGGTCTCCAGGAAGAGACAACAGCCCTCGGTGTGCCTTGCGTTACCATAAGGGAAAACACCGAGCGGCCGGTTACCGTTGAGATCGGCACGAACGTCTTGGCCGGTACAAAGAAGGAAGATATCATCAGGGCCTATGATGAGAGCATTGAGAAGGCGAAGACGGCCTCCATACCCCCCTTGTGGGACGGTAAGGCATCAGTGAGGATATGGGAAACGCTCATAAAAGAACAAAAAAGCGAATGGATGCGTTGACGCGATAAAGCGTTAAAGAAGACCTCACATTCTATGGGCAAGGTGGAATATGATCAAAGTGATGGATGAAATCAAGATCAGGCCGGCAAGCTGGGTAAAAGCGGGAATCTATGCCGGTACGATTGGTCTTGTATACTATGGCGCGCTCTCGTGGATGATCGGTTATGATTGGACGAGAGAGGATTACTCCCATTGCATGCTTATACCCTTCGTGGTCCTCTATCTCATCTGGGAAAAACGGAAAGAGCTTGCGGGCATCCCGTCTTCGGTCTCGTGGGCCGGGGCTATCCCTTTTGTGTTCGGCATTGTCCTCTACTGGATCGGCGAGCTTGCAGGCGAATTCTTTACACTCTACTTCTCGCTCTGGCTTGTCATCGTGGGGCTCCTCTGGCTTCACCTTGGCAGGGAAAAGATCAAGACGATCGGGTTTGCCCTTGTCATGATGCTTGCCATGTTCCCCTTCCCGAGCTTCATCACTGCGAGGATCACATTGCAGTTGAGGCTCATTTCTTCAAAGCTCGGCGTATGGATGCTCCATCTCTACGGCATGTCGGCTTACCGCGAAGGGAACATCATTGACCTCGGTTTTACCCAGCTTCAGGTTGTCGATGCATGCAGCGGCCTGAGATACGTAATGCCGCTTATGGTCTTGAGTCTTCTTGCTGTTTATTGGTACAGGGCGCACATCTGGAAACGGGCCATACTTTTTCTTTCATCCATACCGCTTGCCATATTCGTGAACAGCTTCCGTATTGCGGCTACGGGGGTCCTCTACAGCATGTTCGGGGCAAAGGTGGCTGAAGGTTTTTTCCACGGGTTTTCCGGCTGGCTTATCTTTTTATTTGCCATACCATTGCTGTTTTTCGAGATGCGGCTGTTGCGCAAGCTTCCTCCGAGAGAAGCGAAGAGCGAAGAGCGAAGAGCAGAGAGTGGAGAACTAAAAGCAGAGGGCAGGGTACAGATGGTGGAGAGCGCAGATAAGGCGGACATGCGTGGAAGCGAAAACGCAGAAACATCGGCAAACGAACAAGATGACGCATCAACGCATCAACGCGTCCACTCATCCACCCGTCTATATATTTTTATAGTTGTGCTGGTTGTGATGGGGTTGACATTTGGGTTGTCGCACGGGATCGAGTTCCGACAGAAGATACCCATCAAGAAATCATTCAATGCATTCCCGTTGCAGGTAGGCGGATGGTCGGGTACGCGTGAGAACATGGATCAGGTCTACCTCGATGCCCTCAAGTTCAGCGACTACGTTATCGTGAATTACACGAACGACAAGAAGCAGGTGGTCAATTTCTATGTTGCTTATTACCAGGATCAGCGAAAAGGCGGGTCGATCCATTCACCGGAGACCTGCCTGCCGGGAAGCGGGTGGAATTTCAGGGAGGCAGGCAAGGCCACTGTTGCCCTCGGCAAAGGGAACCCGGCTTCCATGCAGGTCAATAGGGCACTTATGGAGAAAGGGGGTTACCGCCAGCTTACCTATTACTGGTTCCCCATGAGAGGGAGGATCCTCACCCACCTCTACCAGATAAAGATCTATAACTTCCTCGACGCCCTCACGAAACAGAGGACAGACGGCTCTCTGGTGCGCGTCATTACACCGGTTTCCCAGTCGGAGCAACTCGAAGATGCGGAAAAGAGGCTCCGGGATTTTGTCTGTGACATAGTTCCGGTGCTCGATGGGTATCTGCCGGAAAGGTGATTGCGGGGCCATCAGCAGAAATCCAGGAAACTTAAGAAATAATTGATCTATCTCTCCACATTATTACTGTCGCTCTTCATCACGATCTCGTTGATACCGGTTCTGATCAGGCTTGCGGGGAGGTTGCGCGCCATTGACATTCCTGACGCGCGGAAGGTCCATGAACACCCGGTTCCCCGCACAGGCGGCCTTGCCATGGCGATCGGCACATTTGTGTCGGCGTTCCTCTGGGCGAAGGCCGGGACATTTTTCAACGCCTATGCCATAGGCGCAGGGATCATCGTCCTCTTCGGCATCATCGATGATCTGAAGGGATTGAGCTACAGGGCAAAGTTCGCAGGACAGCTCGCCGCGGCGCTCGTGGCGGTCTTCTACGGCGGGGTCATGATCGACAACCTCGGCTCCCTTGTGCCGGAGGGTGTATTGCTTCCCCCATGGGTCGCGATGCCCCTTACGGTGGTTGCGATTGTCGGCGTGACGAACGCGATCAACCTCGCAGACGGCCTTGACGGACTTGCGGGCGGCATCAGCCTCCTGAGCTTCTGCTGCATAGGGTATCTTGCGCACCTCGAAGAGAATACCCTCATCGCCTTTCTTTCCGTTTCGCTCATCGGCGCGATCTTCGGCTTCCTCCGGTTCAACACCTACCCTGCATCGCTTTTCATGGGCGACACGGGGAGCCAGTTTCTCGGCTTCTCCCTCATCACCATGTCGATCTCCCTCACCCAGGGCACAACGCCGCTTAGCCCGATACTTCCCCTTGTCATACTCGGCTTCCCCGTCCTCGACACGCTGACGGTCATGTTCGAGAGGATCGCGGAAAAGCGGTCCCCCTTTTCTCCCGACAAGAAGCATTTCCATCACCGCCTCATACACCTCGGTTTCTATCACATCGAGGCTGTCTTCCTGATCTATGTCATCCAGGCAATCCTTGTCACCTCCGCCTTTATATTCAGGTTTTACTCCGAGTGGCTCCTCCTTGCCGGATATGTCGTCTTTTCGGGTCTCATCCTCGGCTGGTTTTTCACGGCAGACGCAATGAAGTGGCGGCTGCGGCGCTTCGACCTCATTGACAGGGTCATCAAGGGGAGGCTTAAGGTGCTCAAAGAGCGCGGCGTCCTCATCATCGTCTCATTCAAGATCGTCGAATACGGCGTGCCCCTCCTTTTGCTTGTCACCTCCTTTCTGCAGATCAAGGTCTCGGGATACCTTTCGCTCTTTGCCGCAGGTCTGACAGCGATTATCCTTCTCGCCTGGTTTCTGAAGAGGGAATGGCTGAGAGGGGCGCTTACGATCAGCCTCTACCTCTTTATCCCCTTCATCATCTACCTGACGTCCGATCCCCATGATATATGGATAAGCGAAACGGCCGAAAGGATCTATAACCTCTCCTTTGTTGTGCTTATCTTTTTTGTTATCTCCACCCTCAAACTGACGAAGCGGAAACGGGGATTCAAGGCAACGCCGATGGATTTCCTTATCCTCTTCATCGCCGTCATCGCGCCCTATGTGGCGGGGACCTATGCCAGGTACAGGGAACTGGGAGAGATAGCGCCGAAGATGCTGATGATGTTTTTCAGCTACGAGGTCCTCATGGGCGAACTCCGGGGATCTTTCGGCAGGCTGACGATCATGACCGTGATCACCCTGCTGGTTGTGACGGTGAGGGGATTCATATAGAATGCGAAGAAGAAACAACATATAGCGTTAACGGACAGGAGGGCAGGATTTATGAAATGTAAAAAGATTATGAGTATTATCGTTATCCTTCTTGCTGTGGTGCTCATCGCAGGCTGCAGCGGACCGGAACAGAAGAAGATGAAGTTCATGAAGAAAGGGAACGCCCTCTATGAGAAAGGTGAATACGTGAAGGCAGGCCTTGAGTTCAAGAACGCGATCCAGATCGACCCCAAGTTCGCCGACGCCTATTACATGCTCGGCATGGTCTTGCTGAAACAGGGGAACCTCCAGAGCGCCTTCGGCGGCTTCATAAAGGCGGTCAATCTTGACCCTGACCACTTAAAAGCGCACACCGAGATGGGTAAGCTCTTTCTCATGGGACAAGCTCCGGATAAGGCCATGGAAAAGGTGGAGCTGGTCCTCAAGGCGGATCCGAAAAACGAGGACGCGCTGCTCCTCAAGGGCGCCGTATTTCTGAAAAAGAAAGAGAATGAAAAGGCAAAGACGTACTTAGAAGGTCTCATCAGGGACGGCCTGAAAAGGCCTGACGTCTATCTCCTCCTCTCTGCCGGCTATACGCAGAAGGGGGACCCGAAGGGCGCCGAAGCAGCGCTCAAAAGCGGTATCGAGGTGAACCCCAAATCGGTTTCCCTCTATATGGCCCTTGGCGACATCTACCTCAGGGAAAGGAAGATCGACGATACCGTGGCTGTGGTCCGGAAGGTCATCGAGCTGGAGCCGGATAACGTCCGTCACAAAATGACGCTTGCGAGTCTTTACTGGGATACGGGAAAGGGCGACAAGGCAAATGAGATCATAAAGAATATCCTCTCGGCCGATGTTGAGAATGAGGATCGGTGGGAGCAGGCTGCAGCGCTTTACCTTCGTAAGGGAAAGGTCCAGGAGGCGGAACAGACCCTCAAGGACGGCATCAAGAATAATGCGGAGAGCTTCAAGCTCAGGTTTGCCCTGAGCGATATCTATGCCAACACGAACAGGATAGACCCGGCAATGAACCTCCTGAAGGAATGTCTCGGCCTTGAGAAGGATTCAAAAGACCCCAACATCATCCTGACAAAAAATTCCCTCGCTCGCATCCACCTCATGAGGCAGGAGCTTGATGAGGCAAAAAGATACGTCGATGAAGTGATCAAGGACAGTCCGAAGAATATCGATGCCCACCTCATCAAAGGGAATATCCTCCTTGCAAAAGGAGACGGGGTGAATGCGATCCCGGAATTCAGGATGGTGGTCAATGAGAGGCAGCAGTATATCCCGGCCTATATCAGGCTTGCCGAGGCGCACCTTATGAACAAGGAGCCTAATATCGCCCTCGATACGCTCCAGAACGCGCAAAAGGTGGATCCGAGATCGAGGGAAGCGGCAAGGGCGATCGCAAGGTACTACGTGGCGCAGAACGATTTCAGGCTTGCCGAGGCGCAGATGCGCAAAATAGTGGAGGCGAACCCCAATGACCTTGAAGCACTGGCGGACATCGGCGACCTTTTTATCATTATGAAGAATTACGGGAAGGCAGAGGCCGAATACAACGAGATCAGGAAAAGGGCGCCCGGGAACCCCTTCGGCTATGCTAAGCTCGGTGAGTTCTATGCCTCACGGGGCCAATGGGACAGGGCGACCCGGGAACTGGAACAGGCCGTGAAGCTCGGGCCCCAATCGGCACAACTTATAACAGGCCTCGTCCAGGCATATATGCAACAGAAGAAACACGGGCAGGCAATTGCCTTCTGCGAGGCACGGATAAGGCAGAACCCCAAAGACCCCTTCTTCTTTAATATGCTCGGTCAGATCTATGCCTCACAGAAGGACTATAAAAAGGCTGAAGAATATTTTGCGAAGGCAATCGAGATCCAGCCGACCTGGATGGTGCCGCATAATAACCTCGCAAGGCTCTACCTCGTGCAGGGGCAGACGGCGCAGGCGATCAGGCGATTTGAAGAATCGATAAAGACGAACCCGGAAAACGTGGCGGCATACATGTCCCTGGGGCAGATATACGAACAGACGAAGGAATACCAGAAGGCCATCGGTGTCTTTGAGAAGGTGCTGGAAAGGCAGCCGAACCTCTGGGTTGCGGCAAACGACTTAGCGTTCCTGCTGAGCGAACACGGGAAGTCCGGGAAAGACCTCGATAAGGCGCTTACGCTTGCCGGGAAGGCGATAAAGTCCCGGCCGGAAGACCCGGCAATCCTCGATACGATGGGATGGATACACTACAAGAAGGGTGAGGCGAACAAGGCCCTTGACCTTATCGGGAAGGCATACGAAAAGAACGACAAGAACCCCGTCATCAGCTACCATTTGGGGATGATCTACTATAAGCTGGGGAGGCTCGGCGAGGCAAAAGAGAAGCTGAAAAATGCCGTGGAGGCAAAGGAGGACTTCTACGGCAAGGATGGGGCAAGGGCAACGCTGGGAAAGATGTGACGCGATGGATCAAAAGATTGTAAGAAAGAAAAAAAGGAGAGGAACATTGAGAAGATGCATCGTGTTTTTCGTGATCCTTGTTTTCATTACAGCAATACCGTTATGGGCAGAGGAAAAGGCAGCGGAGGGTAAAGAGCAAAGCGCAGAGGGCATAGCGCAACGCGCAGAGGAACAGAAAGATGCAATACAAAAAGCCGGGTATGTCATCGGTCCCGGTGACGTCCTCGATATTTCAGTGTGGCGCGACGATGTCCTGACAAGGCAGGTCGTGGTGCTCCCTGACAACAAGGTATCCTTCCCGCTCATCGGCGAGGTCGTTGCCGGTGGAAGGACCGTTGAAGAGCTCAAAAGAGATATTCATGAAAAGCTTGTTCCCTATATCCCTGAGCCCGTTCTGAATGTTGAGGTGAAGCAGGTTAACAGCATGCTCATATACGTCATCGGAAGGGTGAACGCACCGGGGCGCTATGCCCTCAACACCAACGTCAATGTCCTCCAGGCGCTCTCCATAGCAGGCGGGCTGAACCCCTTCGCCAAACGGGAAAAGGTCAGGATCTTCCGCCGGGAAGGAGAGGCGACAAAGACCTTTCAGTTCAATTACGACGATGTGTCTGAGGGAAAGAGGCTGGAACAGAACATTACGCTCAAACGGGGGGATGTGATCGTAGTGCCCTGAGTGTGGACGCGCATACACATTAAC
>MVRS01000207.1 GCA_002067975.1 Syntrophorhabdus sp. PtaU1.Bin058
AAAATTCATCTGTTCCTCCTCGTATTCCGTGCGCCGGGGCTCAACCGTTTCCGTGCTTTCGGTGTGTTCGGGGTGCGCCCCTCCCCTTAGGCGGCTTCAGTGATCTCTATCAGTTTTGTCTTCTTTGTCTCCCTCGGTATGGACTCAGGGGCCACCCATATGAACTTAGGGTTTATCCTGACGGTCTCCTTAAAGGCCTTGTTCATCTCTTCTTCCAGTGCAGCAATATCCTTTCCTTCTATACCCTGGCCGTATTCGATCCGGATCTTCAGCGGAGGGGTGACGGAGGGCCCCGGCTTGTCGAGGAGTATCTTAAAGAACCCGGTGACCCTCGGGACGAACTTCAGTATCTCCTTCTTTATCGCTTCCGGAAAGACATTTACGCCTTTTACGATGAGCATATCGTCGGCACGGCCTACGATCTTGAACCGGATACCTGTCCTGCCGCAATTGCAGGGGGTAGTCGATATCTGGAGGAGATCTCCGTATGCATATCTCTGGAACGGCGTCCCTTCCCATTCAAGAAAGGTCATGGCCATCTCGCCTACGGCCCCATCGACCATATCGATGTTCTTCCTGGTCTTCGGGTCAAGGAGTTCGAGGATACAATGGTCTGCCGACGTGAAGTGCATACCGCTGTAAACCTCAGGCGGCTCGAGGCATTCTGCCCCCTGAAAGCTGTGTCCTCCGCCTGTCTGGTCGCAGATGTGTGCCCCGCCGAAGCCTTTTGCAAGGATCTTCCTCACCTCGATATTGCCGGCCCCAGGCTCTCCCACCGGGAATACCCATTGCAGGCCGAGCTCGCTCGCCTCCTTGCCGATCAGTTTCTTGCATTGTTCCAACACATACTGTGCAAACGAAGGTGTTGTAAAGAGCGCGTGGGGACGGGTGATCTCGATAAAATCAAGCACCCTCTTCGTTCCTCCGTCTGCGCCTACAGGTACCGCACAGGCCCCGGAGTGCATGATCCCCTGCGACAGGGGAAGACCTCCCGTAAACATGCTGAGCGACAGCCCCTGGAGGACCCGGTGGCCGGGCCTTATCCCTACCATCCATAATCTTCTCGCGTGGAGCTCGTTCATGATATTCACATCGTTCTGCGTCAGGGCATAGAGCGTGGGTGTACCCGTAGTGCCTGAAGTGGAGTTCAACCTCACTATCTTGTCCTGCGGAACGCAGGTTATCGTCCCCGGGCCGAAGGGATGGCCGAGTTCTGCGGTCGATTCCTCCTGTGTCCTTTTTTGTTCATCTTTGCCTGTTATGGGGATGCGGCGGAAATCTTCCCAGCTTCGCACGTCCTCCGGCTTCATGCCTGCCTGCTCAAATTTGCTTTTGTAGAGCAGTGAATTGTTGTAGTTATAGACAAGCTGTTTCTTCAGTCTTTCGAACTGGAGCGCCGCTATTTCATCGGCGGACATGGTTTCCACTTTAGGGTCCCAATACTTATCAGTTACTTGCCGAGCCATTATTGCCTCCTTACCTCTGTTGAATTAGTTTTGTCTGAAAGGTTTACATCATACTGTAACGAAACTCACTTTGCCATTGCTGCGGCAGCCATTTTGTTGGGCAGCCACAGCACCAGCTCAGGAAATATACTGAACGCCACGATCGAGAGCATTAAAATAGCCACAAAGGGCATGGACCCTTTCAATATCGTGGGCATCCGCACATCCGGCGCTATGCCTTTGACCACGAAAAGATTCAAGCCGAAAGGTGGAGAGATACACCCGATCTCCATGTTGATCGTCATCATCACTCCAAACCAGATGGGATCTAACCCGAGGTTCTTAATCAGCGGCAGCAAGAGCGGGGCCGTCAACAGGATGATAACAAAGGGGGGCAGGAATGCCCCCATGACGAGGAGTATCACGTTTATCACCGCCAGGGTCGCCCATTTTGACGCCTGGACGCTGCCGGCCAGGTTGGCCACTTGCTGGGTCAGGCCTATCTCCGTCATGACATTGCTGAAAAACAGGGTCGTCGTCGCAATAAGCATAAGCATACCTGTCTGGTTTACCGTAGCCCTGAGGATCTCCATTGCGTTATTTTTTGTTACGTGAGCCCTGTAGAAAAAGAGCGTAAGTAATATTCCGCCAAGGGCGCCGATAGCGGCTGCCTCGCTCGGCGTTGCCACACCGAAATAGATCGAATAGAGGATCAGTGCGATGAGGATTATGAAGGGAATGGTCTTCGGCAGATACTGTATCCTGTCGGACCAGGAATAGTGTTCTCTGGCGACAGCCTCACCGCCGGCAGCGGCCTGCCTCTGTCCTTTTCTTAGAGTGTAAAACATGCAGATCACGATCCAGCAACTGAAGGCAAGAGATATGACGATCCCCGGCACTATCCCGCCGATAAAGAGCTGTCCTATGGATGTCTCCGTTGCGATGCCGTAGACGATGAGGGTGATGCTGGGAGGGATCAGTATACCGAGGGTCCCCCCTCCCACTATGCTGCCGCAGGCCAGGAAATCGGGAATGCCCCGTTTCCTCATCTCCGGGATGCCCGATGTGCCGATCGCCGCCGCTGTGGCCGGACTCGATCCGCTCATGGCAGCGAATATCGTACATGCAAAGACGTTGCTTATGGCAATGCCCCCGGGTACCCTGTACAGGAACCGGTGGATCGCCTCGTAAAGGTCCTTTCCGCTGGGCGCCACGGTAATGACAACACCCATGAAGACAAAGAGCGGGATCGTAAGGAGCTCGAAGCTGTCAACACTGTGGTAGATAACCTGCGCCAGCATGGTGACGGCCCCGGTCCCGCCCAGGAACAACCCACAGATGAGGCCGGAGATGCCGAAGGCAAAGACCAGGGGCATGCCGGAGAGAAGGAATAAGAGGGTGATAAAGACGACGATCAGTCCATTAAGCACTCTCCACCCCCGATCGAAGCGATTTTGCGGCCCCAATGATCATCCCTGTTAATTGAAAACACATGATACTCACGCCGACGGCAAGAAAGCTGTAAGGGATCGCAAGGGGAGGCGCCCAGATCGTCTCAGACCTCCACCCCAGGCTGAAGGCCTCCCAGAACATATGCCAGCTTTTATAGGCCAGGACTACACAAAAGATCAGTGAAAAGGTTGACGTGATCAACGCAATCCATTTTCTCACCGTCGGCTTCAGGTGCGGCAGCACGATGTCGTCCATGGTGACATGTGCATTGTTTTTCAGGGCAAAAACAGAACCAACGAAGGTAACAAAGGTAGTGGCCATGATGGCTGCCTCTACCTCCCAGACGGTCGCCCACCTGAAGATATAACGCGCAATCACCTCGTAGACGATCACCAGCATGGCGAAGACCACTGCAGCCATGCTTATAAACCCTGCAACGTCGGCAACCTTATCCAGGATCTTTCCAAAAAAACTATTGTTTTTCGTTGGCGATACTGTTTTCATGGTTCCCTCTCCCGACGATCTTCATCCGCTTTTTACTTCGTCTTTTCTATTATGGTGAAGAGATCCTCGGTCCCTTTCACCTCTTTCATGAATAATGTCCAGGTCTCTTTCTTCGCGATGTCCACCCAGCTTGCGTATTCTTTGTCGGTGAACTCGTGGACCTTTACCCCTTTCTTTATATAAGTCTCCCTGCATTCCGCCGATTGGGCTTTGATCTCTTTAAGGAATGCAGCTTCAGCATCCTGCCCCGCCGCGATAACCACCTTCTGCTGTTCCGGCGTAAGCTTCCTGAAGGTGATGGGGCTCATCACGATTGCCACGCAGGAATTTGACAGGGAGTGCTCTCCCGATATAGTCAGGGTCTTGAGAACGTCGAAGAGCCGGAAGGACATGAACGATGCGTCGGCAGTGAGGACGCCATCCAGGACCCCTGTCTGAAGCGCCATATAGATATCGCCTGAACTCACATGCGTAATGGCCGCGCCGGAGGCCTTAAAGAGCTGCTCGATCGCCTTGCTCCCTCCCCGCATCTTCAGTCCCGCTACATCCTTGGGAAGCCTTATAACCTCTTTTGTGGAACCCACCGACGTGGGCGTGAAACCCCAGGATATGACCTTCATCCCCAGCTTCTCCGCCTCTTCACTCATCCTTTTCCCCACCTCGGTACGCGTCAACCGGATTCCTTTTTCCGGATAGGGGACAACAACGCCGAGATCGAGTATCCCCAGCAATGGCGCCTTTCCCGCCGAATACGCCAGATACCATACCGCCAGATCAAGGGCGCCCTGGCGCAGTGCGTCGGGTTGGTTCTTAGGGTTCATAAGCGTGCCGCCCGCGTAAACGCGACAGGTTAAGGTCCCGTTGCTATGCTTTTCAAGCGATGAACAAAAATTTGATGCCCACTTGTCCCGGACATCTCCCTGCGGCCACTGATGCGCAACCTTCAAGACCGTCTGCTGCGCATGACATACCGTGAAGCCCCCCGGCAATAGTCCTAAAAACACTGCAATAAGGATCGCCACGACCCACAATCTATTTTCTCTTTTCATTTTTACCCCTCCTTGTTTGACATATTATTCAAAGTTATCTCTGCGAGATATCCTGTTACGGACTTCTCCTGCTGTTTAATATGTTATCTCTTGCGTCTCACGCTCCATCTTGGCATCGACTATCATGCACCCCTGGCCGACGGGTAACGCAATAAGCGGATTGATGTCGAGGGCTGTAATCTCAGGGTGTTTCTGGAGTAACCGGGACACAGCGACCAGACAGGATGCGATTGCATCCACATCGACCGGCCCGCTCCCCCGAAAACCCTGCAACAGCCTCGATCCCCTGATCTCGCTGATCATCTTCCGGGCATCGGGCAACTCAATCGGCAGCAGGCGCATTGAAGTATCCCGGAGCACCTCGGTGAATATACCGCCCATGCCGAAGATGATCACCTGCCCGAACTCCGGGTCTCTCCTGCACCCTACTATCGTCTCATAGCCGCCGGGGACCATCCGTTGTACAAGGTACTCATCCGCCTGCATCCTGTCGAATGCCCGCCTCAACGCATCCTCATCGGCAAGACCAATGTGTACGGCATTCTGCTCACTCTTGTGAACGACATAGGGGGAAGCCGTCTTGAGTGCCACCGGATAACCGATCCGCCGTGCTGCCTCCGCGCCCTCCTCAACAGTCCTGACAAGGGCATAACCGGGGAGCGGCAGGTTATATCGCGCCAGGAGCTCCAGGGTGGCCCGGACATCCGTTATAACCGGGACAAGGGGACTGCCGTGATCACCGGGCCTCATCCTCTCTCTCCCGGTACCGGCGCCGGCGGCCCGTGAGGTCCGGGGTTGTGCTTTTACAGGCTCTTCGCCGGAGGTACGTACAAAGTGGCGCAGGGACACGGCAAGCGCCTGCGCCGCCGAATCGGCATCGGTAAAGATCGGGAACGGCTCGACGTCCTTCATCTCAAAGTAGTTCTCCCTCTCCGGTATCATGCAAAGGACCACGGGTTTCTTGTACTGCTCGGTCAATTCCCTGGCGCTGTGGATCAGTTGCCGCGCCCAGGACTCTCCCGGCCCGTTCTCAAACTCGTGGTAGAAGATCAGCCCGTCCACACCCGGCTCTGAGAGCGAAAGCTCGATCATCTCTTTATACAAACCGATGTCAAAGATGTCTCCCACATCAAGGGGGTTACTGAGACGGATAACACCTGCCCGTAAGTGTTTGCGGAGCATCCCGGAAATCCTTTCCGGCAGGTCTACGAACTTAAGACCGTAGCGGGCAGCGGCATCCGCGATCAACACACATTGTCCGCCGGACCTTGCCATGGCGATCAGGTTGGGCCCGCACATCGCCGGCAGGGTAAATATCTTGAACCAGTTGATCATGACCTCAGTCGTCAATGCCCGCAGTATGCCTGACTGCCGGAGGATCGCATCGGCCACCTCGTCATTTCCCGCAAGTGCCGACGTATGGAACCGGGCCGCCTTACTGCCCGGTCCGGCCCGGTTTGCCTTCAGCACGATCACCGGTTTGTCGGTGGAGCCGGCGAGCCTTACAAGCTCCCTCCCGTCACCGAAACTTTCTAAGTAGATCCCGATTATCCGGGTTCCCGGATCCCCGATGAGGTATTCGAGGATATCGTTCTCGTTGAGCATCAATTTATTCCCGATACTTACAACCTTGTTAAGGGCAAGGTTCTCCAGGTCGGAGCGTTTGAGAATATCCCGTATAATACCGCCGCTCTGTGAGATCATTGACACGGAGCCGGCGTGCCCTTGCCGTTTATCGAGAGGCACAAAGGGAAGTGTGAGGCCCGTTTCAATGTTGATAACACCTATGCAGTTCGGCCCCATGACGGTCATGCCCCATTCCCCGGCAGTGCGAATGATCTCTGCCTCAAGGAATCTCTTCTCATCATCAAACTCTGAAAAACCTCCGGTCTCGATTACTACACTTTTAATCCCCATCTTCCCGCAGGCCGTCATTGTCGAGGAGATGCTGTCAGCCGGAATGAGGAGGACAGCGAGGTCGGGGACGACCCCGATCTCCTCCACACTCCTGTAGATCTGGCGGTTTCCCATACTCCCACCGCTCTGACCCACCAAATAGATCTCTCCCGTGAATCCGTAATTGTCGTTGTTCCGGGGGATAATCCCGGCCAGGTTACTGGGGTTCTGCGAGACGCCGAAGACCACGACCCTGTCCGGGAAGAAAAAGTTTTTGAGGTCGCGTGAAATCATAAGTCCTTTTTCCTCCTTTCCTGTCATTCTCAGATTATCCCCGCCATATACATATATACATTATTTCCCTGGTCTTCGGCTATACTGCAGTTCCCCCGCGCATCAGTACATCAGGTTTACGGTAACGGTCTTACGCTGCGTGTAACTGTCGAGCATGCCCTCCAGCGAAAACTCCCGCCCGATGCCGCTCTGCTTAAAACCGCCGTACGGCGTAGCATTGGCAACGCCGAAACCCTGGTTGATCTGAACGTACCCCGATTCGATCCCGTGTGCAGTGCGCAACGCCTTTGCAATGTCGTGAGAATAAACGTAGCCCGCCAATCCGTAGTGGCTGTCATTCGCCATTCTGACCACTTCCTCTTCAGTCTCCCAGGGGATGGCTACGAGGACAGGCCCGAAGATCTCTTCCCGTGCGATCCTCCATTCGTTCTTTATATTGGTGAATACCGTCGGTACAAGGAAATAACCCTCGGTAAGGGGTCCCTCTGTAGGTGGGAGACCTCCCATGGCCAGCTTCGCCCCGCTCTGTCCCAAACCGTTTTGAATATAGGAACTGACCATATCGAACTGCTTGCGGTTGATAACGGTCCCAATGTCCGTGGCCTCGTCGAGCGGGTCGCCGATCTTCAATGCACTCACCTTCTCCACGAGTTTGCTTATGAACGCGTCGAAGATCGAGGCATGAAGGAAGAGCCGTGAACCCGCCGTGCATGACTGCCCCTGGCGGGTGAAGCGCACCCCGTTGATAACGCTCTGCACCGTCTGGTCGTCAAAGGCATCGGGAAAGACGACCTGCGGACTTTTGCCGCCGAGTTCCAGGGTCACGGGGACGATGCGATCCGCAGCAGCCAGCATGACGTTCTTGCCCGAATCCGTTGAGCCTGTCAACGACAGCTTGTTCACCATGGGGTGCCTGGCAAGGGCGGCGCCGCATTCGTTACCCAGTCCGGTTATGACGTTCAGCACGCCCTTCGGCAAATGGGCTGCACAGATCTTTGCCATCAGCAGAACGGTGAGCGGCGCATCGGTCGCCGGTTTCAGCACCATCGTGTTGCCCGCGGTAAGGGCCATTGCTATCTTGATTGCCCCCAGTATGAGCGGCGAGTTCCAGGGAATGATCCCGGCAACCACGCCGAGCGGTTCGCGGCGGGTATAACACAGGACCTGCTCGCCGAGCGGTATCGTTTCGCCCTTCAGTTCGCTGCCGAATCCGCCATAGAGGCGAAATACGTCTACGGTATTGACGGCCTCCGGCCGCGATTGGGTGCGGATCGCATTGCCTGTTTCAAGGGCAAGGAGCCTCGTAAGCTCCTCGCACTGCGCCTCCATAGCATCTGCGATCTTCAGCATGATCTTGCCGCGTTCACGTGCCGGCACCTTCTTCCATGTCTCAAAGGCCTTTGCAGCCGCGTTGACTGCCATGTGCACATCGGCCTCGGTAGCGCTGGGGACCTCTCCGATAACAGTCCCTTTCTTCGCCGGATTTTCGACGGGAATAAACCTTCCGTCCGAGCTTTCCTTCCATTCACCATCGATCAGCATCAATTCACGTTGTACACCTTTTTTCTCTTCCATAGCTTTTCTCCTTTATCAGTTTTTATCGTCTACCTTTTATGCCTGACAAACAACTGCAACGCTTCTCTATGTTCTGTATTTCGATATACACGAATCACCTCAATTTAATGGGCCGAAAACGCATACGGGAGCCACAGCGCCAATTGAGGGAACAAAAACAACAAAACTGCAGCGGCAAGCATGGCTGACAAAAAGGGATAGACCCCCTTGTAGATATCATTGAAAGACATCTTGGTCAGGTTCTTTACTATAAAGACATTGAGTGCCACGGGGGGGATGACGATCCCTATCATCACAAAGATGTGAAGGATTATGCCGAACCACAGGGGGTCGTAGCCGAGTTTCAGAACTGCCGGATAGAGGATCGGCGTCGCCAGGACCATGAATGCCAGGTCGTCAATAAAAGAACCCCCGACCAGATAAAGTACGAGGATCATCAACATGACCAATGCAGGGTGCAGGGGGAGGTGTGCAAGCCAATCAGCCGCAAGCATCGGTATCTTGGTCACCGTCAGAAAATGACCGAAGATCGTGGAACCGGCAATGAGCATAAGGGTCATACATGCCATCATCATCGATTCAACGACCGATTTCTTAAAGCCTTCAAAGTCGATGCTCTTCTGGAGTACGGACAAAAGGAGTATGGCGCAGGTTCCCACACTGCCTCCCTCTGTAGGCGTAAACAACCCTATTGTCATCCCTCCTATCATGACCACGAAGATCAGGAGCACCCATATCACTTTCGAGAAAGACCGAATCCGCTCCCCCCATGTGGCTGCCGGTCCTACCGGCCCCCACAAAGGGTTGATCTTACAGGAAATATATATAACTGCTATGAACAATGCCGCAACGATCAGTCCCGGGATGATACTCGCCGTGAAAAGCTTGCCGATGGATTGTTCCGTGATCATCCCGAACACGATGAGTGTTACGCTCGGCGGGATGAGACTGCCGAGAGTACCTGATGACGCACAGACCCCCGCCGAAAGGCATTTGTTATATTTATACCGATCCATCTCCGGGATTGCTATGCTTGCAAAGGTTGCCGCCGTTGCACTGGACGAGCCGGTAATCGTGCCGAAAGCGGCAGCGCCCCCAACCGTAGCCATAGCCAGGCCTCCCGGGATATGCCCGATGAATTTGTAGGCGGTATTGTAAAGTCCCTTGGCAATCCCCGCGTTGTAAGCGATCTGTCCCATAAGGACAAATAAGGGGACTACTGTAAAACCGTAGGAACTGAAAACGCTGAATATGTCCTTTGCCAGGACGTTCAGGGCAGCCGGGAGGGAGATCAGATATGCAAAACCGGCAACCCCTACCAGAGCCATGGCAAAGGCCAACTCAATCCCCGTGAGGAACAGGGCCAACACCACAACCAACCCGATAATCCCTACCGTTATCTCATTCATGGTTCTCTCCTGTAATCCGCAGGATGTCCGCTACGAATACAATGCATTGAATAAAGGCGGAAACGCCTATCCCATAGGCGATAGGATAAAACGGCACTGCCAGGGTTGAAGACACCTCAGAGGCCTCCTTCAGGTGTCCGCCGAACTTCACGAGTTCCAATCCGATCATAAAGAACAGGCCTATTGCAAGGCACCGCGTACCGATCTTGAAGGCCTTGTTCGCCTTTACGGAGAGCCTGTCAATCAGAAAATCGGCAAAGATATGATTTCTTGTCCATGACGTCAAGGGATTTATCAGGCCCATAACAACCGCCCCGGAAAAGGAAACTATCTCATATGTTCCTATGATGGGTCTGTTCGCCGTCCTCATGATCACGTCTGCCACGGTAAGAAGCATCATAAACACCAGGATGATGCCTGCAATAGCGCTTAAAAATTTGCATACTATATCAACGGTTCGAAAAAGGGTATTCATAACCATTCTCCTCCAAGATTCTGATCTTGTTCTCCAAAAAGGAGGGGGGTGACCCCCCTCGATTTCTTTCCGTTATTTCTGAAGCGTTTTAAGCCGGTCCAGGCAGAACTTCATCGCCTCGGTCCCGGGCAGCCCCTTTGCATTGGTAGTTTTCACATATTCGTCAAGGATAGGTCTAACCTTGTCTGCCCATCTTTTGTTTTCCGCGTCAGAGAGGGTGATAATCTTGTTTCCCAATTTTATTGCATAATCCTTTCCCTGTTTATCGATGCTATCCCAGACCTTTCCCGTCTTGTCTATCCATTCCTTGTTAACCTGTTCTATGATCTTCTGGGCATCGGGCGGCAGGGAGTTCCATTTTTCCTTGTTCATAGCAACAATGAACCCGGAGGTGTAGCCAACGCCCCAGCATTCCGTTGTGTACTTCACGACCTCCGCCTGTTTGTACCCGTACAGGACTTCGTAAGGCGCGATCGCGCCGTCTACGACACCCCTGCTCAGTGCATCGTAGGCCTCGCCCTGAGTCATCGACACGGGCGTCGCCCCGAGGGCTATTACTGTTTTGGTGATCAGGCCGCCACACCGAAGCTTCATGCCTTTCAGGTCCTCGAGCTTGTATACCGGTTTTTTGGTATGGATTATCCCTGGGCCGTGGGCATGGAAGTACATGGGCTTGACATTATCAAACTCCTTCGGTTTGAATTTTTCGTAAAATTCGTTTATGAGCCTCGTGGCCTGAAGACCGCTCTTATATCCCAAGGGGAGGTCTATAACCTCTGACAGGGGGAAACGCCCCCTCGAGTATCCGAAGACGCACAGCGCAAGGTCGGACACGCCCCGCACTACACCGTCGTATGCCTGGTCGGCTGGTGTTAATGTACCGCCCGGGAAAACCGTGATAACAACCTTACCGTTGGTCCTTTTCTCAATCTCCTTGGCCCACTCGTTGACAGCGATCGTGTGCGCATGCTGGGCCGGAAAGAACATCGAGTAATTGAGTTTTACCTGGGCAACGGCAGGACCGGCGAATAAGGAGACTTTCAGCAAAAAGCAAACCAGACAAACAATCAATATCCTTACTAAATGTTTCATCTCGTCCTCCTTCTACGATTTAATTTTGCTGCGTAGCGCATAAATACGGTTCGGTCTCATTACAGTTTCATTTTAATATCCAATAAATCCTCGAACGTCTTGATCGTTATGGAAAAATCTTTCTTTCCAAGACCCTCGGCCATCAGACGTGTAAACATCTGGTAGGTAAGTGCCCCTATAAGCAACGGCACTTCTTTTTCTTTTGCCAGCGTGACCGCCAATCCAAGGTCCTTGTGCATGAGTTCGGCCATAAAGCCGGGCTCGAAATCTCCCTTAAACGCCTTTATCGCGCAATACATCTTCATGAAGTTCGTTGCACCTGTACCGGCGCAGATAACGTCATAGAGCACCTTAAAGTCAACCCCGGCCTTGACTCCCAGCGCCAGCGCTTCCGCTGTCGACATGGCGTGGATGCCCCCGAAGAGATTGTTGATCAGTTTGACGATCTCCCCATTGCCGTTGGGACCGCAGTAGAAGACGTTTTTCCCCATGGCATTGAAGATATCAAGGCATTGTTTATAGACATCCTCGTTGCCGCCGACGATAATCGTGAGGGTGCCGGCCTGGGCGCCCGTCTCTCCTCCTGTAACCGGGGCATCCAGCATCTTTACGCCTTTCGAGTCCAGGATACCGGCTATTCTCTTCGAGACGCTGGGATCGATGGTGCTCATATCGATCACTACCGTGCCGGGTTTTACTCCCTCGATGACGCCCTGCCCTCCAAGGATAGCCGCCTCAACGTGCTCCGATTTGGGGAGCATGGTGATCACGATCTCTGCCCCGCTTGCCGCTTCCGCACCGGACTTTGCAACGGTTGCACCTCCCTGCTTCAACTCTTCCAGGGGCTTCGGGTTGATATCATAAACAACCAGTTGATGCCCCGCCTTTATCAAGTTGAACGCCATCGGCTTCCCCATCGTTCCAACACCAACAAAACCAATTACCTTTTTCATGAAACCCTCCTTTAACGTATCGATGAAGGGTGATAAGCTGGCCGCCTTCGCCCTTTACATCCACTTACATAACACCCTGATTGCGCTAATGCAGTCCCTTCGCCATCCCGCCGTCTACGAGGATCGCCGTCCCCGTAATGTAGCTCGAGCATTCAGAGGCGAGGAAGGCCACTAAATTCGCCACTTCCCCGGGTTCGCCGAACCGCCCCACGGGGATATGGGACGAGGCAATACGGTCCCTCTCTTCCGGGGAATGAAGCCGCACGGTCTGGGCCGAGAGTATCCTGCCAGGACAAACGCAGTTTACGAGTATCCCATCCCTGGCGACCTCCGCCGCAAGCGTTTTTGAAAAGCTTATCAGAGCCGATTTGGCACTGTTCGATGCGATGATGCCGGCAGTCGGCTCTTTGCCGGATATTGACGCAACGTTGATAACCCTCCCCCACCGCTGCTTTTGCATATAAGGAAGGGATGCTCGGGTACAATGGATCGCTGCGGCAAGGTTCGCGCCGAATGCCGCATGCCAATCTTCTTCGGATAGATCGTTGAATAACCCGCGCTGTGCGCGACCCACATTGTTTACCAGTATATGCACGGTCGCAAAGCGTTCTATGACTTTTTCGATAAAGGTCCCTGCATCGTTCCGGTCAACCATGTCGCCGGTGAAACCGATGACCTCGTCAGTCTTCGCTGTTTCTCTTATCTCATCGGCGGTGCGATCAATCTCGGGGCGTCGTCGTCCGCAGATCGCGACTTTCACCCCTTCAAGGGCCAGCCTCATTGCTATCGCCCTTCCTATGCCTTCGCTGGCACCTGTAATGACGGCAACTTTGCCTTCAATACCTAAGTCCATACAGTTTTCTTCTTCCCGCCAAGTTTTTTTATTGAAAACTGCCTTTCGGGTATCCTTCCGGAACTATTATTTCACTATTGCACGACGATCCTTCTTTCTCCGGGATATTAAAGCAACACCGATGCTATGGAAAGGTACCGCTCTTTTGCGTGTCTAAGGTGTATACGGATCTCTTCCTTTAATACTTCCGCGTCTTTTTTCTTTATAGCGGCTACGATCCTGCTATGATCCTCCAGCGCCTCTGCCGGACCCAGTTTGGAAGCCACGGCCATGGCGAGGAGCCACCTGATCTTGTCGATCAGTTGAAAAATGAGCTCGACGAATGCATCCGAATCTGTGGCCTTATAAAGAAGCTTATGGAATTCTGTATTGCACTCCGCCACCTTGCCGATATCGTTCTTCTCGGCATACCTCTCCGAGGCGGCAAGGATAGACTCGAGTTCTTTCACGGTCTTCGGTGTAATCCTTTCCACGATCAGGGGGGCTGCAAAAAGTTCAAGCGCCTCCCGTAATGCATAATAATCTTCTGCCTCTTTCCGGGTCAGTTTTTTAACCACGTACCCCAGGTTTGCCCTGCACTCAATCAGCTTTTCATGTTCCAGCATCAGCAGGGCCTCTCTCACCGGCGTCCTCCCCATGTGCAGTTCCTTTGCGATACCGCCCTCGCGGATCTCATCCCCCGGTTTAAGCTCGAATGTAATGATCTTATCTTTAATGATCTGGTGTGCTTTATAACGGAGACTGTTGCTCATTGTACCTCCTGATATATAGCCTGATATATCACTTAATATGTCAGTTTATATATCAATAAAAAAATTTGTCAAGCATTTTTCCGGTTTTTTTTAGTTCATGGCCCTCTATCCAACCGCTTCTTGCTGATAGCTTCCAGCAGAATTGACTTTAAAATATCCTGCCTATCTGTTATAAAAAACAAGGAGGTCCGGGATGGAAAAGATCGGTATTATCGGCGTCGGGAATATGGGTGAATCTATAATCAAGGCACTCCTCAAAAAAGGTGTCAAAAAAGAAACGATTACTTTTTCGGAAATAAAAAAGGAACGGGCGCGTGCCATTCAAAAGGGTTTCGGCATTAAGGGGTCAAAAAAGCTCAGCGAGCTTGTGACGGGTGCCGATTATATCATCCTCGCCGTCAAGCCCCAGGATTCAAGGACCGTGCTCTCCGAGATAGCCCCTCTTCTTGATCTCAGCAAGATCGTCATAACAATAATGGCAGGGGTAACGACATCGAACATACTTTCAGTAGTCGGGAAACCCATCAAGATAGTAAAGGCAATGCCGAATATCTGCGTCAAAGTCGGTGAAGGAGTGATCGGCATCGCCCATAATAAGATCGTAAAAAAAGAAGAGATAAAAAAGGTAAAAGACATATTTGAACCCCTCGGAAAGGTTGTTGACGTCGGGGAAGAGCTTATGGATGCGGTAACGGCGCTCGGCGGAAGCGGGCCGGCATTCTTCCTCCTCTTTCTCGAGGCAATGATCGACGCAGGTCTGAAGATCGGTATCCCAAGGGAAAAGGCGAAGATCATCTCCTCCCAGGTCATCAAAGGAACCTTGAGGATGCTTGAGGAGGAAGGGATACACCCTGCGGTCATGAGAGATATGATCACGTCACCCGGTGGCACAACTATCTCCGGCATCGCCGTCCTCGAAGAAAAGGCATTTAAAGGGATTGTCATCGAAGCGATAGAGAAGGCGAGCAAGAGGGCAAAAGAACTTTCATTATAATGCTGAACAACTTCCAGAGTAAAAGGCAGCAGATGGTCGATACCCAGTTGATCCCGCGGGGGATCCGGGATAAACGGGTGATCGAGGCGATGAAAAAGGTGCCGCGCCACCTTTTTCTCGATGAGGCCCTCTGGCCGCAGGCCTACGAAGACCATCCACTGCCTATCGGTGAAAAACAGACAATCTCTCAACCGTACATCGTGGCGCTCATGACCGAGCTCCTCCAGCTCACCGGGAAGGAAAAGGTGCTGGAGATAGGGAGCGGGTCGGGGTTCCAGACCGCTGTCCTGGCCGAGCTTGCCGAACAGGTCTATACGATAGAGAGGATACCGGCAATCGCAAAACGGGCCAGGAAGATCTTTGACGTCCTGAAATACAAAAATATCATTCTTACCATCGGGGATGGGACACTGGGCTGGAAAGAGCACAGTCCCTATGACGGTATAATCGTGACCGCAGCCGCCCCGAATGCCCCGAAACCCCTGCTCGAGCAACTCAGTATCATGGGCAGACTCGTTATACCCATCGGGAATGAATTCTCGCAGGATCTCATTGTCTATACCCGCGAAGATGCCGACAACTACAGCGAAGAAAATCATGGGGGATGCAGGTTTGTAAAACTGATAGGGGAGCGCGGTTGGAAAGATTAAACGAGGAAGGCCGCAGCATCTACGCCTCTGCGAATGAAGAACTGAAGGTCGAAAGACTCTACATGAGGGAACTCAGGAAGCTCCCGATCATCTCCTTCGAGGAAGAAAAGGCCTATGCAGTAAGGATAGCACGTGGCGATCCGGAGGCCCGGAAAAAACTGATAGAGGCAAACCTGAGGCTCGTCGTCAAGATTGCAAGGAAATACACGAACCAGGGCATCTCCATCCTGGACCTCATCGAGGAAGGCAATATCGGCCTCATAAGGGCAGTGGAAAAATTCGATCCTGCAAGGGAATGCAGGTTCTCTACCTATGCAACGTGGTGGATCAAACAGGCCATAGAGAGGTCGATCGCAAACCACTCGCGAACGATACGCCTTCCCGTGCACGTGTCATCAAGGATCCATAAGATATCGAAACTGACGAGCCATTATATGGAAAAAGAAGGGAGGGAGCCCACGATCGAAGAACTGTCACGGGATACAGGCCTCAAGATAGAGTTTATAAAAAATCTCTTTTCTATGATAATAAAGACCTATTCCCTGGAGACGCTGATCGATGAAGATGGAAAGCTCACCCTCGAAGAGGTCCTGCCGGACCCTTTCATCGAGGAACCCCTGTCGGTCCTCGAACATACAAAGAGAGCGGAAGAGGTAGCCTCCTGGCTCGATACCCTCACTTCCGACGAAAAAAAGGTAATAACCCTGAGATACGGTCTTGACGGCGAGGAACCCCAAACCCTCGAATCCATAGGCAAGATCTTCGGCGTAACAAGGGAGCGGATCCGGCAGATAGAACAAAAATCGCTCAACAAACTCCGCAGGACGGTGAAAAGAAAAAATATTGGAACAGAAAATATCTGAAACACATCCCCGGGGCAACCCTGCCCGGGACATCATAAGAAAAGGCTCCGTTATAACCCTGATAACGCTTATCAGCAGGCCTCTGGGCTATATCCGGGAAGCGGTTCAGGCATACCTCTTCGGCGCCACCCTTCTCGTCGATGCCTTCATCGTTGCCTTCAATTTTCCCAGTCTTATCCAGACCCTTGTCTTTTCCGGTGCGACAAGCGCCTTCCTCATACCTGTCTGTACGCAATACATGCACGACCATGACGAGTATTCAAAGATCTATTCCACCTTTATCAACCTGTCGATACTGATCACCTTTTTTGTATCCATCATCTTCTTCATATTCAGCACCTTCATCACGGGTGTGATTGCACCCGGCTTTACTCCGGAGGCAAAGGAGATCACAAGGAATCTCTTTGTCATCATGATACCCGTTATCTCCCTTCAGACCCTGCTCTCTGTAATGAAGGCCTTCCTCAACGCAAAGGAGCATTTCGCAGCCCCGGAGCTGTCGGGGATTTTCATGAACATTGCCTTTATCGTTGCGGCCCTTACACTGAAGGACCGGCTCGGTATATACAGCCTCGCCATCGGGGTCACCGCCGGCGCCTTCATCCAGATCATCGTGCAATATCCTTACCTCAGGAGATTCGGCATCCGGTACGGTTTTTCCATGGACCTGCACCACCCCTCCTTTGCGGAAGCCAAGAACCTTTTTCTCGGCGCACTGATCGCCACATCTATTGTCCCCATCAACAGTTTTGTCGGCAGGATCATCGCCTCCTACCTGCCCCACGGCGAGGTGGCATCCCTGTCCTATGCGTTCAGGATCTTTATCCTGCCGTTCAGTCTCTTTGCGGTACCGATCTATACAGTGATGTTTTCAAAGATCTCGAAGCTTTACCATAACAAAGACTGGCACGGCATAGCCGTCCATACGGACAGTTCTTTCGTACTTCTTTGCATCACTTTAATACCTTCGACGATCCTGCTCTGCACAATGGGAGATATCTGTACGAAGATCCTCTATGAAAGGGGTGCCTTCAAGGCCCATGAGACGTACATTACGAACCGGGCACTTTTCGGTTACAGCATAGGGATCATCTTTTACGCCCTCTCCATTTCCTTAGTAAGGATATTCAATGCACTCCACGACATGAAGACCCCTGCCCTCGTGGGAATAACATCGATCTTTCTCAATGCCCTTCTTGCAGCTATCCTCATGGTCCCGTTAAACAACCTCGGGGTCTCCCTTGCGACCTCGCTTGTGTCCTTCTACAATTTCGTCATGCTTTACATCCTCCTGAAAAAGAAGATCCAGTACCGAATGGCAAAAAGAACGGCCAGGGACATCATCAAAACGCTCATCGCGGGCATTACCCTCACGCTCGCCATCATGCTGGCCCGCCATGTATTCAACAACGTTTACATCATCCTCGCATCCGGCGTCTTGCTGACCGTTGCAGTCTACGGATTGTTTTTTAAAGATTATTATCTTGCGATCCTCAAAAAATGACCTGTTCTTGTTTTTTCAATATTTTCTTTATTATCTCTCTTTTTTCCTTTAGAATTATACAAACTCCGATAATGCATCTATAAGGAGCGCATTATGCCCCCTAATAGCATCCTGACCTATGAAAATATTGCAGGACAGATCAAAAAAATATCCAGGGACAACTACGGCGATGATGACGTCCGTCTCGCCGAGCGTGTCTTTCACGATGCAATAGACCTGTTCAACGGCAATGCAGACGGTTTTCAGAAATGCGACATGAAATACCACAACATCGTCCATACTCTTCAGACGATCCCCCCGTTCATCGAGATCATCGACGGCTGGAACAGAAGTAAAAGTACTCCTTTCGTCACAAAGGAATATTATATACTCGGCATCATAGCGGTCATCCTCCACGATACGGGGTACATGAAATACGATGACGATACGGAAGGAACGGGCGCAAAATATACCTTCACCCACGTGCAGAGAAGTGTCGATTTCGCCGGAATGTATCTCCCCCGGATCGGTCTTGACGACAGGAGCGTGGTCAGCGTCCAGAACGCTATCCGTTGCACCGGGGTAATATTCGACAACAAGGTACATTTCCACTCCGGCGAAGAAAGGATAATCGGATACGCCCTCGGCACGGCAGACCTCCTGGGGCAGATGTCGGCCTCGGATTATGTCGATAAACTTCCCTCGCTCTATCTCGAATTTGAAGAGGCATATAATTTTGAAGGACTGGAAAATCTACACGGCAGAGGATCGACGCTGTTTCGAGACAGAAAACACCTCATCGGGAACACGCCGCTCTTTTTCGAGAAGGTCGTCATGGAGCGTTTCAGGATGATGGGCTCCATCTACACGTACCTCACGTATCATTACGACAGCAACGAGATCCCCTACATCAAAGAGATCGAGAAAAATATCGCCAGGATAAAGAACAACCCGCTCTAACCCGATACTTCCCGTCATTCGTCTTGATGAAAACATTTCCTTGACAAAACTCCATCGCGGTAGTATAAAAAACATACCGTCCAGTACGAATGATACCTACCAGGAGGTATGTTTTTATGAGTCCGAAGAAGGGGATCAACTTTAATAAAGCCGATACGAAACAGATCAAAAGAATTAATGCCATAGCAAAGGTGAGCGCCCAATTGTTCGCCGACAAAGGATACCTGGAAACGAGTATGGACGATATCGCGGCTGCTGCTAAGGTTACGAAGGGGGGCATATATCATTACTTCGGAAGCAAGACGGATATCCTCTACTTTATCTGCTCCACATATGTGGATCTGGACCTCGAAAACCTCGAATATTCCTTGAGCACCATCGAGACAACCGCCGAAAAGATCAAGTTCATCATCTTCCGCCACATCGGGCACTATGCGACCCACGTGTATGCCGCAAAAACCCTGCTCAACGAGGCCTATAACCTGCCCCTTAAGTACTTCAAGGAGGTCAAGGCAAGGGAGAAGCGGTATTTCGGGATCGTGTCCGGGGTCTTATCCCAGTCTCACGCTGCACGTGGCCGGAAAGACATCGTAACGGCGATGGCATTTTCCCTCTTTGCAATGGTGAACTGGATCTACTCCTGGTACAACCCTAAGGGCAGTATGAAACCGGAGGAATTGTCCCAGCTTGTCTATGACATCTTTATGGGTGGCATAAACAACCCTGTTCTGACAACGAAAAACATTGTGTCCGCGGACGGCATATCATTGAAGACGGGCCCCCGTAAAGAGGCCAAAGGCAGACGGTGATGATAGCGACGGAACTTGAATCTGCTTTTTCCGCGCATTAAAAGACCTTTTTAAACTATACAGCATCAGATTGGAGGAGGCAATGGCAGAGATTCCAAAAATAGAATTTAATCACTCTGAAGGGGAACAGCTTCCGCATTTCCACTCCATTTCGGGGATCGAATATAAGAGGATATACAGCCGTGAAGACTGGGACAAACAGCTCCCCGATGCGGGAGAATATCCCTTTACCAGGGGCATCCATAAAGATATGTACAGGGGGAGGTTATGGACCCGCAGGCAGCAGAGTGGTTTCGGCTCCCCGGAAGAGAGTAATGAACTCCTGAAATTTCTGCTGAAGGTCGGCCAGACCGGCATCAACATCGATTCCGATATAGCGGGGAAGCTCGGGTTGGACCCGGACTATCCTTTGGCACAGGCCGACGTGGGGCTCCAGGGGACTTCGATGTGCACCAATGAGGATATGGCCGTCCTCTTCAGGGACATTCCCCTTGACAGGATCAGCTCTACCCTTATATTCCCGCCGCCTTCTTCGGTGGTGATGATGGGCCAGTACTTTTTGACGGCAAAGGCGCAGGGTATCCCTCTGGAGGATCTCATCGGCACCATGATGAACTGTCCCTTTACTCAGCTGGTGGGACCCACGTTCCAGGCAAATACCGCCTTTTTCCCTATAGACCTTGCATTGAAGATCGGACTCGATCTTATAGAATACCTCATACCGGTAACGCCGAAATGGAACGTCCTCAACGTGAACTCCCGTAATATCCGCGAGAGCGGCGTCGATGCTATCCAGGAGGCTGCCTTTTCGCTGGCCCTCGGGGCCGACTACGTGGACAGGCTCTGCAAGAGGGGACTCCCCGTCGATAGTTTTGCCCGGCGCATAGGGTTCTTCTCGGCGGTCCACCTCGATCTCTTCGAGGAAGTGGCCAAGTTCAGGGCAATGCGCCGCATATGGGCCAGGCTACTGAAAGAGCGCTTCGGGGCACAGGACGACAAGAGCATGTGGTTCCGCTGTGCCGTCCAGACGTCATCCCTTACACTCACCGCACAGGAGCCGATGAACAACATCGTACGGGCCGCAATCCAGACGTTGACGGCAATCCTGAGCGGGGTCCAGTCCGTTCATACCACCTCCTACGACGAGGCGTACTGCCTGCCCACCGAGGCAACACAGAAGCTTGCTATCCGTACCCAGCAGATAATCGCCTATGAAACCGGGGTCACAAAGATCGCGGATCCGCTCGGCGGCGCCTATCTCGTCGAGACAATGACCGATGAACTGGAGGAACGGATATGGGAAATGATGAAGGACATCGAAAAGAGGGGCGGGTTCATTGAGTGCTTTAAGGCAGGGTGGGTCGAGAACGAACTCAACAAGGCCCGGTACAAACTTGCAGAACAGATGGAAAGCGCCGAACTTCCCATCGTGGGGATGAACTTCTTCAAGGATGACGGGGCTGCCGCAGAGATCGATATCTTCAAGCAGGCGCCTGACATGCAGGCAAGGCGCATCGAATACACAATAAACTATAAAAAAAACAGGGACCAGAAACCTGTGAGCCGTGCCCTGAAGAACCTCTGTGACAGGGTAAAAAATCATGCCGATAAGGACCTCGTGGCGCCTATGCTGGAGGCCGTGGAGGCGCGTGCAACGTTGCAGGAGGTCTGCGACGCCATGAGAGAGGCAACGGATTTTTCCATTCCGCGATAGCAGAAGGAGCAGAGCATGCCGAAAAGACAACAACGTATAATTATGGCAAAAATGGGATTGGACTCCCATGACAACGGCCTCAGGATCGTATCCAAGTGGCTTGCCGACAGCGGATACGAGGTGATCTATGCAGGGGTCTATAACTCTGCCGAACGCATCCTCCAGATGACGATCGAGGAAGGGGCTGACGCGATAGGCCTGAGTTTCCTCGGGGGAGAACACCTCCATTATACGGGGAAGCTCCTCGAGATGTTGCGTACGCATGATCTCGGGCACGTAAAGTTCTTCGCAGGAGGGATCATACCCCCTGCGGACGTGGTTGCATTAAAAGATATGGGTGTTGATGCTGTTTTCACGCCGGGGGCGCAACGCCGGGAGATACTCAGCGTTATCGGCAAGTGTCTGGGGGTTTCAGAGGACAGCGTTCATGAAAAATGAAGAAAAGCTGATCGACTTTGCATGCCGCACGAGGTTCGAGGACATACCCGAAGCAGTGCTGTCAACGGTGAAAGATCAGTTTTTAACCATAGCGGGAACCACTGTGGCGGGTGCCGCCGAGGACGGCTGCGAAGAGGCGGTACGGTTTTACCGGGAACTCGGGGGCAAGGAAGAGGCCACAATCCTTATCTACAGAGGCAAGATACCGGCACATGATGCAGCCTTTGTAAATGCCGCCATGGCCCGCGCACTCGACCTGTGCGACTCCATCGCGCCGGGTCCCCATATCGGCGCCGCCCTTATCATGGGCTCTCTGGCGGCCGCTGAGCTTGCGGGCGGCATGAACGGGAGGGACTTTTTTACTGCCATTACGATCGGCAACGAGGTGGCGGCGAGGATGAACCTGTCCGAGGAGGCCTATAACGGGTTCGACCCGACCGGGATCTGTGTTGTCTTCGGTGTCGCTTCCGCAGTATCCAGGATACTCGGCTTGAGCAGACAGGAGACGTGGAACGCACTGGCCCTGGCCTTCAACCGCTGCGGAGGCAGCTTCCAGAGCCACATCGACGGGTCTCTCGGCGTCCGGTTTGTCCAGGGATGGGTAGCACAGGCCGGCATCCTCTGCACCCGCCTTGCATCGAAGGGCATTACCGGTCCACGAAACTTCTTAGAGGGGATATACGGATATCTTCACCTCTACGGGAAGGATCTGTTTACAGGCGATCAGATCACCGACGGCCTTGGTGAGCAGTACAGGCTGCAGGACATGGTGTACAAGAAATATCCGAGCTGTGCCCTTACACAGGGCCCGACGGAGACGATCCTGCGGGTCATGGCCGAAGAGAGGCTGTCCGCAGATGATATCGACCGCATCCTCATCACGGTGCCGCCTTATACGCACAAACTCGTGGGTCATGAGTTCGAGGTCGGAGACAACCCCAGGGTGAACGCCCAGTTCAGCATACGGTACTGCGTGGCCAACGCCATGATCATGGGCGACTCCAGGCTCGAACATTTCGAGCCTGACCTGATACGCGACGGGAAGGCGGCAGAGCTGTCAAAGAGGATTACCGTGATCCCGGACAAGGCATTGGAGAAGCGGGGACACACGCCTATGGATATGCGGGTCCTGCACCGCGACGGACGGGAATTTTTCAGACAACTGGATATCGGGCCGGGTTTTCCCGGCAACGCCCTGACCCCGGATGACCACAAAAAACGGTTCCAGGATTGCTTAGACTTTGCTAAAAAACCGATCGGAAAGGAAAATGCAGCACAGATCGCTTCAATGATCGAAGACCTTGATAAGGTCGATGACGTAAGGAGATTTGTTCAGCTGCTTCTTACATAGCAACGCGGAGGGAATAAATCATGATGACGGTTGTTGATCTGGTATCAAGAAATGCAAGGATGTACCCGGAGTCCATTGCCTTTGTGGAGGTAAGACCGGTAAACAAGGTCAGGAAAGATATCACGTGGGCGCAGTTCAACGAGAGGATGAACAAGGTCGCCCGGATACTCATTGCAAGGGGTGCAGGAAAAGGCACGAAGGTTGCGCTCCTTGGCAGAAACTCGATCGACTGGCTTGAGACCTTTTTCGGAATTATGGCCACGGGGGCCTGCGTAATACCCCTCAATTTCCGGTTCACCGACGAGGATATCAGGTACTGCTGTGATATCGGGGAACCGGGCCTCTTTATCTTTGATGAGGAGTTTGCCGGAAGGATAGGACAAATGAAGGCAGACCTTTCCACGGTGGGCGCCTTTATCTCCATCGGCACTGCAACGCAGCCCGGCATGGAGAATCTCGAATCGTTAATGGATGGGGTATCCGGTGCGCCGGTGGATGTAGAGACATGCGATGAGGAGGACTGCGCCCTCTATTTTACCTCTGGCACTACCGGTACGCCGAAGGCAGTGCTCCATGCCCACAGGTGTTTGATGGTATCCGCTATAACGGAGGCCACGTGTCATGACTGGAAACACGGCGACAGTCAGCTTATGATGTCGCCCCTTTATCACCTTGCCATCGGGCATCTCCTGGGCGGGGTCATAGCAGGCGGGACAAATGTGCTTCTCACGGAACTCATCAAGCCCGATATTATCGTCGATACGCTGGCCCGGGAAAAGGCCACAATGGTCTTCCTCCTCGTACCGTGGGCGCTTGATATCCTTGACGCCTTCGATAAGGGAGAAATAAGGCCTGAAAGGTATGACCTATGCAACCTGCGACTCATGCACATGGGCGCCCAACCCGTCCCGGTAAGCCTGATCAAGAGATGGAAGTCATATTTTCCGGACATGTCCTATGATACGAGTTACGGACTGAGTGAAGCCGGAGGACCGGGCATAACCCACATCGGCGTACAAAACGAGGACAAGATCGGGGCCATCGGCAGGCCGAGCCTTATCTGGGATATGCGTGTAGTAAAAGATGACGGGATTGACGTCGGACCCGACGAGGTGGGTGAGATAATCGTAAAGGGAAGCGGCATCATGAAGGAGTACTACAGGAACCCGGAAGCGACGGCGCAGGCCGTACGTAACGGCTGGCTCTATACCGGCGACCTGGCCAAGATCGACGAGGACGGATTTATCTATATCGTGGACAGGAAGAAGGATCTCGTTATATCAGGCGGAGAGAATATCTATCCCGTCGAGATCGAGACTGTCATCCAGAAGCATCCAATGGTCCACGACGTAGCCGTGATAGGGGTACCGAATGAGAGGCTTGGAGAGGTCGTTGCAGCGGTAATCACGCCTGTTTCCGGCAAGACCCTCACCGACGCCGAGATGACGGCCTATTGCGAAGAGAACCTTCCCCGGTATAAGCGTCCGCGTCACTTCTTCTTCGCTCCCGTTCCGAGAAGCGCCACAGGCAAGATCGAGAAACCGAAACTTCGCGCTGCCTTTGCACAGGGTAATTTATAAAAAGGGATTTCAGGGAGGTCCCATGCAGAAGATCGGCAAACTTGTTTCCGGATTGAGCAGCTACATGAGTGTCGTTGCGGGTACAACGCTCATCTTCGTCATGCTTTTTGTGGTGCTCGATGTGACCATGAGATACTTCGGCCACCCCATAACCGGGGTATACGATATCGTGGCCCTCGGAGGTGCCATCGTTATAGGCTTCTCCATGCCCTACGCCGCCTTCAGGAGGGTCCATGTCTTTATGGAGATGTTCCAGCAGCTGCAGGGGCGGATCGTAAAACAGGTCCTTGGTGTTTTGACCCGTCTTATGGCGGTCGGCATCAGCGTATTGATAGGCTGGAACCTCATCAAGCTCGGCATTGCCTTCTATTTGAAAGGCGAGGCATCGCTTACGATTCAGATCGCCTACTATCCTATCGCCTTTGGGTTGGGAATCTGTTTCTTTGTGCAGGTGCTGGTCTTTGCTTTTCAAATCTTTCAGGTCTTTTCCGGAGGCGACGATGAGTGATGTAAACATTGGATTACTGGGTCTTGCCGTCTTGATGATACTCTTCGCCATGGGCCTCGAACTGGCCCTGGCCATGTTTGTGGTGGGTTTTGTCGGGTTCGCCTACGTTGTCAATCTGCATGCCGCCTGCAACCTCCTTGCCAAGGACGTCTTCGACTCCTTTGAATCATACACCCTGACAGTGGTGCCGCTCTTCGTCCTCATGGGGCAGCTTGCATATAATGCGGGGATTGCAAAAAGGCTCTATGACGCGGCACATAGATTCGTAGGACACATCAGCGGAGGATTGGGTATCGCCACGGTTACGGGCTGCGCTATCTTCGGTGCGATCTGCGGATCATCCGCCGCCACGGCTGCAACCTTCGCCTCGGTCTCAATCCCCGAGATGGACCGTTTCGGCTACAACAGGAAATTTTCAGCGGGTCTCGTGGCAATCTCCGGAACACTGGGTATCCTGATACCTCCAAGCGTTCCCATGATCATATACGGGATCATTACACAGCAGTCCATAGGCAGGCTCTTTATGGCCGGCATTATGCCCGGGGTGATAATTGCCCTTCTCTTCATCACCCTCATAGTGGTCCGTTGCAAGGTCAACCCCGCCATCGCTCCCAGAGGGAAACACTTCGGGTGGCGGGAGCGTCTGCGGTCACTCTGGGGGGTCATATGGCCGCTCCTCATCTTCGTTCTTCTTATGGGAGGTCTGTTGGAAGGGTTTTTCACACCCACAGAGGCCGGCAGCGTCGGCACCTTCGCCATACTGCTTTTATCGTTAGCGAAAAAGGACCTCGACAAAAAGGCCTTCATAAGATCGGTCGCCGAAAGTCTCCTCACGGCCACCATGGTCCTCTTTCTCCTCGCCGGCTCTACGGTGCTCGGGCATTTCCTCGCCGTCACGAAGATACCCATGTTTGTATCCGAATGGGTGGTCAACCTGCCCTTCCAGCCCTGGATCATCATCGCCCTCATATGTCTCGTCTACCTTCTCGGCGGTTCCTTCATCGATGACCTTGCCTTCATGGTGCTGGCGACCCCGATCTTCTTTCCTGCTATCGTCAAGCTCGGCTTTGACCCCATCTGGTTCGGGATCATGATCACCATCACGGTGATGGTGGGAATTGTCCTGCCCCCTGTCGCCATCAACGTTTTCGTTGTCAAAAATGTCACCAATACTTCTTTCAAGGACATCTACAACGGTGTCTATCCGTTTCTTATCGGTCTTGTGGGCTGCACCATATTGTTGTTTATTGTCCCGCAGGTAGCAACGTTTCTCCCAAATTTATTATACGGTAAGTGAGTGCATGGCAACGTCTGTTCTATCAAAATGGTACTACAAAATAAAAACAAAGGAGGTTTTTATGAAGCGGTCTGTGTGGTTACAGTGTATTTTTTGTGTCCTGGCAATGCTCTTTTCAATTTCTCTGGTGTCTACCACGGTCCATGCCCAGCAGAAGACTATTACGCTCAACTATTCAAACTTTATGCCTGCCACCCACAAGATAAGTATCCTTGCCGAACAGTGGTGTAAGGAGATCGAGAAAAGGACCAACGGCGGGGTAAAGATCACTATTTTTCACGGAGGCACCCTTACCCCGGCAACACAGGCCTATGACGGTGTGGTCAACGGCCTGTCCGATATCGCCCAGAGCGTATTCAGCTACCACAGGGGAAGATTTCCGTTGACGGAGTTCTCCGATTTGCCTATTGGCGTCAAGAACTGTGTCGCCGCAGCAAAACTCTTCAATGAATACTACGCAAGATTCAAACCGAAAGAGATGGACGATGTGAAGGTAATGTATCTCCATGGGAATCCCCCTTCTATCGTCCAGACGGTAAGGAAGCCGGTAAGGACGCTGGATGACCTCCAGGGTCTGAAGATGAGGGTCACCCCGCTTGGAACCCCGATTGCCAAAGCCCTGGGGGCGGCGCCCGTAGCAATGCCTATGGGGGATGCTTACGATGCCCTGTCGAAAAACGTGGTCGACGGCGGCTTTTTACCCTATGAGGCGATGGAAGGATGGAAGCTCGGAGAGGTAATAAAATACAGCACCGAAACATGGCCCGTGGGATTCACAAGCGCCTGGTACGTGATTATGAGCAAAACGAAATGGAACTCCATACCTCCCGAGTGGCAGAAGGTGATCGAGGAGGTCAACAAGGAATGGATAGAGAAGACGGGAAAGGTCTGGGATGAGGTCGACGCGTCGGGGAAGGCCTTCCTGATCAAGCAGGGCGGGCAAGTCATTACCCTGTCCGCGAAAGAGGGTGACCGCTGGAGAAAGGCCGTGAAACCCGTGCTGGACGAATATGTGAAGATGACCAAATCCAAGGGGCTTCCGGGAGACAAGGTCCTGAAGTTTGCGCTGGATTATCTTAAACAAAATCAAAAGTAGGTGATGTTGCGGAGATTCGGTCCCCAATCCATGTGAACCGGATCTCCGCCCGTTGTCCGCTGATCGGCACGTAGTAGCGGAAACGCAGCCATAGCTGTTACAGGATCGCAAAAAAAAGGGAGGGTGATCATGACCCGCAAAGTAAGATTCGAAAAACTGCTCACGCCTTCGAGCATCGGGAAGGTGAAGACCCGTAACCGGATCATAAAGACCGCCAGCGGGGCCTTTTTTACCGAGCCCGGCGGCTATGTGGGTGAACGGGCCAAGGCGTACTATGAGGCAATCGCCAAAGGCGGCGTAGGCCTGCTCATCGTCGAATCCTGCGGCGTTGAATACCCTCTTGGCGTTCAGCACTCGATCCAGTTTCACCTCGATGACGACAAGTATATTCCCGGCTACAGGGAACTGACGCAGGCCGTCCATAAGCACGGCTGTCCCGTATTGCTGCAATTTCAGCATGCCGGGCCGTGGAACCCGACCGGGATGCTGCCGAAACGCGACACGAAGGCCGCCTCTGCACTCACGGCGGCTGAGCTGCCGGGGCCTGATTTTGACGTACCCAGGGCATTGAGCCTTGACGAGGTCAAAGAATACGTGGACATCTGGGCAAGGGCAGCGGAGCGGGCTCAAAAGGCCGGGTTTGACGGCGTGGAGGTAAACGGCGCCACCTGCCATCAGATCAATACCTTTTTCTCCCGCATCTGGAACAGGCGCGATGACGAGTATGGCTGCTCCTCCATAGAAAACAGGGCGCGGTTTATGTGTGAGATCGTGCGTGAGACGAAGAAACGCACCGGACCGGACTTCACCGTTACCGTTCTCATCAATATCGTCGAGTACGGGAATGAAAAGGGGACCACCGTCGAAGAGGGGGTGGCCTTCGCCCGGCTCTTGGAGGACGCCGGCGCTGATGCCGTCCAGGTAAGGGCCCATATCTACGGTAATCGCGGAGGTCTGCTGCAACCCGACAGGTTTTGCTACCCCGAACCGCCGAAGCCCCTGCCTAAAGACCTTGACTGGAGCCGTCATGGCGGGGCGGGAGCGATAGTGCCCCTTGCGGAGGCGGTGAAGAAGGCGGTATCGGTGCCGGTCTTTTGCGCATGCCGTCTCGACCCTGTGCTGGGAGAGAAATTCCTCCAGGAAGGCAGGATGGATTTTGTCGGCATTACCAGACGCCTGCTGGCAGATCCCGAGTTGCCCCGCAAGATTGCCGCAGGAAGACCGGAAGACATAAGACCATGCCCCGGCTGTCTCTACTGCAGGAGTTTCATATTACAGGATGAACCTGCCCGGTGCAGGGTGAATGCCGCATTGGGGAGAGAGTACGAAAACAGGACCACCCCGGCAACGAAAAAGAAAAGGGTGATGGTGATCGGCGGCGGACCGGCGGGGCTGGAGGCGGCACGGATGGCGGCTTTAAGGGGACACGAGGTGGCACTCTTTGAAAGAGAAAATCAACTGGGCGGACTTGTACCTATCGCTGCCTTAGTGAATGACGCCGAGCTGCCGGACCTTGTCGATCTCGTCCGCTATTTCGCAGTCCAGCTTGCCGGACTGGGGGTAACGGTCAGGCTCGGGAAAGAGGTCGATTCCCGGGTAATCGCGGAATACAAGCCTGACGCGATCGTCCTCGCCGCGGGAGGCATTCACGGCACACTCGACGTGCCCGGCATCAACGGACACAACGTGGTCAGCAGTGCCGCCCTCCATAAGATGCTTAAACCGTACCGGAGGCTGCTGGGGCCGGAGGCACTGAACCGGCTGACGAAGTTCTGGATGCCCATCGGGAAAAGGGTCGTCATCATGGGAGGCGCCATACAGGGATGCGAGCTGGCAGAATTTCTCGTTAAACGGAACAGAAAGGTCACCATCGTCGATACAGGGGAAGATCCCGGGAGAGGGATGACGGTGGATAATCAGCGTCGGTTGTTACGATGGCTGGACGAAAAAGGTACTGTCATTCTCACAAGGGTCAGGTACGAGGAGATAACGAACAAGGGACTGGTCGTAACCGACAAGGAAGGTAAGAGGACGACGATTGAATCGGATACGATCATACCCATCCTGCCCTTGCAGCCGAACACCGGTCTCATCAAAAGCCTGGAGAAGGCAGCCCCTGAATTCTATCCTGTCGGCGACTGCAGGGAGCCCCGTCTCATAGCGGATGCCATCTCGGACGGCTGGGAGATTGCCTGCACGATATAGAAAATAGCCCCAGCTACGGGATTCCGGCCGCACGCTCCGACAAAACATCTTCTGATGCATTGACACGCATCCGAATCTCCACTATACTACGGTGTGCCCCATAATCACGCATCAGGAGTCCATGAATGAAAAGATTGTCGATGTGTCTCATAGCATCTATTGTGCTTGCCGTCCTTACATGCATCCCCTGTCCTGCAAAGGAATCCGGCCCCAAAGACACGGGGTCGGGACAGGTGGTCAATTTCGGGACCCTCCCCGTCTTGCAGGCCCTTCCCCTCTATGTTGCCGAGGAAAAGGGATATTTCAGGGAGATGGGGATTGCCGTCCGTCTCGTGAGGTTCAACTCCGCAATGGAAAAGGACGTGGCGCTTTCGTCGGGACAGATCGCCGGTTATTTCGGCGACATGATGACGCCGATGGTCCTGAATGCCAACAATGTTCCCGTAAAGATGGTTGCCACAATCTTCAATACCCCGAAGGACCAACGTATGTTCGCGATCCTTGCATCGCCTCAACGCAAGGGCGCAACGCTCTCCGATATTGCTAAAGAGGGGATATCGGTAAGCTCCAATACGATCCTCGATTATCTCACAACAAGGCTTCTTGCATCGAAAGGGATCGGGACGGATCAGATAAAACCGATAGAGATAAAGAATATCCCCCTGCGCATGCAGATGCTCCTGTCCGGCCAGATCCCCGCAGCAGTGCTCCCTGAGCCGTTGGCGACGCTTGCTGAGCAGAAAGGCGCCAGTACCCTGATCGACGACGCGGGGGCAGGCATCTCCTCAACGGTGCTCGCCTTCGAGGAACGGTTTCTCAAAAATAACGGGAACGTCCTTACGGCCTTTCTGAAGGCCGTCAACAAGGCCTCGGTCTATATCAATGCACATCATGATGAGGTACGCACGATCATGAACCGTGAATGCAGGGTCCCCGAACCCCTCCAAAAATCCTTCCCCATTCCTCTGTTTAACAAGCTCACCGTGCCTGACCGTACGCAGGTTATGGACGTATACAACTGGCTCCGTGAAAAAAAGATCATTAAAAAGGAAATGACGTACAAACAGATAGTGCTCGATGGAAACCTCCCCTGAACTTCTCCGTGTTACGGAACTGAAAAAGACGTTCTTCGATGCGAATGAATCGAAGACGGTCCTTGACGGCATCAGCTTCGCGCTTTCGATGAGCGATTCCCTGGCGATTGTCGGACCCTCCGGATGCGGCAAGACGACACTGCTCCTTATGATCGCCGGTCTCCTGCCTCCTACCGGGGGAAGCGTCCGGCTCGGCGACGACATCATAGAGAGTCCGAACAGAAAGATAGCGCTTGTCCTGCAGCATTACGGGCTCTTCCCGTGGAAAACAGTAGCGGCGAACATCATGCTCGGTGCGCAACTGCAAAAGATCAGGGTTTCCGATACAGAGCTCGCGGATGTAAAAAGGGAACTCAGCATTGAAGGTCTCGATCACCTTTATCCTGACCAGCTAAGCGGCGGACAACGACAACGGGTCGCACTGGCCAGGGCCATCCTTTTGCGCCCTCCCCTCCTTTTGCTTGATGAGCCTTTTGCGGCAATAGATACGATAACGCGCGAACGTTTGCAGAACGGCCTCATTGCCGTTTTTAACGAAAGGAGGTTCAGTTTTATTATCGTAACGCACAACATCGAGGAGGCGATATTTCTCGGACGCAGGATTGTGGTTTTCGACAACAGGACGGCAGGGATAAATACGGTCCTCGACAACCCCGGCGCAGGAGACCTCGGTTACCGTAACAGTCCTCAGTTCTTCAGGCTCAGCCTCGAATTACGGAGCATACTCGAGGGACTCACGTGAAGACAAGACAGTTTATCACTTACTGCATCACCGTCCTTCTCATATACGCAGTCTGGTATCTCCTGTCCCTGGCCCTCGGCAGCAACGTGCTGCCCGATCCTGTCTTGGTCTTCAGACAGGGGTTCAAAGAGATCGGGCAATACGGCTTCTGGGAACACGTGGGGGCAAGTTCCTTCAGAATAGTGGTCAGTCTTGCAATCGCCTTTTTCACGGCAACCCCCCTTGGACTTCTCCTCGGAAGCAACGAAAGGCTGGATCGCCTCTTCTCCCCCCTCATCTATCTCGGCTACCCTATCCCGAAGATAGTGCTGATGCCTATCGTGTTTGTC
>MVRS01000208.1 GCA_002067975.1 Syntrophorhabdus sp. PtaU1.Bin058
AAAAATGATTACTGCGGAAAGAAAGCCCATGGCTGAGATCAAAGCGATGATCGGGCCTTACAAGAAGATCCTTGTGGTAGGCTGCGGGACCTGCGTTGCCGAATGTGCCTCAGGCGGGGAAAAGGAGGTTGGGCTCCTCGCGTCGGCGCTTCGCATGGACGCAAAGATGGAGGGGCGGACGATCGAGGTGCAGGAGATGACCCTTGACCGTCAGTGCGTCTACGAATTCATCGACAAACTCACAGGCGTCGTGGATAAATACGATGTGGTCCTCTCCCTCGGCTGCGGAGCAGGCGTCCAGGCTGTGGCAGAGATATTCCCCGACGCAGTTATCGTTCCCGCCCTGAACACGACCTTTATCGCTGAAACAAAAGAGCCGGGGTTGTGGATAGAAAACTGCCGCGCCTGCGGCGACTGCAAGCTCGGTTATTTCGCGGCCGTCTGCCCTGTTACGCGCTGCGCGAAGGGGCTTTTCAACGGGCCGTGCGGCGGCTCAAAGAACGGCGTCTGCGAGGTAGACCCCGACACCCCTTGTGCGTGGCAGTTGATCGTGGAACGCCTTGAAAAGACAGGCCGTACCGACCTCCTGGAGGCCGTTTATCCTCCTGCGGACTGGTCAAAGCAACAGGGGAAAGGACCCAGGAAAATACAAAGGGAGGACCAGAGAAGTGAAAGTTGACAGCAATCTGAAGAACGTTCTTACAAAAGACAATTTTGCCGTTACCGCCGAATGCGGTCCCCCGAAAGGGGCCGATCCGGGGATCATACAGAAAAAGGGCGATATCCTCAAAGGCTATACGGACAGCGTCAACGTGACGGATAACCAGACCGGGGTCGTCCGCCTCTCCAGTATGGCGGCATGCGCCATCCTCAGGCAGGGAGGTCTTGACCCTGTCCTCCAGATGGTAACACGCGACCGGAACCGCATAGCCCTCCAGTCGGATATACTGGGGGCATCGGCGCTGGGTATCAGGAATATCCTCTGTCTGTCAGGTGACCATCAGTCCTTCGGGAACCAGCAGCAGGCAAAGGGCGTGTTCGATATCGATTCCGTTCAATTGATCCAGACGGTGCGCCGGATGAGGGACGAGGGCCGGATCATCGGCGGTGAGGCGCTGTGGCAAACCCCTTCGCCGATCCCTTCGACTACAGGGTCACCCGCCTGAGCAAAAAGGTCGCAGCAGGGGCCGAATTCGTCCAGACCCAGTGCATCTATAACCTGAAACGCTTCAAGGAATGGGTGAACCGGGTACGTGAAAGGGGCCTCGATAAAAAGGTCTACATCCTCGGCGGCGTCACTCCGCTGAAATCGGCCCGTATGGCCGAATACATGAGCAAACAGGTAGCGGGCATGGACGTGCCTGACGACATCATCGACCGGATGAAAGGCGTCGAACCGAAGGAACAGCGCCGGGAAGGCATAAAGATAGCTGTGGAGACCATCATGGCGCTGAAATATATGGAAGGGGTCCACGGCGTCCATATCATGGCCATAGAATGGGAAGATATTGTCCCGCAGATCGTGGAAGAAGCCGGACTGTATCCAAGGCCGAAGACCTCAGAGGAGTAATGTAATGCCCCCTAAATATCATATTGCGACCTCACAGGCATCGAACCGCTTTCAGAAGATAACCCGCTCCGGCATTATCGCCTGGGAAGAAGGATGCCTGAAGTGTGCCCGTTGTGTAAAAAAGGACTGCGTTTACCAGGTATACGAGAAACGAAACCTCGACGGTCGCCAGATGCTCGATTCCATCGACAGCGTCTGCATGGACTGTTTCCGTTGCGTCCAGAACTGCCCCAACAGGCTGATCCATAAAGGCCTCAACCCCTCGTACAAGGTAATTGGCGATCATTACTGGACGCCGGAGATCATATCGAACCTCTGGTTCCAGGCAGAGAGCGGCCGTATACCCGTTTCAGGCGCAGGCTACGGAGGACCGTTCTCCGGTCCCGGCTTCGATGCCATGTGGACGGATATGTCCGAGATCGTCCGGCCCACAAGGGACGGCATCCACGGGCGCGAATACATCAGCACTACCGTCGATATCGGACGGAAGATCATGGCACTTGAGCTCGGTCCTGACGGGGAGGTCCTGTCCCCGGCACCGCCGCTCGTTGAGCTGCCCCTTCCGGTCATCTTTGACATGCTGCCCTGGTCTCCTCCGGGAGACAACATCCCGCTTGCATTCCTCCGCAGCGCAAAGGCCCTCGGCACCTTTGCGATCGTCAGGCAGACAGGTCTCAATCCCGCGATAAAGGGGTTCCTTTCCAATATCATCATCTACGTTGACGGGAATCCCGATGACTTGGATACACAATTCCTCCGTTCGGCGCGGATCATCGAGATCCCCGGCGGAGAAGACCCGATAGCCCTGCAGCGCAGGTTCAAGTCGATAAACCCTGATCTTGTCGTCATCATAAGGCTGCGCCTCGGCCCGAAGACCGCGGAACAGGTGCTTGCGCTCGTTGCACAGGGCGCTGAGGCGATCCATTGTGTCGCCGACGAATACGGGCTCGAAGAGGGCAGTAATCCGCTGTTCATAAAAGAACGGATGAAGGAGATACACCTCCATCTCGTTGATAAAGGCGTCAGGGACCAGATCACCCTTATCGGAGGCGGCGGCGTGGCGATGGCGGAACACATGGCGAAGCTCATCATCTGCGGCGCCGATGCCCTTTCGATCGACATACCGCTGCTTGTGGCAATGGAATGCAGGGTATGCCGCCGCTGCAAGGAGGGGATCGCATGTCCCGTCGAGCTTGAAAGTGTGGACCCGCAATGGGGCTCTGTCCGCATCACGAACCTGATGGCCGGGTGGCACAGCCAGATCCTTGAGATACTCGGCGCCATGGGCATGCGTGAGGTGAGACGCCTCAGGGGCGAGATGGGACGGGCAATGTTCTTCGAGGACCTCGAGCGGGAGATCTTCTCTACAATGGGTAAAAGGGGTTAAACGATGGCAACAGATCATTTCCATTTTCCTGAGACAAAGAAGGCTCCGAGCCGCTTCCGCAACGCCCTCGGCAAATACCGCATTACCATAACCAGGGCATGCACCAACTGCGGGCTGTGTCTGGATCTCTGCCCCTACGGCGTATACCAGGCCGGTTCAAAACGACCGAAGGCGTCCTGCGATCACCTCTGCATCGGGCCTTCCTGTTCAAAGAACGAATTCTACTGCGTGAACCGCTGTCCGGAGAAGGCGATCCATATCCGCTCCAATCCCTCATTTGAAGTGCTTGGCGACAGGCGCTGGCCGGCAGAGCTGCTCGCCGGCACGTGGCATATGGCCGAGACAGGGACAACCCCTCATCAGGACCTGAATTATAAGACAGGCAATTCCGGCGGCGGCTTCGATAAGATACGTTTTATCTTTCCGGGGAAAAACGGGAACGGAAAACCGGGCACCGGTGAAGACATCTCCACTGCCATCGAATTGAACCGTTCCGGCGATTCCCGTCCCAGGGTCACGATCCCCCTGCCCCTCTACCTCGGAGGCATGTCTTTCGGCTCTGTGAGCATCGTGACGATGCTCTCCCGCGTAAGGGCCGCAGTTGCTCTCGGCACCTTCTGCTGCACCGGGGAAGGCGGCTATCCCGAAGAGCTTATGCCCTATGACGACCATATCATCACACAGGTCGCGACGGGTCTTTTCGGCGTACGGGAAGAGACGATCAAGCGCGTCCGCATTGTGGAATTCAAATATGCGCAGGGCGCGAAACCCGGACTCGGCGGGCACCTCCTCGGCGACAAGGTGACCCCCCGCGTGGCGCAGATGCGCGAAGCGGTGCCGGGGAGCGCACTCTTCTCCCCGTTCCCGTTCCACAGCGTGTATTCCGTCGAGGACCATAAAAAACACGTGGACTGGATCAAGGAGACAAACCAGAAGGCCCTCGTATCCGTCAAGGTATCGACCCCGACCGACGTCGATATGGTTGCCGTGGGCAGCTACTACGCAGGGGCGCACATCGTCCAGCTTGACGGCAGCTACGGCGGAACAGGCGCTGCACCCGACATCGCGAAGAAGAATATCGCCATGCCCATTGAGTACGCCCTGCCGAAGGTCCACAAGTTCCTCCTCGCCGAAGGGATCAGGGACAAGATAACGATCATCGCAAGCGGCGGCATCAGGTCTGCATACGACATGGCTAAGATCATCGCCATGGGCGCAGACGGGGTCTGTCTCGGAACAGCGGACCTTGTGGCGCTGGAATGTATCCGCTGCCACCACTGCGAGTCAGGGCGCGGCTGCGCGCGGGGCATCGCAACGACCGATGAAGAGCTTACAAACCTTATGGAGCTTGAATGGGGCACGCAGCGGATCATCAACATGTACACCGCGTGGCGCACCCAGCTTGTCGGCATCCTCAAGCGGCTCGGTATGAAGAGCGTTGCGGAGCTCGTGGGGCGTTTCGACGTCATCGCCCATATGGACTATATGAAAAAGGAAGAGATTGAAGGAGAACTGGACTGAATAAATCCGATAAAAACCGTAAGGCGTTAGGCGTCAGGCGATTAAACCCCTTACGACTTACGCCTCACGACTTACGACTTAATAAAAAAGGTGTTGTAAAATGAAAAACAGAACTTACGCACAGTCTATTATCGATTCCCGTTATCATCTCAGGGACAAGGCGGAGGCGAATGGCCGTCCGCGTGTGGATGCTGAAGAAGGCGGCTGCGGCGTCACGGGATTTGCCTGCAACATACCGGTGAGCGGACGCCACATCTTCGAACCGTCGGTCCAGATGCACAACCGCGGAAACGGCAAGGGAGGCGGGCTGGCCGCTGTGGGTCTCACGCCTTCAAGGCTGGGAGTCGATCAGAAGACCCTCGACGAGGATTTCCTCCTCCAGGTCGCGCTCCTTGATGAAACCGTGCTGCCGGAGATGGAGGAACGGTTTATCCGTCCGCACTTCAAGGTCGATCATGAGGCCTTCATCGATACCGTGGATGATTACAGGGACATCCCCGGCCTTGAGATGAAACCGCCGGCAGTGAAGCGCTACTTTGTCCGCGTAAAACCGGATGCCCTTGCCGGTTTCCGGAAGGAAAGGAACCTCGGGATACTCCCCGAAGACAAGGTGGAAGAAGAATTCATCTACCAGAACACATATCAACTGAACCTCGCCCTTTACAGTTCCCTCGGCGAGAAACGGGCATTCGTCCTTTCTCACGGCAGGGACATGATGATACTCAAGATCGTGGGCTACGCCGAACAGGTTGCACAATATTACAGGCTCGATAACTTCGACGCCCACATCTGGATCGCCCATCAGCGCTACCCTACCAAGGGCCGCGTCTGGCATCCGGGAGGCGCCCACCCGTTCATCGGGCTCGACGAGGCCCTGGTGCACAACGGGGATTTCGCCAATTACTACTCCGTTACGGAATATCTCAAACAGAGGAACATCTATCCGCTCTTCCTTACCGACACGGAGGTATCGGTGCAGATCTTCGACCTCCTGAACAGGGTATACGGGTATCCCCTTGAGTACATCATCGAGGCGCTGGCTCCCACTGCAGAGATGGACTTTGACCACCTGCCGGAGGAAAAACAGCGCATCTACAGACAGATCCAGGCTGCCCACATCCACGGATCGCCTGACGGTCCGTGGTTTTTCATCATTGCCCGCACGGACGTAAAGAACAGGCAGCACCAGCTCATCGGCATCACCGACACGGCCATGCTGAGGCCGCAGGTCTTTGCGATCCAGAAGGGCGACGTTGAGATAGGGCTGATCTGCTCTGAAAAACAGGCCATTGACGCGACCCTCGAGAGCCTCGCAAAGGAAGACCCGCGCTTCGGCACCATTGCCGACCATTACTGGAATGCCCGCGGCGGGAGCTATACGGACGGAGGGTCCTTTATCTTTACGGTCAGCGGGTCGGGCAACGGGCGCAAGAGCCTTACATGCAGCGACAAGTTCGGCAGGCAGATCGACGTGCCGAGGAATCAGAGACCCTATGATTTTACAAAAAAACTTCCCTCTGTAAAACTTGAGAGCACCTTTCAGTCGGAATTGAGGAAAGAACTGAAGACGGGGGATATCGAAGGGCCCTTTTCATCGCTTTCGAAAGGGCTGCCGAAGTGGAATTACAGCCACACGGCCACGGTCCTCGCGAAGCTCAAGGGCCTCGCAAAAGATGACGCACTGAAAGGTGACGTGATCCGCCTCCTCACGCTCTTTCTTGACCGGCATTACCCGACAGGGAAAAAGAGACGCCGCTCGATCCTCCAGATGGTAACGGGCACGCTGAATTCCATTTTCAACGACGTCCCCGTCCTTAACGGCAAACCGGCCGGATATTACGGACTGATAAACTTTAAAACAAGACAGAACCTGCGTCCGCCCCTTCCCGGTGAAGAGACACTCGTTGCCGATGCCGGCGGATTTTCCCCCGAGGGAGACGATTCCTTCGCACACATCGTCTCAGAGGCGTACGGGCTTGGCTGGAAGAGATTCATCTGTTTCGGCCATCGCGGCCAGCGTTTTCTCGGCTGCGGTCTCGGGCCTGACACGCAGGGGGTTCGCATCGATGCATACGACTCGACGGGAGACTATCTCGCGTCAGGGATAGACGGTCTTGAGATATATGTCCACGGCAACGCGCAGGACCAGCTCGGACAGATCCTGAAACGCGGGAAGCTCGTTGTTTACGGCGACGTGGGACAGACCTTCATGTACGGGGCAAAAGGCGGCGAGGTCTACATCCTCGGTAATGCAGCCGGCCGGCCTCTTATCAACGCAGCCGGGAGACCTCGGGTTATCATCAACGGCACTGCGCTTGACTTCCTCGCGGAGTCCTTTATGGCAGGAGATCCCTATAATGGGGGCGGCTTCGTCATCGTAAACGGTCTGACCTTTGACAACCGCGGACGGATCATCCCGCAGGAAACCCCTTATCCGGGATCGAACCTCTTCTCTCTCGCATCGGGCGGGGCAATATTCGTCAGGGACCCTTACAAAAAGATCGTCCCCGAACAGTTAAACGGCGGACAGATATTGCCCTTCGACGAACGGGACTGGCAGCTTATCCTCCCCTACCTGAAAGAAAACGAGCGCCTTTTCGGCATCTCCATCAACAAACACCTCCTCATAGTGGACGGCAAACGCCGGAAACCCGGAGAGGTCTACCGTACGATCGGTGCGGTAAAACTGTCGGTGCTTGCGGGCAGCTCTCTGACCATGAATGAAGAGTGGGTAACGGACAAGGACGCCGGGGAAACATTGAATCAAAAACCGAACCATAATAAGATATAATATCCCGGGGGCTTGATGGACGATCTCGGTTTTCTCCATGAGGTAGAGAAATCTACAGGCGAAAAGGTATCGACCTGTTATCAGTGCTATAAATGCACCGCAGGCTGTCCCGTTGTTGCCGACATGGATATCTATCCCCACAGGATCATACGCCATATTATCCTCGGCAACAGGGACACGGTGCTTACGTCAAAGACGATCTGGACATGCCTCCAATGCGTCACGTGCAGCGTGCGGTGTCCCAACGATATAGACGTTGCAGGCGTCTTCGACGCCCTCAGAAAGATATCTGTCCGTGAAGGCAAGATGGCGGAGAAGGACACGTGGCGCTTTGACGAGATCTTCCTCGAAAGCGTTCGAAGGCACGGCAGGCTTCATGAAATGGAGGCTATACTCCGGTACAAGATCGACAAAAAAGACCTTTTCAGCGATACGAAGATGGGTATGGGCATGCTGAAAAAAGGCAGGATAGGACTCCTCCCGCATAACATCAAAGACAGGAAGGGAATGAAGGAAATATTTAAAAAGATAGAGGATGAAAAGGTGAGAGGCAGTGAATAGTGAATGGTGGATAGTGAATAGTAAAAAACCCGAAGAACGCTAGGAGAGATATTCCTTGATAACATTAACATACTATCCCGGGTGTTCGCTGAAGACATCGAGCAGGTTCTATGAGGAATCCTTCAAGGCCGTCTTCTCTTTTTTCGGGATCGGCCACAAGGAGCTTGAGGACTGGTCATGCTGCGGCGCCTCTGCGGGGCGTACGATCGACGAACGGATCGGTTATGCGCTTGCCGCCAGGAACCTGGCGCTTGCCGAACGTGAAGGGCACCAGCTCTTCGCACCCTGTTCGGCCTGCTATAACCGCTCAATGATAACGAACTCGAACATCCGCGATGACAGGGAGTTGCGGGAAGAGATCAACAAAGCGCTCTATCCCCTTCAATGCACGGGCACCGTGGAGGTGAAAAATATCATCGAGGTGCTGCACGACCACGTGGGCATCGAAACGATCGCGCAACGCATCTCCTATGACCTCTCTTCGATCAGGGTCGTCCCCTATTACGGGTGCGTCCTGACGCGGATCATGAAGATGGATGCCTTCGACGACAAGGAAGACCCGACGAGCATGGACAGCCTCATCTGGTCGTCGGGCATGGAGCTTCTAAACTGGCCGTACAAGATGGAATGCTGCGGTGCAAGCAAGACCCTTACGAACAAGGACATGACGCTTAAACTGTCGGCACGGATCATGGACATGGCCCTTTCCCTCAAGGCAGATGCCATCGTGACCCCCTGCCCTCTCTGCCAGATGAACCTCGACCTCCTCCCTTATCTTGGAAGGACAGAGAAAAACCTGCCCGTGCTCTTTCTTACAGAGGTCCTTGAGCTGGCGCTCTTCGGAACACTAAAGGGAACAGGGTCGCACATCATACCCGTTGATGAGATGGTAAAGAAGGTGAAGAAGCAGTAAAAGGTGAAAAGTGAAAGGTGAGAAACCAAAGAAAAAATTCTTTGAGAAGTTTATCTATCTGCCCTATGAATAATATAGATTTGACGGAAAAGCTTGATTTTATACGCACACATGATCCTGAAGGTGCGGAGCGGCTGAAGAGGCTCCTGGACAGAAAAGATAGGCTCAGTGCGGGGAACGTGTACGGGGAGCGTTTCACGGACAGGCAGTTCTCCCTCGTCTTTACGCCCCTCCTTGACGCTGCCTTTGAGAGGGCAAGGCTCCTGGAGGTGTTGCCGGAACAGGGAGAGACCATCCCCGCCCTGTCGGAAAAACTCGGCATGGGAAAGGAAAGGGTATTCGACCACCTCAAGGAACTCCTGCGGAAGAACCTCGTCGAGATGGCAGGACATAAAGACAGGGACGCGATCTTCAGAAGGAAAAGGATATGAAACCGAATAAAATCCGTAAGGCGTTAGGCGTCAGGCGGTTTAACCCCTTACGACTCACGACTTACGACTCACGAAAGGTTATTTAAGTTATGATGGAAAAGGTCGGTAAGGTTCTCGTGATAGGTGGCGGCATCGCCGGCATGGAGGCTTCGCTCAATCTTGTCGAGGCAGGGTACAGGGTATACCTCGTCGATGAAAAACCGAACATCGGCGGGAAGATGGCCCAGCTCGACAAGACCTTCCCCACCAACGACTGCTCGATGTGCATCATGGCGCCGAAGCTCGTCGAGGTGGGACGGAACCCGAATATCGCGCTCCTCATGAATTCAGAGGTCACGGCCCTTGAAGGCGCGCCGGGCAACTTTACCGTCACTCTGAAAAGAAGGCCCAGGCGGGTGCTTCCCGATAAATGCACGTCCTGTGCGCTCTGCGCCCCCAACTGTCCCCTTGAGGTAGGAAGCGACTATAACGAGGGGATGTCGCTAAGGAGCGCCGCGTACCTCAATTTCCCCCAGGCGATCCCCTCAACCTACATGATAGACAGGGAGACAGCGCCCTGCGTCAACCGCTGTCCCGTCAACCTCAACGTGCGGGATTACGTGGGGCTCATTGCTGAGGGCAGGTTTTTCGAGGCCCTTGACCTTATCAGGGAAAGGCTCCCCTTCCCCGGCGTCATCGGACGTATATGCAACCACCCCTGCGAGGACGAGTGCCTTCGGGGAAGAAAGGTGGACCAGCCCATTGCGATCTGCGCGCTGAAAAGGTTCGTTGCAGACTACGAGGCGGGAAAGAGAGAGGTCCCAATACCGGAGACCGGCGAGGCGAGAAAGGAGAAGGTGGCGGTCGTAGGAGGAGGGCCCGCAGGGCTCGCATGCGCCATTGAGCTGAGAAAGGCGGGATACGACGTCACGGTCTTCGAGGCCCATGACAGGCTCGGCGGCATGCTCTATCTCGGCATACCGGCA
>MVRS01000209.1 GCA_002067975.1 Syntrophorhabdus sp. PtaU1.Bin058
GGCTTGAGCTGGAGCACGTCTTCACGCTTTACAAGGAGCGTATGGGAGAGGGTCTGCTCGGTATTGAGCGCCGTCTCTTTCAGGAGGAGCGAGACGGCAAACAGGTTATAGTCGTTCCTGTAATCTCTGGCCATTATTCACCTCCGTTATCGCTGCCAGCGGCAGCAAATTCACTTTCAAGGTCCTGCCCGTGCCCGATCTCTTCGAACCTGTGGGCCTCCTGCGGCGGTACCTCCGTGTAGGTCTCTCCCGCAGAAAATTTCCTGCCGGCCATGGGCCCGTCTACAACTTCAAAGGGTGCTTCGTTGGATTTTAGTCTGTACTGCATTGCTGCCTCCTCATCGATATTTTAAAAACTCCACTTTGCGGTCTCGTACTCTATCTCTATCGAGACGATCACCTTTCCGGTGATCTTCCCGTCCTGGTCGATCTCTATCTTGTCGCCTTTCGGCTGTGTATCATCCGCAAGTCCGCTCCATTGATCGTCCGTTCCGATGGCTTTGTAAATATCCTCGATCACATCATAACAATCGGTAATAGTTGCTGTGCCGGCAGCAAGGAAGGCCTCCAGATCGGCAGAGATCTTATTAAGGTACCGCCCGCCGGCATGTGAAGGGGATTTCTCATTTTCATGGTCCAGGATGTTCATGCCGGGCACTTCCGCAGCCTGCAGGGGAGTGGGGCGCATATGGAATATATTGTTTCCCAGATCGGTCTTATAGGAGGCGGTCTTTTTGATCGTCTTCATGCGGACCATTACGAGGGCTATGATCTGATAGCGTACAGGGTCAGACATTGCCCGCCTCCGGATCTGCTGACAGGGTGACGAGCGTCGTGCCGGATCCCTGAGGTAAAATGAGTATGGCGTAATATGTCGTTCCGCCGATCGTCATCGTGTCGTTGTGCTTTATGCTGGCGATATCCGCATCGATGAATTCGTAAACAATGGCAGCAGTCTCGATGCCGTTAACAATTTTCCAGGGCTCGCTTTTCTTATCGCCTTTGATCGTAATGTCGTTGTATATGACGTCGCTGCCGATGGTTGCAAATATATCGGCAAGGGCGTCATTGAAGATCGTGTCGGCGCCAGTCATTTATCTGAGCTCTTGCTGCGCCTTCTCGACCCTCGAGATAAGGATCTCTTTATCCTCGCCTGAGATTTGCGCGTTGCTGATAATGTCGCTCACTTCGACGCCTGTTTTTACCGCGATCCGGATGACCATCTCAATTAACATAAGGGTTTCTGCGTTCATTTCTTCACCTCCTGGATAAAGTCTGTGAGATCAGTCGCGAGTTTAAATGCCGCGTCGGCATTCTCAAGGTAGAGCTTGAGATAGTTCTTCTGTTCCACATCGTCCTTCGCATTTATGACGAGCTTAAGCGTATCGCCGGCGAGGATATAGCCCTTCTTCGCTTTCTGGTACAGCTCTTCATATTTCACGGCCTGGTCCTCGGAAACGATTCCTTTTGTTTTGAGCTCCTGGAATGCCGCATCTGCATTCTTGATGACCGCGCCGGTTACCTCGTAGCCTGTGACCGCCTGGTTGAGAGCTGACATCGATGCGCATCCTGCAAGCACTACGGCAATCAGGACCGCTATGATTGTGACTGTTGAATTGAAACGTTTTTTCATGATCTGCTCCTTTCGCTGCTCGAGGCAGCATTTTTTATGTATTCCCGGTGAGGCCTATACCCGGGACCTTCTGCACTGCAGCGAAGGCTATCTTATTCGCTTCCTGGGAGCTGAGTGCAGGGAATTTCTCCTGCAGGGCACTAACCACCCAGGTAAGCTTTGCAGCCCCCGTAAAAGTGACCTTGTTGCCTTTTTCTTTAATCTCCTTTGCTACGCGCTCTTCCGTTGCCCTGACCAGCATTTCCGCTGTATCGTACATATATTTTTCCTGTTCGGCTGAGAGCGTAATGCCGAGCTTTGCGAGGAGCTTTTTCACGTAAAACGTAAAGAGGATCAGGAGAATACTTCCCAGGACCGGCGCGACGTAGTTCATGAAGAGCGACTGGAAGACATCGCCCATAGTAGGTTCTGCGGAGGGCATAGCGGCTGCCTGCTGTGCAATAGCGAGGCCGGGCATAAGTGGGCCGAAAAAGAATATGAGCCAGGCAAACGCCAGGAAAACTATGGTCAAAAACATCACCAAAATATTTTTCTTCTTCATGGTTTTTACTCCTTTTTTGATAAGAGCTTTAATCTTCTGCGCTGTTTCGATCGTGAAAGCGGATATCGCAATAGCGATCACGAGGCCATAGCAATACAAAGCATCAAGTATTTTTTTCATGCCGCACCCCCACCGATCAGGGACCGTATCTGCGCTGTTAGTTTAACCACCCTGAATATGTGCCCCTTAACAAACGCAGGCTTCGATCTCCTGAGGTATCGTTCCATTCGCAGTAACTGATAATCCTGCCAGTTCTCGGGATGGAGATTGAGCAACTCCTGGTTGCCGGCGCCGGGAAGCTTCGGATCGTTCTGAGGATTCACCGCAGAATCAAACAGACATATATCCATGGGGAAGGGCGCCTCGTCGCACCCCTGCGGGATCCAGTATTGCTCGAGATAGACTTTCTTCGCATATTCGATTGTCGTATTCTCATCAATCTCCGGATGATACCGTTTTGCAAGCCCCCATATCGTAAATCCTCCGGGATCCCTGGGATCGTTGGAGGGTTTCCCCTCAAGCCCTATGGTGATCTCAAATGCCTTATCGTAGTTCTCTCTCATTGGCCGTCACCTTTTTTGTGTTTGATGATCATTTGCTCGATGAGCGTGCAGCGGGTATTTACAAGCATCTCGACTAATTTCTTCCTGGCTTCTCCTGAGGACCGATCCCAGAATGAAAGCCACAATTCAGGATCCTTGAGGAGCACGGCGACAAAATCCTTTTTCTCGTCTTTTGTGGCGTCGCCCCATGCCTGCAGGATCCTGTTGTCGATCAGCTCGTCCATGCTCATTTCCTCGGTGCCGTGGTTGGTATCACGACGTTCCCGCCTCCGTTATGATAATGATGGTCCACCCGGTCCCATACCTCGTTTAATCCGTCCTTCATCTCCTTCTTGAAGCTCCTTAGACTCACGATAAGTATCCCGAGGAGGCAGCACGCTATCGTCGTCAGGATCGATAGGAATGCCAGAAGGACGTGTTCGGTCATTTATGCGGCGTCCTTCTTCCGGAGTACCAAACTGACCGATGTTGCGCCCGTTGCCGTTCCTCCCGCGACAGTATTTTTCGCACGGATGAATCTGCCCTGGTTGATGTTGATAACGGTTGATTGCTGGCTTGCAGCATTGCCAACCTCATCAAACACAGCACCGGTAATATCGGCAAAGTTATACTGTGTCGCGTAATACATGAGATTGAGCGTTGCCACTTCCTGCCACGCAGCGCCGGTATATTGCTCGCCATTGCCTCCCGTAGCAACAGTAAGGGCATTCCAGGCAATATAATTGGTATCTGATGCATCATAGTTGCCGGTAAGCACAATATGGTAAACGGTAGCGTTAGCGAGATCGACAGGCGTCGCGAAGGTGAAGGTTACCCAAGCATAGTCCGAATCAATTGAACTGCACAGAACCGTACCTGCCGTACCAATGACCGTAGCTGCCGGAGCTCCTGCATTGTCTGCCTGGATTGTAAGCGTGAGCACTTTACCCTCTGCGATCGTCCCGGCCTGTTTGAGCTGCAGGGCAATTGTCTTTATCTGCCGTGCACCTGACTGGGTGAATTGCAAGGCAAGTTTTGTCATTCCGCCCGTGGAAAGGTTCAGGGCCTTATTCGTATCGCCAGCAATCAGGTAACTGGATCCATGGACCACTTCGGGAGATGTCTGGAATTTTATATTACTTGTAACCCCAGAGCCCTGGGCGGCAGCATCGAGGATGGCGAGTCCTTTGCCGATGTAATCGATAAGATCGAAATCGGCGGAGTACCCTGTTGCCGCCTGTACTGCGAGAGGGAATATGGGTTTTACATCGAAATTGCCTATTTCGGGGATCATGCGTCACCTCCGTTTTTATCTGTTTTTTTATCCTCTGCCGGTTTATCCGGCGGTAAATTTCTGAGCACCCTCTCAGTTTCAACTTTCATGGCCTTTTTAAGGGCATCGGCGTCAGCTTCAGTGAGGGGCCTTACTTTGCCGCTGGCAGTAAGGATCCGGGCATCACGGTCAGAGACATCAACAATACTGCCTTCGAAAATATCCTGACCGCTTGCTACTGTATTTCTGAGTACCTTAACTTTCATCGTTCACCTCTTTTGAAACAGAGGGCATAGACGTTTTGCTATGCCCTCTGCATTATGGGCCACTACTGCTTTACGTTGTCAGGGCATCCTTCATAGCCGAAAACGCTTCTGCATGACGAACGCCGCCATCACAGAACATAGTGCTCGTCACTTCGATCATGGCTTGTTTCTTTTTTGTATACGGATCGACAATGATCTCAATGACGCCGAATTCTGCCAGGATCAGCTCAGCCCAGTTGCCAAAGATGATAGCGGAGCAGACCCCCGTGGAACCACCCTTTGTCAGGTTTGACGGCACCTGATTTGTTGCGCCGGCGCGGTATCCATTCATCTCGCCAAACCCGTTTTGTCCGTTTTCCCAGATAAAGCCGGAGACGTTTGCCGCCTTAAGGGTCTGTTTCAATTTGCCCCTTACTTTCGGGTTTGTGAGATAGCCGAGAGAACCGAAGTCTGCATTATCGATGGCAACTTCTGTTTCGAGACCGACGATGTGTGACCATGCCGGCGCGAGACCGCTGTCCCCGCCGACGACAGATCCGATTCCGGATGTCTGAAGTATGCCGGTTAACTGGGTACCGCCGCCGCCATTTATGGCGGATAGATCAAGCCCAAGGGCATTAATCAGGGTCAGGTCGTTGCGCACGAAATTCTCTACGTCGATAGAGCTTTCCATGAGGAGCTGCTTTGAATACATGGTGTTTGCTATGGCTGTCTTTGGCGTGAGCAGGAGCTGTTCGAAAGCGGCCTGTGAATCACCGGTATCAGACCCCGGGTTCTCGGCAGTCCAGTAGAGCGTAGTAGTTCCGGATTGCCGGGGGAATGCAACCGGGTTCCTTAGTGACAGGACCTGTGCACCCATGGCTTTTACGAGCAGTTTGTTCCTTAACAACTCGATCAGGGGCATGACGGTTGTTTGTACGGTATATCCGCCAGTATTGGCCGGCGATGTAGTGACCGTATCGAGGCCCGCGCGGTTTATACCGACAAGCGCGCTCACCTCGGGGAATACATTAAGCCCGGTTGGAATAAATATTCCATCGGTGCCTTTCTTCATTGCCCGGCCAATGGTATCGGAGATCTCATATTCAAATCCGGCTGCATCTCTCGGGGCCAAACCTGCAGCAACACGGAGGGCACGGACAATACTGTACTGTTTTTGTTCCTTCTCGTTAAGCGCCGGCATGGAAATGGGTTTTGCTTTTGTTTTGATTTCATTGAGAACGACCTTCCTGAATTCATCAACAGTTGTACCTTCCTGGATGTGTTTGCGTATGAGTTCCTTGTCGAGACCGAAATTCTCTCCGATGGAATCTATCTCGCTGATACGCTGTCGTTCCACCTTGTTCGCGTCTTCACGCACGGCATTTACATCTACGGATTGCGCCGGCGCGGCGGATCTCGTTATTTCACATCCTTTCGGGCATACGCCGTTGACAAGATCTGCACCACATTTTGGACATTTATCCATGATATGTTCCTCCTTTTTTCTTTCAATAATGGTTGTTTCAAATTCTGCATCCATACTGCGGTTGATACCAACAGTGGGATCCGCAGGGACAGTAACTATTGCTACCTCATAGGGCATCCATTTCAGGGTGCGATAGAGATCGATGGTGCTTTTACCGTCCCCCTTTTTCTCGAGCACCATTTCTCTCCTGATGGCCCGCACGGATATTTCTTTCCGGATTTCATCCTGGACATCCTGAAAAATCTCATTGGCTCGCTCACTTTTCCCAAAGCGTGCTACAGCGCGACCTCTCCGGTCGTTGCCAATGTGGATGCCTTCGGCTCGTCCGATCATGTCGCCTTGGTTATGGTTGACCGTAAAAGGCAAACCATTTTTAGCCCGGTCCATTATCATCGCCCCCGGTGAATGATCGAGGATTTCCATACCGAACCAATTCTCTACCGGTTCTTCCGAGCTAAACGATATGGGCACGGTCCGATTTTCAATATCGATCTCAGAGCGTATTATTTCACCAACCAGCAATATCGGTTTCGTTTTCATAGTGCGGCTAATGGTGATACATCCTTTCGGGCATACATCGTTTATAAGCTCGCTCCCGCATATAGGACATTTTTTCACTGGGTACCTCCTTTACCTGATTTACCGGACGGTTCATCGGTGAGAAGCGCCTGGTCTATGGACTGTGTAGTGCCTGGCTTAATACTGATCTTTTTTTCATCTGCAAGTTTTTCCTCGGTGGCAAGCTCTTCGAATGTTTCTTCCAGGGATTCACCTTCCTCAAGGAGGGCATTGGTACGCGAATCAACACCGAGGGCAATCCCTTTTTCCAGAGCGGTAATATCCTTCAAAGGATCGACCCATGCCCAACCGCGAGGGCGCCAGATCGGCGAATTGAATTTTTCATATTTGGAGAACGGAAGCTTGATCTGTTGTGTAAAAAGCGCCATTTTTAGCCATGATTCAAAGATATCTGTAAGGACAGTATCGATAAACCATTTTTGGAAAAGTCTCCAGATATCGCGTTCCGCGAGAAGGCCTGCTCGGATGGATGAATATGTGACGCCTTCAAGATCGCCTGTTAGCCCTTCATATGAGACAAGCAGCCCTGAAGCGATTGAACGTAATGTCGCTTTCATAAATGGACCGAAATTCCCTGCCGGATGAGTAGGGTCGAATTCTTTCCATTCCCATCCTTTAGGGAGCTGCGTTACCGTTCCCGGCTCCACCTCCTGGATGACGTTGCCTTTTTCATCAACATCATCGCCGGCGAATTCATTGCCTTTAGGCGACTGTACGATCCCCATTTTTGATGCACTTGCGCGGGCGCCAATGATCTCTGCGTCCTCATAACCGGATACATTCTTCATTCGCGGCATTGAGGCATGCATCCAGGGTACACCGCGGCTCTGTGTGATACGCTCTTTCACGTAAGCATGGTTGATATCGGTTGCCGGGATCCGCTCATAACGGTTGCCATTTGCTTTATACATATATTCGCCCGGGTGCTGGGTAAGGATATGATATGCTACGGGACGTCCCCAGGGATCACGTTCAACCCCCATACGGATCTCATTCCCGTTTGGAAGCGACTGATTTAGGGTATCGTCCAGGTGATCGGCTTCAATAAGCTGCAGAGCGAAAGCAAACGGATTATCAAATCCCCGGACTTTACGTATAATAACTTCGCCGTCACGTGGTATATTCATCATGGCAAGGCGCTGCACATCTATCCAGGAAAGTTCCCCGGTGACATCACAAGTGCCACGCTTGGCCCAACGGGTAAACGCATCCACAATAAGTTTATTTGCTACGGTATCAAGAGAATCATTGGCATCTTTTACACGCATGGATAACCCAACCCCACGGGCTCCAACAACATTTGACACTACCATCCAGATAAATCTCCGACCGTGATCGGTATTAATGGATAGATTTCTTGACCTGGCGCGAAGAGCTTTAAGGTCAATTCTGATTTCTGCATCCGATGAAAGATTGTTTGTGGGCCAATCTGCGGTAAGCCGGTTCATTGCCGCTGCCGCATATGCACGTTTTATATTTGTCCGCAAAATAGTATTTTGTTGTTCGAGCACCCGGGCCCTGAATGGCGAGGTAATAAAGCGTTTAGCGCTTGTAAGAATACCGGAAGCTGTATTATTCATTACCCTGTAAACCTCATGAGGATGCGGCCCCTATGGCCGAGGCCTTTTGATATACGTTCGGTCCGCTGTTCCATTTCGTATTCAGCGCCGAATTTATCGAGAGCTGCGACAATATCCGTCTTGTTTTGATATTCAATCGTTTTGCCATCGATCTGCACCCTGAGAATTCCCTGGGAGCCAGCTACAAGCCAGGCCTCGATGGCATCAACCATTTTTTTTGCAAACGAGCGGTTATCATAGTTTGTTGTATTGGCAAAAGAAGGGATGACTTTGAAGGTGCCGGAGGCTACCAAATAACGTTCAAGGGTTTCTCCGGCGCCCTTGTGAACATACGCCATCCAGGTGTAATCACCGGCGGTAAAGGCAGCGCTTGCGGCGGCGGCGATGGTGACCAGATAGTCGTCACCGTCCGCGGCTGCCGCCTGGCTGAATTGAGATGTAGCGTTTTTCGCGTAGTAGGTAAGCGTCCACTCCGAGGCCTTCGGATATTTAGTAACGCCATCAGCGTCTATATAAGAAAAAGAAGTGTAAGGAGTGGACCATCTGGTAGTTTCGCCTGCGTGGATCGTGAGGGGTTCATTCATGCTGGAAATATTATAAGGGGGGATTTGAGGCTATTTTTAAAACAGGGGTCGCTTTTATCGATTTAGGGGTCGCTTTTATCGATTTAGGGGTAACTTTTACTTGACACGTTTTTTGAGAGGTGTTTTTTTAGTTATCATCATTGAGAGGAATTTCTTGGCCTTTGAGTGTTGTTCTCGTAATCTCCGCGAACCAACCATCTATATTGGCAGGAGACGCAATTATTTTATTCCCCATTTTTTTGGCAGGCATACCCTGTTGTATCAGCTCTGCAACGGTAGGGACAGATACGCCGAGGTATGATGCAATTGATTTGAGCCCGATCAACGGTTTACCAGGAAGGCGTGATTCGTTATCTGACATCATTACTCCTGTATTTTTCTTCTAATGCACCATCCAGTTTACAACCCCAATAACGCTGATTACCGTATAGGCAACAAAAAGAAGGGCCTGTTCGGCATATCCCCGGGTCCAGTTAATAATGACAAGGCCGATGTTTGCCGGGATCCAGATCGCGAATCCTATCGGGCTACCGTAGGCGTTGAAGATCGCGCCGGAGAGACCAGCCAAAACAAGAATCAGATCGGGCAATTTCATACGAATCTTCATTTATCACCAATTTTTTGCAAATCCGCCTGACGGGCGGTGCGGTTGTTTAAACTGTCCTACGAAACTTTCCTGCTGTCGTACTACAGGCGCCTGTTCCGTTGGCGCCTTTTTTTCCTTGCCCGGCTTACGACTGCTCGGAAGAGTAGCCAGTAAAGGTAACCATTCTGAATCTGCAGCGGCGAACGCATAAACAGTACAATCGAGATAGTGATTTGCGTTGCGGACTTTTTTCCAGTATGTGTTCCCGCGGTTATCTCGCTTGAGTTCTTCGGCGAGAAGCTCCCGGACAAAGTCCTCCCGGGTCTCTCCGTGGAGGAAGAAACGTTGTTTTTCTCCTTCTTCCCGCTCGATTCGGCGATGGAGGAGGGCCTTATATTTGTCGGTATCGAGGATCCTGACGGCTATTTTTTGTTTATCAAGATATTTCCCATAGCGGCCTTTTGCGCCGGCGCCGATGAGATTAAAATGAATACGATCTTTTTGATGACGTGAAGCCCCTTTTATTGCGAAGACAACATTTTTATTCCCTTTCTTTTCCATTTTCCGTATCCATGCCTTTACCTCTTCCGTAAGCGATTGGTCCTCTCTTTTGCCCTTGCCGCCGCCGATATCGATGGCCGCGCGGCCTATCTTTATAGTATCACCATCAGTGCCATCAATGAGATACTCCGTATCGAAGCAATGAGTCTCCACATCATCCAGGGTGCCGAGGATCCCATAATCAACGAGAGTTTGGTTCTGATCCTGATCAAAGGCATATACGGTAAATTTAAAATAATCCTTATGAGAATCATAGCCACACGTAAGGTTCACAGTATTGGCCGGTGCAGTACGAGCAGGAAGACTCTCAAGACAATGTTTTTCGAGGATGTCTTCTTCCTTCTTTTTATCTACGGTTTCGCTGTACGGTTCTGCTTTATCCTGGGTAACGAAGGCCATTTCCTTCGTAGGGTCATCGATACTATGAAGGTGATCCGCAACGATCGTAGAAAGGCTTACAAACGATGAATACCATTTCGGCAGATGAAGTGCAACTGTAGCGGGGCGGCCGTCGTCAACCGGTACCCTCGGGATCCAACAACCCTTAGAAACAACATTATCGCGATCTCTATCGTTCCATTTAAAATTGCACTTTTCGCAGGAATAGTATGCCAATTTTTTGCGCTTGATTGTGCGCCAATCCGTGATTTTATCGGGCCAGGTGAAGTTATCAAATCTCATAACCTGCTCGTGGCCGCATGCAATGCATTTAACATGATAGTCATAGATCTCGTCGGCTTCATTGTGCATTGCCGTCCATATTACCCCTTCCTCTACTGAGGGGGTACTGATTTTCATAATCTTATGTGTGTGCGGGAACGCAATGACACGTTGTTCGCCCAGGGATATAGGGTCAGCTTCTTTACCAGTGAATTCCACATACTTGTCGGTCTCGTCAAAGAAGATATATCGGAATGAATCCTGTGCAAGTTGGGAGGCGGAAGAAGCCCAGGCCACCTGAATGATCATTCCATTTCTAAGAATTAAACGTCTATTAGTATTATCTCGATCCCTCGGGGAAAGTAATTCGGCAAGGCGTTTAGATTTCTGAAACATCTGCTTAATTTTTTTAAGCATAGCATCTTCAGCTTTATTTTGGTCTGGGGCAATCCAAAGGGCGTGGCCGGGGTCCTGATCTGCTGCATAGGCAAGACAATTAAGCGCAGTCTGTGTCTTTGAAGTCTGCGTTCCCCAACACAAAATAATAGTCCTGACATAAGGACGGATCCATAGGTCCATAGCAAAGCGTGTATAAGGTGCAAAATCTGTGGACCAAGGTCCTTGTCTGCTGCCTTCAGTGATGACGCGATAACGATCTGCATGTTGTGATACTGTGAGTGGTAGACCTGTGCGGGGATCTCGTTCCCGGGGACGAAATACTTTCGCCTCCCCTACACTAAAACTATAAGTATAACGAACCATGGGTTGAGGTGGAATAATATTGTTTGTGGGATTAGAGTGTGCCGGCTCAGCCATTAGGCAACTCCAACCCTTCGATTTGTTCAAGATCTTCTATTCCATCAGTGATTGTGGCTGGCAGGTCAACAGTAATACGGGTCTTTTCATCATAGCGAGAAAATATTACTTCACGGTCTGCTCGAAGAAACTCTATAAGATCTGGCTCGAACGCGGGATCTCCATGGACAATTTGTATGATCATAGAGGCCCGGGAATAAATCCAGTTAAGGTCATCACTCCTCAGGGTAGTAGCTTTTGCGGCGTCTCTAATATCGACAGCGGCAACGGGTATCACCGTCTGCTTCGCAAGCTTTGCCTTGATTTCCGATATCTCTGCCTGGGCCTCGCGAATGCGGGCCTCAGATGATACTTTTTTTATTTGTAATGAATCTAATTTCTTACTATTTTTTGTAGTTCCGTCTAAACGTTCCAGGTGTAGAGCTGCATATTTATCAACATCGGTGATTAGATACTGACCGGTAGCTGGATCAGGTTTTATTTTCCCTTCCTTTTTATGATTATAAACCGACGATCTACCGATGCGATAGCCCCTATCCTTAAGATATTTTGTTACGGCGAGAATATTCTTAAGCGAGATCTGCTCGGCTCGTTCTGGGCTCGTATTGTCGGTTTTATTCTGGGTGGTCTCGTCAATCATCTATTAAATTTCCGGCGCCACAACTGGACCGTATCCTCATTTATCCTTAGTATGTTTGCAATTATCTTATTAGGGATTCCCTGTAATGAAATGAATACAGCCAACAAAAATATTTCGCTGAAACTAAATTGGGTGCCGGAAAGAAAAGTATTGGTAAGAGCTGTAAACCATTTACTACATATAGAGCAATGAACTTTTTTCCCTTCAAAAAATCCATATGATGAAAAGAGGTCCGATCCACACTTTGGACATGATGGATGCTCTCCGTGCATTTGTTTCAATACCCATTGCCGGCAGTGATCTTCGTTTAAAAATTCTGCACTAAAAGCTTTTAAAACATCGTGGGTTGTAAAGCTTTTTTTAATTGCCATCTTTTCGGAATGTTCCATTTTTCCAATCCAATTTATTTATAAAAGTTCTGAATATTTGCGTCCTCGGTGGTCGTAAGCAGTCCGAATCTGGGAAGGACCCGCTCATATTGTAGCCCTCTTGCCGCCATTCATTTTCTTTTGATCTGCAAGATCTTCAACTAATGCTGTAATGGGCCGCGGTGGTAGCTGCCGGTGACCTCCTGCTTTTGATCGTATCTCTTCGGGCACCTGATCTTTGGATATCGGCTGCCTATTCAAATACCATTGTCCAGATCTATCCTGATCATATATTTTTTTGCTTGGTCTATTGGTGCTTTTGGTCTTAATCTTTTTCGAGAATTCTTTTGTAAGGTGATCCCAATTACGCCGCAGCGCGTCTCCGCTGAGTATGTTCTTACTCCAGAACTGATCCTGCAGGGCAAGTGTAATTACCTGTTCGATAACATCGTAGCCCTGTTTATCGATCCTGTTAAGCTTCTCAATGTCTTCTGCCCAGCGTTCGATCGTCGCTTCTTTTTGTTGCTCATCTTGAGCACATAATCGGCTATGTGGGTTTGTTTTGATGATCCCTTCAAAAAGCATTCGGGATAAAAGATTCTTTTTGGGTATTGTTATTGGGTTATACTTCGAGTTCTCCTGGGATACCAGTAGTGGTATCTGAGGAGAACTGGTCTGTTCTTCAACTGGTATCTCAGCAGAACTGGTTCCCTTTTCAACTGGTATCTCAGCAGAACTGGTCTGTTCTTCAACTGGTATCTCAGCAGAACTGGTATTAATATTTAACTGCCATTCATCCTGATCACAGATTCGATATAAATTGTGCTGTCCTTTTTGTCGTTCGATGCTGATCATATGAAGCTGTTCGAGTTTTTTGAGCATACGAATTACAAGAGCTCGGCCGACCCCCCATTCCCTTGCTATCAGCGTCACCGATGGCCAAGTTATGCGATCCTTATCAGCGTGTCGGAGCAAACTGGTATATACTGCTCCTCCATATACTCCGATCACGGGGGCTGCTTCATCAATCATACGATTGTCAGCGATATAAAATGATTTTTTACGCTGATCTTTTACTTCAAGTTGTTCGGTTGTTTTTGACATTTTTCTCCTGATCAACGTGAGACATTGACAATACTCGTACCGGATTCTTACCGGACCGGTTTTTAGAATTATTTGTTAATGATTTTGGGGGGTTATTTTCGGAGAGGGTGGGATTCGAACCCACTGCAATGCTTGAAAATACAGGTGTTGAGAATGTATTGACGGACTTCATCCGGACTTTCTCCCTTTTCCTTTTATCTCAGTGATCGCTACTATTTTGCGGTCGACAAGACACTTGAAATATCCTTTAGCTATTTTCACCCTTTTTCCATTGATATTTCCATGGAACCCCATAGTGGAAATGATACGTGAATTATTTACATATTGTCAAGTGAAAAAGTGAATGATTTACATTTAAATTATGATAGGTAAAAATATCAAAGATATCGTAAAGACCCTCCATGGCATTATGAACGTAGATGTTGCTTGTGCGGATATCGCTATGCCTGCCAAGGTCCTTGATCTGAAATGCATTGGCGCGGGCATTCGCCCAGTCGCTCAGAGTGGAATGCCGCATCGCCTCCTTCAGCATGACCCCGGTGCCGCTGTGGGTGTTCCATAGCCTCCTCAGGAATTCCGGCATATAATTCCTTCTGGTAACGGGATTAATGAATATATACCCGTTGAGGTCCCGGACATTCCTGAGCACTATCTCCACCGCAACCTGGCTCAATGGAATCGGCTTTGCCTCGCCGCCCTTTGTCGTGTTCTGGACCTTCGCCCCCGATACATTCCTGCAGATCAACGCCTGCCTCGATGCAATATTTATATCTGATGCTTTAATCACGCAGGCCTCTGATATCCGGAGCGCGGTCTCCCGGGCAAATAGAAATATATCCCTGTGCTCTTCGGGGAGGTTATTTATCCCGAAGATCTGCATCTCATAGGGTATGGCGCGCATTTTCCGGGCTGATTTTACCACAACGGCTGGTATCTCCGGCAATGCCTGGGCAAAACGCTTCTTTACACACCATCTCAGGAAGGCCTCGAGACATTTCACAATATTTTTCCGGTATTTTTGGGACAGGTGCTCCGGAAGGTCATCAAGGAAGTCTTCCAGGGTCCCTTCCGTGATCTGGCCCACGTCCACGCCTTCAAAGAACGGGATTAGGTAATTCCTTGCATATGATTCATAGCATCTAACGGTCTCCGGGGCGCGCTCTTCCTTCCGGACCAGCTTTAATTTCTTGTCAATCCATGCCTCATAGGCATTTTCAAACAGCCTGTCCTGCATAGCCTTGGTTAAATAATACTCAGGGTCGAATGTCCCGGAATCGATCTTTGAGTTTATTTCCCTCAGGATTATGATCGCCTGGGCGTTCGAATACGGCAGGAGCCGCTGTTTATTGTCCCGGAAAAGGTAATAACGGTACGGCTTCCCTTTCCAGATGATCCGGATATAGACGTTGTCATGCCCGCAAAAAGGGCAACTTTTATCGTGGTCGCTTCTTACCTTGCCGCACGAATGTGCAGCGCATAGAATGCTCCCTCGCTCCATAAATTCACCTCCAAGATTGTAGTTCCTGGAGGCTATTGTATTCTTTTGCACGTTACCTTTCAATCCCTTTTCTCCGGTTGATTTCGTCCTCGAGGGCCTGCCATACCTTATTGCCTCTCCCGCCCCTGAGGTCGATATCGATCTGCGCGTTCTCGAGACAATGGATGTTGACATCCCGGATGTTCATCATAACCCCTTTCTTCGTTGTGTAATACCATCTGATCTCTTCCCCGCGTTCATCATAGGAAAATTTCCTGAGATATTTGCGAAGGTCTTCGCTGGGAAAGGGAGAGTAATTGTCAGTCTTTGTTGCTGCTTCAGCCATTAATATTGACCTCAAAAAAACCCGGCATACCCCGGTAAGGGATAGGCCGTTCCAATTCAACGGGATCCCTGAATACGAATCCATAGGGCCCAAAAAACCACGGTGATATTGACCGGGGGTCCGGCGTCGACGAATAATCGATACAACCCGTCATGTGGACAATACCGATGATTGCCCCGGTAACAAACTCTGTCGGTTTAGGCATTTTCAGGCTCGGGAAGTTTTCTTTTACCCACCTGTAGCCATCTTCATCAAATTTCTTTGATGCATGTATGGCAAGGTGTCCGGAATAGCGGGTTGGCCAGTATCGGTTTTCGATGAGCTTTTCGCCCTTGATGATCAACCAGGCCCAGGGCTGCTGAATAGATAGTGCTATCATTTAGCATCACCTCCGGCGCATTGGCTGCAGAGGTCGTCTTCTACCCAGAAACAACCCCCGGGGCAAGCGTTATTGTTACTACAACCGCATTTTCGACATATAGGCCACACACCCTTTTTCCATTTTTGGAAATCCGTATCACCAACCGCAAATGCTTCTTGTAAATTTATTTCCCGTATCAGATCCTCGCGGATCATCTTTATGACGGCCTCACCGATCGGGTCTTTGCTGAAATACCGGACCGGCTTACGCTGGGATTGTGCGTACTCGATCTCATTGGACGTGCTCTCGCCGATATAATGCGCGCAATCGACGATAAAGATCTCGTTTGCGAGGTCGATCTTCCTGAGGTGCAGCTCATCCATCTCTTTTGCGCATCCTTCATGGTCCGCAATATGGCTTTCGGGGACATTGGGATACCATTGTGGCAATAAATGCAGGCCCATTATCATTGTCTTTTCATCTCGCTCGAGAAGCCAGGCGCACACGGCCATGACATCAACAAACCGGGACGATCCGCATAAAACGATTATTTTGTGTAACTTAATATCATTTAAAAAAATCTCTGCTATCTTCAGGTTAAGAGTTGCTTCCCGAATGGCTTCTTTGACTACGGCTGATTGCGGGCCTCTACCACCAATGAATTCAATAATCGCCTCGGCAATTTCTCCATGTTCCTCTGTAGCATAGGCCAACCACGCAAAAGGATGTACATTCTGGATGCCCCATTTTTTAATTTGCCTTTTGTGCTCTTCCATCACCATTTCAAAAAGCCTTGGATCTTTTAATTCGAGGTCCTTCATGGTTTCACCTTTATGCTTCGATCTCCTTTTTCTTGATCAAGCCTGCCTTAATCACTGTTAGCGTACAGAGCTTGTGGTAGCAATTCTTGTCATTTTCGTTTTGAACCATGGGATGACAATGCGGCGCCAGGGGGCAATTATTGGGACATTTCACGTCGGTGTCCCATTTAAGGACGTTGGCATACAGGGGCAGGAATCCCCGTGAATGCCAGCCGCCAGGGCCGAACCACGTAATATGGTTAATCACTGCAGGTCTTTCTATTTCGTGTCTTATTATCATCGTTGTAAATACTCTTTGATAACCAATAGGGCGCCCCTGGGCCCGTCATA
>MVRS01000210.1 GCA_002067975.1 Syntrophorhabdus sp. PtaU1.Bin058
TTGCATATAACCTCCATCTTTAGCTATCAGTCATCAGCCGTTTTCACTATCGACTATTCACTATCGACTAACGACTGCCTTTCATTATAGTTGTTTTCTCAGTTCTCAGTCATCAGCCGTTTTCACTATCGACTATTCACTATCGACTAACGACCGCCTTTCATTATAGTTGTTTTCTCAGTCATCAGCCTTCAGCAGTTTTCACTATCGACTATTCACTATCGACTGACGACCGCCTTTATCATATTTCTTCCGGATGCGCTATCCTTCCCTTTATTGCGCTTGCTGCCGCTACCGCCGGCCCTGCAAGGTAGACTTCGCTTTGCGGATGACCCATCCTGCCGATAAAATTCCTGTTTGTCGTTGCCACCGCCCGTTCTCCTTTTGCAAGGATACCCATGTGTCCGCCGAGGCAGGGACCGCACGTGGGCGGCGATATGATGCACCCTGCGTCGAGGAAGATATCGAAATAGCCCTCGTGCATGGCCTGACGGTAGATCTTCGGCGTGGCAGGGATGATGATGCAGCGCGTATGCCCGGAGACCTTGTTGCCTTCAAGTATCTGGGCAGCAGCTTCAAGGTCGGCGATCCTCCCGTTCGTACATGAGCCGATGATGACCTGGTCTATATCGATATTGCTCAGCTCGCGGGCGCTTTTCACGTTCGAAGGCAGTGACGGACATGCAACGTTGAGCTCGACCTTCGATGCGTCGATCTCAAAGACCTGCCGGTACTTCGCGTCGGGGTCGCTTTCAAAGATCCTGTATGGTCTTTTACTGTGGGTCTTCATGTAGACGACGGTCTTTTCGTCGACCTTGAATATCCCGTTTTTTCCACCAGCCTCGATGGCCATATTCGCAATGGTAAAGCGGGAATCCATGGAGAGGGCCGAGATCGCCTCTCCGTCGAACTCCATGGCTGCGTAGAGTGCGCCGTCCACGCCTACCATTCCGATAATGTGGAGTATAAGATCTTTTCCCGTCACCCACTTTGACCATTTCCCGTAGCAATGGAACTTGATGCTTTCCGGCACCTTGAACCATATCCGTCCCTTTACCATGCCGTAGGTGAGGTCCGTGCTGCCCACGCCCGTGGCGAAGGCCCCCAGGGCGCCGTACGTGCAGGTATGGCTGTCCGCCCCGATGACGAGGTCGCCGGCGACCACGAGGCCCTGTTCGGGGAGCAGGGCGTGTTCGATACCGCAGTTTCCCCCTTCAAAGAAATGGGTGATCTTTTGTTCTATGGCGAATTCCCTGATCTTCTTGCAGTTCTCCGCGGACAGGATGTCCTTGTTGGGAGTGAAATGGTCCATCACGAGGACTACCTTGTCGGGATCGAAGACGCTTTTCGCGCCGACCCTTTCAAACTCCTCAAGCGACAGCGGGGCGGTAATGTCGTTGGCAAGGGCGAGGTCGATCTGTGCGTCGATGATCTCACCCGGCTCCGCGAAATCCTTCCCGGCGTGTGATGCGAGTATCTTTTCCGTTATTGTCATGCCCATTATTTCACCTCAGCTGTTTTACTTTTCATATATTCAAGCCTGTTCAGGGCATTGATGTATGCCTTGGCGCTTGCCACAATGATATCCGTGTCGGCGCCCTTACCGATGGCCGTGAACCCCTTTTCCTCGAGCTTGACAAAGACCTCTCCCTGGGCGTCCATGTCCCTGGTAATGGAATTCACGGAGAACTTGACGAGTTTGCTGGTCGTCTTGACGAGCCTCTTGATGACCTTGTAGGCGGCATCGACAGGTCCGTCGCCGACATCGACATCCTGCAGCACGTTTTCGTCCACTTCCAGTTTGACCGTAGCAGTGGGGACCGTGGTGTTCCCGCAGCTCACATTGAGATAAACGAGTTTATATCTCTCCGGTATCTTATAGATCTCATCCATGATGATCATCTCAATGTCTTCGTCGTAGACGTTCTTTTTCATATCGGAAAGCGTTTTGAACCGTTTGAAGGCGAGGTTCAACTCGCTGTCGTTCAATTCGTATCCGAGCGCCTCGATCCTCTCACGGAACGCGTGCCTCCCGGAGTGTTTCCCGAGGATCAGTGAGCTTTTCGAGATCCCTACGGACTCCGGCGTCATGATCTCGTAGGTGAGCTTTGCCTTTAAAAGGCCGTCCTGGTGGATGCCCGATTCGTGGGCGAAGGCGTTGGCGCCGACGATCGCCTTGTTGGGCTGCACGGGCACGCCCGTAATGGAGGTTATGAGCCTGCTCGAGGGATAGATCTTTTCGGTGTTGATCCGCGTATCGGCAGGAAAGATGTCTTTTCTCGTGCGGAGCGTCATGGCGATCTCTTCCAGCGACGCGTTGCCCGCCCGTTCCCCGATGCCGTTGATCGTGCACTCCACCTGCCGGGCGCCGTTCATGATCGCTGCGAGTGAGTTTGATACCGCGAGCCCGAGGTCGTTGTGGCAGTGGACGCTGATCGTTGCCTGCGAGATGTTGGAGACGTTTTCCACGATATACCGGATCAGCGCGCCGAACTCTTCCGGCACCGCGTACCCCACCGTGTCAGGGATGTTGATCGTCACTGCCCCCGCGTTGATGACCTCGGCCAGGACGCGGCAGAGATAGTCTCTGTCGGTCCGCGTTGCATCCATTGCCGAGAATTCAACGTTAGGGGTATACTTCTTTGCCCTTTTGACGGAGCTGACGGCGATCTTCAAGACCTCATCCCTGCTCTTCTTTAACTGGTATTTAAGATGGATGTCCGAGGTCGAGATGAACGTATGGATGCGGGGTTTTGCGGCATCCTTTATAGCGCCCCACGCCCGGTCGATGTCCTCGTTATTCGCCCTGGCAAGGCCGGCAACCTCACTGTTCTTGATGACGCCCGCGATCTGCCTTACGGCGTCGAAATCACCGTCAGAGGCTATGGGGAATCCCGCCTCTATGATATCGACCCCAAGGCTCTCGAGCTGTCTGGCAACCCTGAGCTTTTCCTGAGTGTTCATCGTATTCCCCGGCGACTGCTCCCCATCCCTTAATGTTGTGTCAAAGATATAGACCCTGTCCGCCATATGCACCTCTTTTATATTGCCAGGCTGTCAGCCAACAGCTTTCAGCCTATAGCTTTTAAACAGCAGTCCTTGAATCCGTTTTCGTCAGCTCGTTCCTGTATGAATCTATCCTGTCCGTAATCAGCCCCAGCAGATCTTCTTCGCCTTCGATAAATACGTCTATGGAGAGGTAGAAAAGATTCTCCGGGAGTTCCATCCGGACCAGCTTCACCGCGTCCTTTTCCGTCGTTACCATGCACTGGACATCCTGAAAGGATGCGCATTGTTCTATGTCTCTTTCCGTGTACACATGGTGATCGGGGTAGGATATCGTATGTACAACCTTTGCGCCCAGGTTACTGAGGAGATTGAAAAAGGACCTGTTATCTCCGAGGCCGGAAAAGGCGAGGATGCGCTTGCCCATGAGAAAATTATAGTGGGTCATGAGGTTGTCTTTCATGTTACAGAGATAGACGGGCTTGTACGTTACATGAAAGGCGGGTATACGGCCGGCGTAATGCCTTGTATGGTCGTCGAGCTCGCCTTTATTCACAAGGATGATGTCGGCCTCTTCGATACGTCCTGCCCGTTCGCGATACGGTCCCAATGGGAAGAGGTCGTGGCCGGTCAACCCCTTTTCCCCGTTCAGGACGAGTATGTCCATGTCTTTCATGATGTTTTTCAACTGAAAGCCGTCATCGAGTATCGCCGTGTCTATATTGAACATTTCAATTCCTTTGTCTATGGCCAGAATCCTGTTTGCTCCAACCATGATCGGGATCTGTGATCTCCTTGCAAGCATCATCGCTTCGTCCCCGACGTCTTCAGCGGTGTCGTTCCGTACATCAACGTAAAAGGTGCCCTGTCTCTTCCTCATGTAGCCCCTTGTTATGATCCCCGGGTTAAAACCCCTGTCTTTCAGCCTCCGCGCAATGCTGTCCACGATAGGTGTCTTTCCTGTCCCGCCGAGCGTTATGTTGCCGACGCTGATGACAGGTATACCTGCCTTTTCGGTTTTCAGGATACCCTTGCCGTATGCGTATTCCCTGAGGGCAAGGCAGAAACGGTAAAGGACGGACAAAAGGAGAAGCGGGATGTAGAGAATGAACCGCAGGGTTTCTGCCTCTCCGCGCCACATCTTTACTATGGTATCCCTCATATTTAACCGAAAAATATAACAGAAACAGCACGAAAAATCAATGAATTAGCATCGGCGCAGCCGATAGCTTCTCGATGCTGGATACGGAATCAGCATAGCGCAAAGCGCATGGCGCATAGCGGTACACCCGTAGTCCTATGCGAAGAGCTGTTCAACGTTCAATGTTCTACGTTCAACGTTTTTTTAAATTCATGTCTTCCACTGCTTTGTCCGGCCCATTCAGCCTCTTTTTTTGTGTTAACATTGAACGTTGAACATAGAACATTGAACGGATTTTGCTGTCAGCCTATATGGTACATCGGTGCACGGATCAGCGTGCTGTGGCAGGACGGACATTTACCGGGTTTTGTCAGCCGTTCACGTTTTTTGAAGACGAAATTACAGTGTTCACAGCGGGCAGGCTCAACGATGAACCGCCGGCCGTTTTTCTGGACCGTCTTTTTGATGTGCTCCAGGTGGTCGTAGACGTCTTTCTCGGTAATCTTCGCATAGACCGATATCTCCCGCGCCGTAAGGGTCTGTTCCTCAAGGAGCGCCGCGATAAAATGGCGGATCGTCTCGTACCGTTCAACGGGTGCTTCCGGTTCCCCAGGTCTTTTTTTCATGGTTTTTTTCAGTTATGAACTATCTCAATCTCAACGTTACCTTTGTTATCCCGTCAGGCTGACGGGACTGCCTGAATCCAAGCTTTTTTGCCGTGCCCAGCATCTTCTCGTTTTCCGACAATACGGTGCCGTAGATCTCTTCCAGCCCTTTATCCTGTCCTATCCCGATGATCACGTCAAGGAGCTTATAGCCGAGACCCCTTCCCTGGTAATCGTCGTGGACCAGCACCGCATATTCGGCGGTTTTCAGGTCGTTTTCGATGATGATCCTGCATATCCCTATGATCTTCTTTGTATCGCCTTCTTTTATCTCCGCAACGATGGCCATTTCACGATCGTAGTCGATATTGCAGAACCTGGTAAGCATCTCATGGGAGATGTCTTTCAGGATCGTAAAAAACCTTACCCTCAGTGTCTCCTCCGATAATGTCGAGAGAAGCTCGTGCTCAAGGGGTTCATCCTCGGGCCGTATGGGCCGTAAGGTGACCTCTTTCCCGTCCTTCATCCTCCAGGTTGTTACGTAACGCGTAGGGTAGGGGGTTATGACGAGATGGGGGTATTGCATCGTGTGCTCGATGCAATCGGGGTCCAGCACAATGCGCGCATCGAGGGCATAGGCCCTGCCGTTCGATATGGCGACGGGGTTGATGTCCATCTCGGCTATTTCCGGGAAATCGACAATGAGGTTTGAAAAGCTGACTATGATCTGTTCGAGTTCTTTGAAATCCGCCGCCTCTTTTCCGCGGTAGCCGTGGAGCACTTTGTAGACCTCCGTTTCCTCCATGAGGCGCCGGGCGAGTGTCTGATTAAGGGGCGGCAGGCCGACGGAGATGTCCTTAAAGACCTCGGTCCCGACCCCGCCCATCCCGAAGAGAATAACAGAGCCGAAATCCTTATCCTTTTTTTCTCCAAGGATGATCTCGTAGTCGATATCTTCTATCATCTTCTGAACGGTGATACCCGTGATGGAGGCATGCGGGGCCTTCTCTTGCACGCTCCGGATGAGCCCGGAATATTCCGTCCTGAGCTGGGCATCCGAATATATCCCGGTCCTGATGCCACCCACATCGCTTTTATGTGTTATCTCGGGGGACACGACCTTGAGGACAACGGGATATCGGATCCTGCCGGCTAAGCTTACAGCGCCTTCCACGTCGTGCGCCATGAAAGGCATAGTGACGGGAATACCGTAGTTGATCAGGAAATCCTTCGATTCCTCCTCGGTCAGCAAGGTCCTTCCTTCTCCGGTGACCCTCCGTATGAAGGCCTTCAGATGGTTTTTCGGAGGGGCGTCCTGCAGGGAAAGCTCGGAGGGTGTTTCATAGAGAAGGGCAAGGTTCCTGCTGTATTTATACATATAGAGGTATGTCTTTACGGCATCTTCAGGATTGCCATAGGTGGGGATATTGTTCTTGAGAAAGATGTCCCTGCCTTTTTGTGCGGATTCCCCGCCGATCCATGCCGTTATGATCGGTTTTGGGGTTTGCTTTGAGACGGCGACGATCGCCTCTGCAAGGATATCGGGTCTGAGTATCGCCTGGGGGGCGTAAATGGCGAGCATGCCGTCTATGTTTGGGTCGCTTAGGCACACCTGGGCTGCCTTGATGTATCTGTCCCTGTCGGCATCCCCCAGCACGTCGACCGGATTGCCCTTGCTCCAGAATGCCGGCAGAAAGGAATCGAGCTCGCTTATGCTCTTTTCGGAGAGAACGGCAAGCCGGCCGCCGAGACCGATGAGGGCATCGGTTGCCAGAACGCCGAAACCGCCTGCATTCGTAACGATTGCCAGCCTCTGTCCCTTCGGAAGGTATTTGGAATCGAGCACCTCTGCTGCGTGGAAGAGATCGGCAAACTCCTTTACCCTGATAACGCCCACCCGTTTGAACGCCGCATTATACACCTCGTCGTCGCCTGCCATGGCGCCCGTATGTGAGCGGGCCGCACGGGCGCTTTCGGTGAACCTGCCGGGCTTCACGATGATGATCGGTTTGTTCCGGGCGAACCCCCGTGCCGCACTCATGAATTTCTTTGCGTTCCCCACGCCTTCCATGTAGAGCATGATGCTCCTTGTCTGGTAATCATTGCCGAGGAAGTCGATGAGGTCGCCGAAGTCTACATCGATCATCGAGCCGAGCGACGCAAACATACTGAAACCTATGTGGGAATTCACCGCCCAGTCCAGGATGGCGCCGCCGAGGGCCCCGCTGTGGGAGATAAATGCTATGTTGCCTTTTGCCGGGTTGGTTTTCAGGAATGATGCATTGAGATCGATATTGGGTCGTATGATGCCGATGCAGTTGGGCCCGACGATCCTCATGCCGTAATGCCCCCTGATCTCCATGATCTCCCGCTCCAGCCTTTTTCCTTCTTCCCCTGTCTCCTTAAAGCCTGCGGAGATGATCGTCACCCCTTCGACCTCTGCCTTGCCGCATTCCTCAACGATACCCGGCACGGTAGCAGCCGGGGTCGATACGATTGCAAGGTCAATATGTTCCGGGATATCGGCAATATAACGGTACGCCGCGAGCCCCAGTATGGTTTCCTTTTTTGTATTGACGGGAAAGACCTTCCTCCTGTCGGAGAGGAGGAGGTTTTCCATCAACGCCCTCCCGACAGAGCCTTCCTCATCGCTTGCCCCTATGACCGCTACGGTTTTGGGGTTGAACATCGCCTTTATATCACCGGTTTTCATAACCCCCCCTGCTGGTTTATAGGTGTTTTATAAAATTCTATCAGAAGACCGTAAAAAGTACAAGAAAGGCAGTCGATAGTATAAGACAGTCGATAGTCGATAGTGAATAGTAGATAGCCATCAGCAGTCAGCACGCAGCCGTCAGCATCCAGCATCGGATTTTTTGCGGTTCACTATCTACTATCTACTATTCACCGCCTCTTTCACCCCTTACGACTTACGATTCACGACTTACGGATGTTCCATGTTTTTTGCAGTTCGCTATCTACTATTCACTAACGACTATCGACTGCCTTTCTCAGTAATACAAGTGTTTCCAGGTGAGAGGTGTGGGGGAAGAAGTCGAAGGGTGATATGGTAACAATGCCGAAGCCGTGGCCGAGGAGGACCTTCAGGTCGCGGGCCAGCGTCGCGGGGTTGCAGGAGACATAGACCATGCGGAGAGGGTTGATGCCGGTGATGAGTTTCATCCCTTCATTACTGATGCCGCTTCGCGGCGGGTCGATGACGAGGAGGTCCGTCTTCGGCAGCGGGATCTCCCCGAGTACCTTTTCGATCGTCCCTGCATGGAAAACGCAATTCGTGATGTTGTTGATCCGACAGTTTTCTCCGGCATTGATGATGTTGCCTGACAGTGAGTCGATGCCGGTAACTGTTCGCGCGTAGCGGGAAAGGTAAAGCTCGATGGGCCCCATGCCGCAGTAAAGCCCCAGGATATGTTCATCGCCTGCCGGACGCGCAACCCCGGCGATCTTCCCGTAGAGCATCCCCGCTGCCTTTGTATTAGGCTGAAAGAAGGATTGGGGATATATCCTGAACGTCATCCCGTCGATATCCTCCGTGATGTACGATCTCCCGGCAATGTGCCGGAGCCGGTTATAATGTATCGTGTCGCCGTGCCTGTCGTTTATTGCGAGGTACAGGCCCGTTACCCTGGGAACGTCTTTCCTCAGTGTCTCGAAAAGTCCGACAGGATCTTTTCCTGCCTTCTGTGTCGTTTCCAGGGTGACCATCATCTCGCCGGTAGTCTTTGATTCCCTCACAATGAGGTGCCGCAGGACACCTTTGCCGGTGGCCGTGTTGTATGGAGGGATCCCCTCTCTGCCGGCGAATTCCCTGACCGCAGGTATTATGGCTTCAATGGCCGGGCTGAAGACGGGGCATGTTGTAACAGGGACAACGGAGGCTTCATAGTGCCGGAAGGGCGAGACTCGTTCGCGCATCCCCGGCATAATCCCGCCGTCCTTTTCCCCGAAGGCAAGCTCGACCTTGTTCCTGTAAAGATACCGATCCGGCGAGGGCGTAACCGGCTGCACCTCGATACGATCGATGTCGATGCCGCCTATCCTCTTCAGTGTCTGACGGAGATACCTCTCTTTCAGTTCAAGCTGCTTTTCGTAATCGAGGTCCTGCAATGTACAGCCGCCGCAGACGCCGAAGTGCGGGCATAGCGGCTTTGTCCTGAAGGGTGACGGCCTTTCGACGGCCTCGATCGCGCCATAGGCATATCCCTTGCTTTCCTTTAGTATCTTTATGCGGACGATGTCGCCGAAGACGCCGCCGGGCACGAAGATGACCCTGCCGTCCTTCTTTGCAACGCCGTAGTTGTTGGGGAAGGCAATATCTATTATTTCAGCTGATAATTGAGTCATAATAAGTCACCAGCCGCCGGTAATACATCCGTAAGTCGTCAGGCGTAAGGGGAGCAAAAAGCGGAACACCCGTAAGGCGTTAGGGGTTAGGGGTGAAAGGTGAAAAGCGAGAAAACCCGTAATTCGTGAATCGTAATTCGTAATTGGACGAACCCTGTGAAAGGTGAAAGGCCGCAGGGCGCGGCGTTTTGTCATTGCGAGCCCGCAGGGCGTGGCAATCCCATCCTTTGAGATCGCCACGTCGCTTTGCTCCTCGCGATGACTCACAGGTGTCACGCTATGCTCCATGCCCTTTGCATTATGCTTTAATCCCCTCACGACTTACGGGTTTGTTGCTTCACGCCTCACGGATGTTCCAGGTTCTTTTGCAGTTTACTATATACTATATACTATATACGATATACTATTCACTGTCCTTCTATGATTTACGGGTTTTTTCGTCCCACCGGGAATGACACCGTAAACGTTGTCCCTGACTGGTAGCAATCTTCTTGTGTTTTACAATGCGGACATTGCGCGATATCGCTGGGACAGAGGTCCTGGTCAGCGGGGATGAACCTGCACCGCGTGCTTGTGAGCGAGATATCGAAACCGAATCGTTTTGCATAGAACTTCATCCGGAGAAGCTCAAGTCCCTTTCCGCCCGCGCCGAAATCATAGGGTCTTTTTGAAGAATACATCTCGGTGTCTTTCGTATGAAAAAGCCCGTCGAATATGTACTGCCGGTTATCGGCGGTTATCCCTATACCGGTATCAGTGACGCGCAGGAGTGCCCTGTCGCCCTGTTGCTCCACGGCGACCCTGATCTTCCCTCCGTCAGGGGTATTTTCGACGGCGTTCTTGATAAGGCCTTCTCCGATATCTCGCATGATGCCGGGGTCCATAAAGATAAAGAGGTCGTTTTGTCCCTCGACCTCAAAGTGTATGGCCCTGTGTGCTGCCGTATGTTTCGCCTTCTCGACGATGGAGAGCATGAACGAATAGAGGTCGATCAACTGGAAGGAGAGGGTGCTTCCGGCCATATACTGGTTCATCCATTCTTTAACGGCGTTCAAGTGGGTGCGGATATTCCCGGGGATCTCTGATAAGCCTTCTATCCTTTGCCAGAGGCGCTCCAGCTCATCGAGGGTCGCCCCTGCCTCAAGCTCCTGGGAGACGCTGAAGATCATGTCCGTGTCCTTTGAGATATTGAAAAGCCGTTCCATGTTCCTCTCGAGGGACTCTATGAGACCTTTTACGGCCGGGTATAATTGGGTAGCGTCGAGTTTGCGCTTTAAGAGCCTTATGTTGCCCTGTATGACCGAAAGGGGGGTTTTCAGTTCGTGCGAGATGTGATTCACCGCCTTGGTCTTTGCCCTGTTCAGTTTTTCGAGTTCGTTGTGTGACCGGATCAGCGCCTCGTGTGCCTGGATCCGCTCGGTAATATCCTCGAAGGTCGTGATATGCTCACCGGTAGCGAGTTGTACGGGAATAAAGTTAACGGTTTTTACTGCCCCGTCCTTACAGGTCACATCAAAGGTCCTGGACACGAATTTATGCCCGTGCCCGGCATATTTAACGTCGTTGATCCAGGTTGCGATGACCTTCTTTCTGTAAATGGGATCAGGAAAGGCCCTTTTGAACCATTCCCTTCCGTTCGGCACGTCATTGATGTCGTATCCGAAGAGTTCTTTGAATTTTGGATTTATGTAGGTGAGGACCCCCTGTGCATCGATCATTGTGATGCCGAGCGGGGCATTGTCAACGAGGGTCCGGAACCTGTTGCGTTCATTCCGTAAGGTTTCTTCCGCCTCCTTGCGCCCGGTGATGTCCCTGAGATAAACGAGGTAGACAAATATGCCGCGGGATGGGATAACGGCTGCCGACACCTCAACGAAGATGGCCCTCCCGGTCTTTGTGATACCCTTGAACTCGTATCTTGACGGCACCCTTTCATTTCTCTGCCGCCTGTTGTTGATATCGATAAGTTTTTCCTTGTCATCGGGATGGGCGACGATAGTAACCGGTTTCCCGATGATATCGTCGGGAGAGTCGTATTCGAACATCTCGACGAACCGTTTATTCACGTACTGGTGCTTGTTTTCGTGGATGATGGCCACGCCGTCGTTGGAATGCTCGATAGCGGTCCTGTAACGCTCCTCGCTCTCGATGAGCGCCGCCTCCACCTTTTTCCGCTGGGTAATGTCCTGCATCGTCCCTTCATAGTAAAGGAGGGTTCCCCTGTCGTCCCGGACCTCCCGGACGTTTATCAGTATCCACTGGAGGCTCCTGTCTTTCCGGTACATCCGGACTTCATAGTTCTGCACCGCTCCATGCCTGTGGAGCTGATCTATCAGCGTGAAGCCGTCAGCAGGGTTTACGTAAAGCTGCCGGGCGATATTCGATACGGACTGCACGAGATCTTCAGGTGAATCATATCCGTGGATGCGGGCGAGCGACGGGTTGGCGCTGATAAACCTCCCGTCCACACTTGCCTGGAATATCCCCTCAGTCGCGTTCTCGTATATGTTATGGTATTTTTCCTCCGCCTGCCGCAAGGCCCTCTCGACATTTTGCCGCTCTTCACCGGTCTTTTCGAGTTTTACGATGCACTCGCGGAGACCGGATATCTCCCGGAGCAGATCATCTTTTGTTTTGCCGGTTGTTCCCATGTAATATCTTTCAGAGAATCATTATAAAATATTTTTAGTGTTTTTGAATGGTATAATTGTAAAATATCTCTGACGGATAACAGAAGGGGCGCGTCCCTGAAAGGAGAAGATGGTATGAACGGTGCGGAGATGCTTTTGAGGACGGCGGCAGAAGCCGGTGTCGGGATCTGTTTCGCCAATGCCGGGACTACCGAGCTGCCTATCGTCATTGCCCTTGATTCGATCCCGGAGATCAAGGCGGTCCTCGGTCTTTTTGAGGGTGTCTGCACCGGCGCTGCCGACGGTTACGGCAGGATGACCGGGAGACCGGCAATGGTCCTCCTCCATCTTGGCCCCGGTTTCGCAAACGGTATCGCTAACCTCCACAATGCGAAACGGGCCGGCACGCCTTTACTGAACGTCATCGGCGAACACGCGACGTGGCACCGTGCCGCAGACCCGCCGCTGGCCATGGACATTGAGGCCCTTACCGGCGCCGTTTCCGGGTGGCAGCGGACAAACGCCTCTGCCGGAGAAATCTCAATCGATACGGCGGATGCGGTCGCCGCGGCCCTTGCAGGGCGGATATCGAGCCTGATCGTTCCCCACGACCATCAGTTGTCGGAATGTGCGAAAGCGGCAATCGTCAAAACCCGATTCTCTTTCGCCCCTGTTGACAGCCGCGAGGTGGAAAGGGCGGAACAGGTTTTGCGGTCCGGCAAAAAGACCGCCCTCATGCTCGGCAAGAGGGCGTTGCGCAAAAACGGGCTCCTGGCGGCGGCGAGGATCAAGGCCGCCACGGGCTGTGACCTTTTTGCCGAGACCTTTCCGGGATACGTGGAGCGCGGCGCAGGGTTGCCCCGCGTTGCGCGTCTTCCCTATTTCCCGGAAGAGGCGATTGCGATGCTTTCCGGATATGAAGCGGTGGTGATAGCGGGGGCCCACGATCCGGTAACGTTTTTCGGTTACGAAGGCGTTGACAGCTTTATCATCTCCCTGGAGCAGACAAAGATCCAGGTCGGCATGGGCGGACAGGATATCATTGACGTGCTTGAATATCTCGCCGGTCCCTCCGGCGCATCAGGAGAAAGGCTTGCGGGCGACGACACCTCTGCCCCGTTGAAACATCCCGGCATCCCTGCCGGAGGATTGACGGCAGAGAAGATCAGTCTCGTCGTGGCGGCGTTGCAACCCGAGGGTGCGATCATTGTCGATGAAGGCATTACCTCTTCATTCTCTTATTATGATCTCTCGGCATCTGCGGCCCCGCATACATTGCTGACCATTACAGGCGGCTCCATAGGCTACGGCATGCCCTGCGCGATCGGCGCCGCACTGGCCTGTCCCGACCGGCCCGTCATCAATATCCAGGCAGACGGAAGCGCCCTCTATACCGTCCAGTCGCTGTGGACGCAAGCACGCGAAGGGTTGAACGTGAAGACCCTTATCTGTTCCAACAGGAGCTACCGCATCCTCGAGATGGAGCTTGCCCGCGCCGGCATCACCTCTCCAGGACCAAATATCAGGTCGCTCGTAGGACTTGACGGCCCGGCGATAGACTGGGTAAAGCTCGCAGCCGGTTTCGGCGTCCCCGGCGCATCGGTAAGAACCGCTGAAGACCTCGCGCGCGTGCTCGGCAGGACGCTCGCAGAGCCGGGTCCGTTCCTCATCGAGATGATCCTGTAACGGAAGATGAGAAAGACAATCATTGATAAGGAGGCGGTATGGTAGTGAAATCGGATGAGGCACAGGGAAGAAGCTTCCTGGGGGTCGATTTCGTCCTGCTCTCCCATGGCCCGGAATCGATGGTAACGAAGATGCTCTATAAGAAGGGCGACGCTGTCCCCTCACATAAGCATCCGAACGAACAGAGCGGATACGTGATCTCCGGGAGATATACTATCGTCATCGGCAATGTTGCGCACAGGATAGGTCCCGGCGATTCTTACTCCATTCCCCGCGACATTGAGCATCGCATTGAGATCATTGAGCCCGGTGAGGTATTGGACTTCTTCAGCCCGCCGAGGAAGGACTACCTGTAGTGCAAAAACGGTATCTCTCCGAACGATTCGAAAAATCGCCGACCATTACGGAAACGTTTTCAGTGGCGGATCATCTCCGCATCAGTTACGCAGACCGGGACGTGCCTGCCCTCCCTTTGATCCGGGAGTCCTTTCTACGGGCATACGCATATGTCAAAGACTGGTTTGACTGTCGGGACGATATTGCGGTAGACCTCTGGGTGGCGCCCACGCAGGCTGACTTAGAGTATATGACATGTATGCGTTGCGAAGAGACCTTCTTTTGTGCACCGGGGATTCGAGACGGGATGAACGTGATCCTCTTTGTCTCACCGCTACGCTGCCGGATGAATGCCGACCCGGACCGTCTCGCGGGTATCCTGGCCCATGAGATTACCCATCATGTTGTGAGAGACATATCGCGCGCTACTGTGTTTTCAATGAAACGCAAAGAAAAAAGGGACGTACCGATGTGGCTGGAAGAAGGACTGTGTCAGTTCATAGACAGTGAAGTGTATCCTCCCCTTCGGCAGATACGTGCCGGGAAAATTGCCGGGATAACGAAGTGGTATGATCGTGAAGAGTTATGGGATGACCTCTCCTCCTGCGACGATGCGGACAGGGCCTATCTCCAGGCATACAAAGAGGTCAGAACCTTTGTGGAGACAAACGGCAAGGAAGAGATCATCCGGCTGTTATATCTGAACCGGACCCATTGCATGAACTGGAATGACCTGCCGGGATTCGACACTTTCACATAGACAAAAGATTATTTGTCCAATACCGTCCTTACCTTCAGGAGTAGTTCGTCAGGCAGCAGGGGTTTTGATATAAAGTCGATGGTGTCGTCATGGATCCCCTTGTCAAGGATGACGTCACCTGTATACCCGCTGGTGAATAACACCTTTATAGCAGGATGTGCCTTCTGTATCTCCTCGTAGACCTCTTTTCCGTTCTTCTTCGGCATCACCACATCGAGGATCGTGAGATCTACAGCGTCTTTGTATTCCATGAACCTCCGGACGGCGTCCTCACCATCGACGGCCTCTATGACGGTGTATCCCCACATGGAAAGAATTTCTTTGGTAAGGTTTCTTACTATGGGGTCATCCTCGGCAAGGAGGATAGTTTCTCTACCCCCCCCCCCCCCCCCCCCCCCCCCCCGAATAGGGCGGCGGCGGGTGCCGCTGCTTTTGCCTTGGTTTTTACTAAGGGAATATAGATGTGGAACGTTGTGCCGTGATCCGATTCACTCTCCGCATTGATATATCCGTTGTGCTGTTTTACAATCCCATAGACTGTGGAAAGGCCAAGGCCGGTCCCCTTCCCGACCTCTTTGGTGGTAAAGAAGGGGTCGAAGATCCTTTTTATTGTCTCCTTATCCATACCGACACCGGTGTCGGAGACAGTGATGAGGACATAAGCGCCCGGTTGACCGTATCCGCGGCTCATGATGAATGCGTGGTTGATCTCGGTTATCCGTGTTTCAATAGTCAGCTTACCGCCTCTGGGCATGGCATCCCGTGCGTTTGTGGCGAGGTTCATCAATACCTGGTCTATCTGGGTAATGTCCGCCATCACTATGATATCTTCGCGGGCAAGGTGTATATCCAGCATGATATCCTCGGTGAGAAGGCGTTTTAAAAGCTTTGCAGTCCCCTTGATGGCAGTATTGATATTGACGGGTTTCAGCCTTATGGCCTGCTGTCTGCTGAATACGAGGAGACTGCGGATCAGTTCGGCGCCATTCTGAGACATAGCAAGTATCTGATCCACGTAGTGTCTTAGGGGGTTTGTCTTTTCCATCTTTTTCAGGAGGAGGGAGCCGTATCCGTTAAGCGCCGTGAGGATGTTGTTGAAGTCATGGGCAATCCCTCCTGCAAGCGTCCCTATCGCCTCCATCTTCTGGGATTGCAGGAGCTGGGCCTCGAGATGCTTGTGCTCGGTGATGTCCTCTTCAATACCCTGGAAGTAGAGAAATTTTCCCCTCTCGTCATAAATACCCCACATGTTGACAGAGACCCATATTTTATTTCCATCCTTTTTATAAAACTGTGTTTCAAATGCCCTTACCTCGCCGTCCCGTTCAATGATCTCCATAATATGTTTACGGTCTTCCGGGTTTACGTAGATCTGGTCGGGGATGTTTGTAATTGATTGGACCATCTCGTCATAGGAATCATATCCCAGCATGCGGAAGAATGCAGGATTCGCCATGAGGAATTTCCCTTCCCTGGTTGTCTGGTAGATGCCTTCTATGGAGTTTTCGAAGATGGAGCGGTACTGTTCTTCGCTTTTCCGGAGTGCGGCCTCCATCTGTTTGCGCTCTGTGATGTCGGCAACGATGCCGTGCCATAATACGTCCCCGTTGTTCAACTGTTCGGGGTGCGACTCGATCCGCAGCCATTTAACGGTGTCTGCGACGATGACCCTGCCTTCCCATAAAAAGGGCTGAATTGCCTCAATCCGCTCCCTGTTCAGCTTTCTAAAGGCATCAAACTCCTCGGGATGAATAGACAGGTCCACAATTTTCGGGTTCGCCAGTATGGCCTCTGCGGACATGGCGAGTATCTCCGCCATCCTGGGACTGACATACTTAAAGGAAACCCCTCCGTTTTTTGTGGTACGCAAGAGATAGGCGCCAACCGGGATATTGGAGACCAGATGGTCGTATTGCCGTTTGCTCTCCCGCAACGCCTCTTCTGCACGCTTGCGTTCGGTGATGTCCCTTATGGCCGCAAGGTGCGATTTCCGTCCGTTCCAGACCAAATGGGTAGCGGTAATCTCAACAGGGAACACGGTGCCGTCCTTTTTCCTGTGATAGCGGAGCGGGACCATGGTCAGTTCTTTATGTGTGGCTTCTCGCGTTCGTTCCGGTTCGGCAGACAGGTCTTTGTGATTTTTCCTGAGAAGTTCTTCCTTGCTGTATCCGTAAAGAAAGGACGCGGCCTTGTTGGCTTCAAGGATCTGGCCAGTTTCATTATCGATAAGAAAGATTGCGTCCGACTCCATGTCAAAAAGACGATGGTACTTCTCTTCGTTGTTCCTGGCAATCGTTTCTGTTTGTGTGCGTTCGGTGATGTCCCGGGATACAGACAAGAGGCATTTCTGACCTCCGATCTCAACCAGTCTACCGGAAAACATGGCCTGTCGGATCTCATTGTTCCCTATTTTGAACTCTAATGCAATGTTGTCAATAAACCCTGTGTCGCTCAGGCGATTGAGTATCGCATTTCTGCTTTCATTGTTGACCCAGATACCGACTTCTGTAGTGGTGCGACCTATCAATGCATCCCGTGAGTAATGAGACTGCGCGACAAAGGCCTGGTTGACGTCGATGATGCGGCCATCATCGAGATCGGTGATTGCCATAGGGTCCGGGGCAAGATCAAAAAAGACATGGTAAGGATAATCATTCCTCCACGGGTCTTCCTCGTCTTTATTGGGTTTTGCTTCGAATTTTTCCAGCTCTTTGATTTTCTGTTTCAGTAAGGAATTTTCTTTGAGCAGTTCCTCGCTTATTCCGGAAGGGCATTTCATTTGACCTCCTATGGGAAGCTGGTGCGTCAAAATAGTTGGTATCAAATGCGAATCCACGTGGATTCAACGATAACAGCATATAACCTGATTATTCTATAACACAATATCTGAAAGGTGAAGATTTTTGTTTATTCATTGCTGTGAAGAGCAGAAGGCGAGAAGAGCAGTGAATAGTATATCGTATATAGTATATAGTGGACTGCGAAAGAACCTGATACCTGAAGATGACTGTTTAAGCCGTCAGCTATCAGCAAATCGGTTTTTCCGGTTTATCCAGTTCATCTGGTTACAACCAGAGAAACTGTTATAACTTCGCTGGTTGCTGCAACTACTCTGAACACACGATCACAATCAATCGCGAGAAACACAATCTTCAGGCAATTCCCCTCTTTTTGTGGTAAAATTAATGGATTACAATAGACGAGGTGAATTATGACGAAGCTATTGGAAAAGGCATTTAAGAAAGCGTCCAAACTGCCACAGGTTGAACAGAATGCCCTTGCCAAATGGATGATGGAGGAACTGGAAGCTGAAAACAAATGGGAGAGGACATTTGCCGCGTCTGAAGATGTGTTGGACAAGCTTGCCGATGAAGCTATTGCTGCACATAAGCGGGGGAAAACAAAACCGTTGAACATCAAGGCATTATGACCTCCCGGACCACCGAAGGCTTCTGGAAATGTTACGAGAAATTGCCGGAACAGATAAAAAAAGAGGCCAAGAATGCTTATAGAAACTTCAAAAATAATCCGTACCACCCTGGTCTGCATTTTAAGCGGATACACTCAACCCGACCAATTTTTTCTCTCCGTATAACTAAAGACTATAGGGCTGTGGGAATAGAGCACGGCAAACAGATGCTATGGTTTTGGATAGGCTCTCACGGTGACTATGACAAGTTGCTGAAGCAGTTAAGAACCACATAACGAGCAAATGCACCGCCGAAGGGCTTTCGCGGGGTGAACATCAAGGCCGGCCTGTTGTATAAATCCGGATTGTGCACGGTAGTATGAACACCGGTGTCGGACATTTCCCCGCAAACACGCTCATACGCTCCAGCGGCTTACATTCGCTCGCGTTCGGCTTCGGAACTTTTGCTTCGCAAAAGACCGAGCTTCCTCGCCTCACGACGGTTTGCTACAGGAAAATCCGACACCGATGCTCTCCGGTGGTATATCCGGAATAAGCAGTACGTCCAAAGCCGAACGCATCACGCCGAACGGTTTTCACATGTGACCGCCGGTAAAAAATTTCATTGCAGTTTTAAAACGTTTGGAGAAAGATTAAAAAAGGGTGGGTTCATTGAGGATCAATCAATTGCCAAGAGATTCAAGACATTCCCCATCCCGATACAAAGTTTCAATATTGGCTCATTTTTGAAAGCTCGGTCCTAATTTAGTGCTTCCTGAAACCTTGATCACTCAATTTTGCGGCTCCATAGTCTGTTACTGATAGAAATAAATAAGAAATTCGCTTGACAACCCATTGGAATGGCAGGAAAATTGAGCAACTTATTAAGTACACATCAATTGCAATAGGGCAAAATCGCGCGTTCATCTGAACGGCGGGATGGAAAGAAAAAGGCTAGGACATTATTAAAGGCATGAATGTTAAACTCGGTGAAACGGAAAATCGGAGATTACTATAATAATGCCTTTAAGACTTCATGGCGGGGAAAAATTATTTATAATTTTATCGACAGCCTCCCTGCTATCATTATCAATAATCAAAGATTTGGCCCTCCTGACCCTTGTCATTAGCTATAGATGGCTGAAGGCTACCAAGGATGAAACCCTTGACACCGATGACACCGATTGCCCTCGACAATATCATGGATGACAGAAGCCTTCAAAGGAACGTCCTCATAGTTGCCGTGCTCAGCTCCTTTCTCACGCCATTTATGGGATCATCCGTCGTAGTTTCTTTGCCAAGTATAGGCCGAGATCTTTCGATGAATGTGCTCACCCTGAGCTGGGTCTCTACCGCCTACCTTCTCGCGGCTGCGGCTTTCAGCCTACCCTTTGGAAGGGTATCCGATATATGTGGACGAAAGAGAATATTTTTGTGGGGTATCCTCCTCGACATAGTCTCCTCCGCTATGGGAGCGTGCTCCATATCCAGCGGAATGCTCATTGCGGCAAGGTTCCTCCAGGGCATAGGTGGGGCCATGATATTCACCATGGGGGTAACGATCATTTCCTCTGTGTTCCCAGCTGAAAAGCGGGGAAAAGCTCTTGGCATCACAGTCGCGGCTGTCTATTCAGGGTTGTCGGCGGGTCCTTTTATCGGTGGGTTTCTTACCCATCAAGTCGGGTGGAGAAGCATTTTCGTACTGAACATTCTCATTGGACTCACTATAGTTACGGTTACGGTGCTTAAACTCAAACCTGAATGGGCAGGTGCCCGTGGTGAAAAGTTCGATTTCGTTGGTTCAATCATCTACGTTTTGTCCATTGGCTGTACAATGTACGGATTTTCAGAGATACCGTCATTCGTTGCCTTTTCCCTCGTTGCCGTTGGTATTGCTGGCATGGTTGTTTTCTTCGTGTGGGAAATCAAGGTGGAAAGTCCTGTGTTGGAAATACAACTCTTCCTACAGAGCAGAACTTTTCTCTTCTCGAATATTGCGGCACTCATCAATTACAGCGCTACCTTCGCCATTAGTTTTCTTCTCAGTCTCTTCCTTCAGTACGTCAAAGGGCTAAGTGCCCAGACTACAGGGCTGGTTCTCGTGTCACAACCCGTGATAATGACTCTTTTCTCTCCCCTTGCAGGAAGGTTGTCGGACCGATTGGATCCTCGGGTGGTTGCGTCAGCCGGTATGTCTATCACGGTGATAGGACTTGTCGTTTTTGCTTTCCTTCATCAAGGAACCAGTGTCAGCTACATAGTTGCCGACCTCATGCTCCTCGGCTTCGGATTTGCCTTATTCTCCTCTCCGAATACGAATGCCGTCATGGGCTCCGTAAAGAAAAAATATCTGGGTGTAGCAAGTGGGACCTTGGCGACGATGCGCGTCACGGGACAAATGCTGAGCATGGCCATCGCGATGATTGTGTTCATGGTCTTCCAGATAGGGAGCGTAATGATTACTCCCGTCTATTACCATACGTTTCTCCACACCATAAGAATTGCTTTTGCCTTTTTTGCCCTCTTTTGCTTCGCCGGAGTTTTTGCTTCTCTTGCGCGGGGCAAGCGCGAAGTATCATACCGGAGTGAGCCAGGGGATTGAAGGGGTTGCTCTCGAAACATTGATATTTATGGGTGAAGCGAAGGGATGAATAAGGGATGAATCATACGAAAACGTTACCCATCAACCCAGAATAATTTGTTACCTATCTCCTTGTTCGATAAGCTTCCCGGTGACCTCTTTCTTATACTCACCTTCATTCCGTAATTTTCAGTCTTCATAACCACATCCCGGCGAACAGTAGTAGGTGACATTGTTATTTAAGGAACTTCTCCCCGCAAACACGCTGGGTAAAGGCAGTGAATAGTGGACGGTGAATGGTGAATAGTTAAGAAACACACGACTTATGCCTTACGAGACTCTTATTCCCGATTGACGGCTGTTTGCTTATGGCGGGGGTCATCCTCCCCAGTCTTCGACCATCATCCTGAAGGCCTTTTCGCCACCGCTCAGGGCGCCGCCGTACCCGCCGCCGGGATTTCCCCAGGCGCTCGCCAAGTAGAGTCCTTTTACGGGTGTCCTGCAGTCAAGCCTGTTCATAAAGGCGTTGTCAACGGTCTGATTGAAGCCGTAGATGGCGCCCTCCGGGTTACGTGTAAAATACCAATTGGTAAGAGGCGTTGACGATTCCCTGACCTCGATCATAGACCTGAGCCCGGGGATAAAATCCCTTTCCGCCCTGGCAATAAGGGCCTCTGTCAGCCTTTCCTTTTCCTTGTAATATGCGTCCTTGCGTCCCGCCCGGTAATCGGCCTCGAATCTACGCCACGGCTCGTAACCGCAGAGACAAAGGAGGGTGACCGTTGACTTTCCGGGCCTTGAATATCCCTGGTAGAGATGATCGTAGACGGTTATACCATACGGAGCACGCTCGAGTTCTCCTTTCAAACATGATCGGTAATCGGCCTCTATGCCGCGGCCGGTCCTGAAGCCGGTACGATATGTCTTCACGATCTCCCTTACATCCCTGTTGAGTCCAAGCCAGACTATAAAGGTCGAAATGCTTGTGCTGTACCCGTCGATCTTCCCGAGGTAATCGGCAGGCACCGAACCGGGAGGCAGCATCTTCTTGAAAACGGTGAGTGCGCTGGCATTGCTCACTACGGCTACGGCAGGCAGTTTACCGCCGTCCTGCAAGTCAACACCCTCGACCGCGCCGTCCTTGAGCTTGATGCCCCGTGCGGCAGTGTCGTAGAGGATCTTTCCCCCGGAGCGCGTGATCGTCTCTGCAAGGGCGTCACTGAGCGCCTGGGAGCGAGGCCGGATATAGTACGACCCGTTCCTGAGGGTACCGCCGCGGGCAGCGGCAAAATAGAATGCCGAGAGCTGTGAAGGCGGCAAACCATACGCTCCCCAGCCGGAGGCGAGAAGGTCCTTTAACTCCTGGTCCTTGACATAGCCGCCAAGCAGATCGGCGAGCGTCTTGTCTTTCACACCCCACAACTTAGGATACCGGCGGATAGAGGCCTTTCCGGACTTGCCCTTTTCCTTAGAAAGACCGGATATCTCGTCCGATATACCGGTGATCTCCTTGATAAAACCTCTTATCCCCTCCTTTTCCGAAGGGAACCGTCCGGAAAGTGTCTCCGCGAGCGACTCAGGGCCTTGCTGTCCCGGAAGGGGAACGAACTTGAGCTTATCGAGTATCCCCAGGTCCTCCAGGATCGCCGCAGTGCTGTTATTGTGGATGGTAGTCAGGTGGAGGGATACCTCAAAGGTAAAATCCCCCCTTTCAAAGGCTGTCGCGTACCCTCCGGGGATTGCGTGCTGTTCGACGACCGTAACGGGTACACCGGACTTCGAGAGATAGGCTGCGGCGCAGAGTCCGCCCAGCCCGGCGCCGATTACCACAACGGGGTAATTTGCCTTGTTGCCCATAGCGGCTGCCAGGCCATTGACCTTTGACCGGTCGAGAGCAAGGGAAGCTGCGGCGGCGGCGGACAGGGTAATAAAAGAACGTCTCGATATCTTTTTCTCAAACACGGCTTTCCTCCTTTATCAGACTACATAAGTTTGCGGACAATGGTCCGTATTACCTCGAAAACGGAATGAAGCGATTCGATGTCCTCGCCGCTTAACTTCGACAGGTTTGCATTGACGATCTTTTTCAGGCCCTGCCCCCTCTCCTTCAGAAAGAGCTTCCCCTTTTCCGTGATGATGATGTTTATAACCCGCCTGTCGGCGGCGTCGGTTTTTCGTTTAACAAGCCCTTCGTTCATAAGCCTGTCAATGAAAGTGGTCATGTTCTGTTTGGCGATGAACAGTTGCTTCCCTATTGCGGACACCGGGAGCGGCCCGCTCCTTTCAAGGATGCGGAGAATATGGTAGGTTTGATTTCTCAACGATGCAAGCGCCGGATCGCCGGGATCTCCGCTGAAGAGGAGTTTCATCAGCGGAAAGAGGAGGAGCGCGCCCTCGGAGATCTCATCCGTTTTTTTATCCTTCATGACAGCCTCCCTGGTTACGTTATAAAATAGTGCTAAAACATGATAGTAATATCATATTACCAATATGTGGAAGATGTCAAGCAGTTTTTTCAGATATCTCCGGAGCGAAAAAGTAACGGTACCCGGCACAAAGAAAGCAGCACGCTGTCTTTATTATCAACTTTCAGCGATCAGTTATTAGTAAATCAGTTCATCCGGTTGACAACCAGATAGACTGTTATTGGCTTGCTGACGGCTATTCACTATCTACTATCGACTGGTTTTTTACTATTCACTATCGACTATCGACTATTCACTGCCTTATTGTTTTTTTAGTTCTTTTGTCTCTCACTATTCACTATCTACTATCGACTATTCACTGCCTTATTGTTTTTTTAGTTCTTTTGTCTCTCACTATTCACTATCTACTATTCACTGCCTTATTGTTTTTTTAGTTCTTTTGTCTCTCACTATTCACTATCTACTATCTACTATTCACTGTCTTATTTATCTCTCCTGTCTCCGCATCGACCTTCACGGCCCAGGAATCTTTCGACGTACATTGTTTTTGTTTCAGACCGCGGTGATTGCACCCCTTTTTAATCACCCAGACCGGTTTGTCTGCGACATGGGCGATGTGCAGGTCGTAGGTGTAATATTCGTATCCGACAGGCCTGAAACGTTTGTTGCTGTTCGCGATCTCCTCTGCCTTGCCGGCGCCGAACCTTACCCTTTCCAGTAATACCGCTGCACCCCTGAAATTCTTCTCCCTGCCCTTCCTGAAACCTGATTGTGCGCCTGCAATGCCTGTCTCTGTCATCCGGTACGTTATTGACCTGCCGTTGCAGATCATCTCGATCTTCTTTGAATCAGGGTCTTTATACTCCTTCACTGAATTACAGCGCACAACCTGGGTTTCCCATATGGCCGACAGACCGTTATGATTGTCGAAGCCCTTGACCGGAATGGCGGATATCTTTGATACATAGAGTTGATTGCCCGCCTGTTGATTGCCAGTCCATTGACGTCCCTCATCCTTCACCCGGTCCCAGAAATCGTCAAAGGCAATACCATTCAGGTCCTCCCCGCCCTTCAATGATGCCCTCTTTGCGTCGGCGTCGCAGGCCATTACTGCGGCAACAATGACGACCATTAGAAAGGATACGACAGACCACGACCTTTTGCTTTTCCATATCTCCATAGCAGCCTCCCTGATTATTGTTCCTGACAAAAGCATCCCCGTGTTTATACTACATCAAAGAGTCAATGCACGCAAACAAAATTATTCCTTTGAATTTTATACAATATCTTTTATGATAGTAAGAAGAGACCATATCGGAATTTTAAACACAGAGGTAAACAGATGGGTGGGAGAAAAAAGAAAGACGGGACAGTTAAGCAAACCTCTGATCACGTTGGTTCCAACGTGTTCGAATCGCACAGGATGACCATCGTGGGACAACTTTTTCGCGGAGCTGCCCACGATATGAAGAATCCGCTTGCAGTTATATTGCAGGGAGCGGAATTCCTGGAATATTCCAAAACCCTCGATGATTCAGCGAAAAAGATAATCGGGATGATCGGAAAAGCCGCCTCGAGGATTGACGCGACAATAGAGAATATCCTGGGTTTTGCCAGACCTGCCGCAGGCCAGGCGCAGTTAACCGACATCAGGACGCTGATAGATGAAAGCCTTGCCCTGTTGGGTCCTCAACTCAGCAACAGTTTTGTGCAGGTAGGAAAAGACTTTCCTCAATCCATACCGGAATGCATGGTAAACAGAAGTGAGATCAAGCATGCCCTTGTATGTGTACTGATGAATGCGGCAGATGCGATCCCGGAGGATGGGATTGTGTCGATAGAGGTGAGACAGGTCCTGTACGAGTCGGGAAAGAGCAGCGTAGCCGTCATGGTTACTGATAACGGGTGCGGTATATTGGAGGAAGACCTGGACAGGGTCTTTGAGCCCTTCTTTACAACGAAGAAGGACCAGGGGAGAATGGGACTTGGTCTTGCTGTTGCCCGCGATATTATAGAAAGGCATAATGGACACCTCAGCATCGAGGGCAAGGAAGGGAAGGGCACAAGCGTGTTGATGGTATTGCCTGCGGAATAAGAGCCCGGGGAGGCATGAATGGCGAAAAAGAGGATCCTTATTATCGACGATGAGAAGGATTTCTGCAGGATGGTGAAGCTCAACCTCGAACGGACAAAGAACTACGAGGTGCTTTTCGCCACTGACGGCAGATCGGGTATAGAGATCGCCGGGAACCGAAGACCGGACCTTATTCTCCTTGATATCAGGATGCCCGGGATGAGCGGTGGAGAGATCGCAGAGGAGTTGCTCGATGACCCTTCAACGAGCAATATCCCCATCATCTTCCTCACGGCCCTCGTGAGCAAGGATGAGGTTGCAAAGCAGAGCGGTTACATCTCGGGGCGCCCGTTCATTGCAAAGCCGGTCACCGCACAGGAGCTTATAAAGAGGATAGAGGAAGAGTTGCAGTAAGCTATCAGCCGTCAGCTTTCAGCATACAGCTATTAGCATTGATCATTGAGTATCGAGCGACGAGTGTCGAGCATCAAGTATCTGGTTCGCCATGAGCTATGCATTATACATAGTCCTGCTGCAAGAGTCGCATCGCCTCCCTGATGAGCGGCCTGTTCTTCGGATTGTTGTATTGGATGAGGGCGCGCTGCATCTTTCTTTCGCGGAATGTCTTTGCAACATAGACGCGCCTGCCCGTATAAGGGTCTTTTTCCGTATAATAGATTGTACCGGAGAGGGTGAGGGGCAGGGGCATGAAATCCTGGATCTGTTCCGGATGGATGTTCCTCTTTTTGAGATAGCGGGCGAGCTCCAGTGAATCTGAGAGCGTAGCGCCGGGATGGGCGCTGATAAAATAATTGACGAGATAGAACTCCTTGCCTGTCTTCCTTTTCGCTTCATCGAATCTCTTCACGAATTGTTCATATATCCTGAATGAAGGTTTGTTCATGATCTTCAGGACGTGCTCCACGCAGTGTTCAGGGGCCACCTTCATCCGGCCGCTGATGTGGTGTGCGCAGATATATTGGAGGTATTCCGCTGCATCGTTCCTGACGAGCAGGTCGTGCCTGAGCCCGCTTTCGATAAAGACGTGTTTGACCTTCGGCAGCCTTATGACCTCCCGGAGAAGGTCAATACTCTCTTTGTATCCGGGCTGCAGACCCTTGCACATGTCCGGGACAAGACAGTTCCTTGTGCTGCATGCACCTTTATCTTCCCACTGTGCGCAGTGCGCCTGGTAGAGGTTTGCCGTGGGTCCGCCGATATCGGCTATGGTGCCGTGGAAATCTTTGCTTTCGGTAAGGGCCTTTGCCTCTTCCAGGATAGACCTCTTGCTCCGTGACCGTACGATCCTCCCCTGGTGCATGGAGAGGGCGCAGAAACTGCAATCCCCGCAGCACCCCCTGTGGGAGACGATGGAGAACCGAACCGTTTCAAAGCCGGGGACGCCGCCCTGCGTATCATAGGAGGGGTGCCATGCCTTTTGGTAAGGAAGGCTATAGATACTGTCCAGTTCATGTGTACTTTCGGGAAAGGGAGGGGGGAACTGGATCACGTAATGTGTGCCGTGTTTCTGGATGATCGTTTTGCCGCTGAAGGGATCCTGGTTGGAGGAGATCGTCCTGAACGCCTCGTTGAACTTGTCCCTGTCCTCTTTAACCTCTTCGTATGACGGAATCTCAACGGCAGTCGATAGTAGATAGTCGATAGTCGATAGTCGAGAATCATGTTCAACGTTCAACGTTCTACGTTCAACGTTGTTAAAACCACTGAAAGCTGACGACTGACTACCATCGACTATCGACTGCCTATTGTCTCTGTCTTGCCTTGGATCTGCTGACGACTGACGACTATCGACTATCGACTGCCTATTGTCTTTGCCTTGTCTTGGATCTACTGACGACTGACTACCATCGACTATCGACTGCCTATTGTCTTTGCCTTGTCTTGGATCTACTGACGACTGACGACTATCGACTATCGACTGCCTATTGTCTCTGTCTTGCCTTGGATCTGCTGACGACTGACGACTATCGACTATCGACTGCCTATTGTCTTTGCCTTGTCTTGGATCTACTGACGACTGACTACTATCGACTATCGACTGCCTTATTGCTGTTCCCCTTATCCCTGCGAGTTCCCTGTGGTCCCTTATCCTTTCCGCGATCTCCGCGATCTGTCTTTCGCCCATCCCGTAGACGAGGATATCTGCCCTGGAATCGACGAGGATCGATCTCCGCACCTGGTTATCCCACCAGTCATAGTGGGCAAACCTCCGCAGACTCGCCTCGATACCGCCGATGACGATCGGCACGTCGCTGTATGCCTCCCGCACCCTGTTGGCATACACTATTGTGGCCCTGTCGGGTCTGAGCCCGGGCGCTCCTCCCGGTGAATAGTCGTCTTTTTTGCGCGGTCTTTTGGTGGATGTGTAGTTTGCCACCATCGAATCGAGGTTTCCGGCAGTGATGCCGAAAAACAGACGGGGTTTCCCGAGCCTCTGGAAATCCCTTGTTGTCCTCCAGTCCGGTTGAGCAATGATACCCACCCTGAACCCGGCGGCTTCAAGGACCCTCCCTATGATCGCCGTGCCGTAGGAAGGGTGATCGACATAGGCATCGCCGGTAATGAGGATTATATCAGGATGATCCCAGCCTTTAGACCTGAGCTCTTTTTCTGTAACAGGGAGGAATCCCGATACCGATGCTTTATGGTGATGTATCCGGGTCAAAATCTTTCTCGTATTCGATTCCCCTCGTCGCCCTGCGACGTGACCTTCGGTTCTCTCCCCTCACGACTTACGATTCACGACTCACGGATGTACACTCCCTTGCAGTCCACTATATGCTATATACGATATACTATTAACCGCTCCTTTACCATCACTGCTTCTTTTTCGCCGGTGCGGACTGTGGCTGTTTCGCGGGTTCGGGCTGGCTCACGGATCCCGTTGTCTGAGGTTGTGCCTGCGGTTGTGAGGGACCCGGCTTTGAACCTTCAAGCAGCCCAAGCCTGTCTTCGAGTTCCACGATCTTGGTCTTCACCGCCCCTATGTTGGGCGCATTCGGCGCGAGCTTCATAAACGTCCTGAGAGATCGCAGGGCGTTCTGGTATTCACCGGAAAAATCATATACAAGGCCGAGGTTGTAATAGGCGTCTACAAGCCAGGGGGCTTCGGAGAGGGCGGCCTCAAACTCCTGGATCGCTTCCTTGTATCGTTTTTGCTGTGCCCTGAGTATACCGATGCGATACTTCCTGTCGGCGCTTTCCGGTACCGGGGTGTTCGAACGCTGCGCGATAACAATAACCTTTGCAGACGTCTCTTCCTCATCGCTTACAAGAAGGAAGCTCTTCATTGCCGCAAGATAATGTGCAAGGGCGTCCTTCTGCCTGCCGGACTGCTCAAGGATCAGGGCGGCGTTATAGTCTGCCTTCGGAATGAGATTCGGTGTCGATCGCGCTGCCTCTTCAAATTTAGCAAGCGCAGGACCGCGTTGCTGTTCCCTGACCAGGGCGATCCCCTCGCGGTTAAGTCTCTGCGCGTTACAGGCATTCGGATATGTCGCGCTCTTCCGGTCCAGGAGAGAACCTATTGTGACGGTCTTTTCCATCGTCTCCTGACCTCTCTGTATCTTCAGCGGGACCGTTTTACCCGGCTCAATCGACCGAAGCAGGCTCACTGTCTGGTGTATGCTGTTGACCGGCGTGCCTGCAACTTCAAGTATCATATCGTTAGGCTCAATGCCTGCCTTCTGCGCCCCTTCACCGGCAAGGACGGACCTCACGCTTACCTTGCTGTCTTTGACCTCCAGCACCATCCCCGTAAATCCTATTCCGCCGAGATACTCACGCGCCTTGTTCGCGTCGCCTTTCTGGTTGTATGCCGACCCTATGACGTCTTTCAAATCCCTGTCGTCGGCATTGTCCTTCAGACTTTCTTCCGCAACGCGGATCGCGCCGTCAGAGTCGCAGAGGAATATGAGGAATTCCGATGCCTGCCGGTATGATCCGGGATACTGCGGGTTGCTGCGGATCGCGGCCCTCAGGGCTGACAGGGCTGCAACATAATTACCTTCCTTCTGTGCGGCAGACGCCTGCTCTAAGTACTGGATAGTCGTCTTGGAAGGTTTTTTCGAGACCGCGGTTGCCCTCAGCCTGCCTTCGTTGTAATCGGCGAGGAGCTTCGATCTCATATCCGCCAGGATATGTTTCAGGCTTTCTTTGAGATTCGATGAAAAGTTCATCATCGATGTCCCCAGCCCTGACTCCTTGGTATAGGTCGTGAGCGCCTCGTTCGTCCTGGGGTCGATGACCTGCATGGTTACCTTGATCTGGTGCTCGGACGGTTTTGATTCCATGGATTCTATTGCGACGAGAAAATCGTAATCAGCGGCATCCTGGCCTGCGATCTTGGTAAACAGCCCTGACTTCTTCATGTCTTCGACCTCGAGCTCGCTGATGGCCTTCTGCCAGTTTGCGATCGTCTCGTCCGTATTCAGCCAGTTTTTCCAGATGGTAACAACCTCCGGAGCGAGTGAATGCTTTGCCTGGATGCGTGCCGTAGCATCAATCGCGGTTTGGGACTGGATCGTATCGAATTTCATTGTGCCCTTGTATTGTTCGGCGGATATGGTGATGCAGCCGCATAATGCGGGTAGGAGAATAAAAAGAAAAAATATTTTGATTACCTTCCTGTCCATTGTTGACACCTCTTTTATTATTCTTTGAATCCCCCTGCGGGGGCAGGAGAGGATTCGCCTTTTTCGTCAAAGATAAGCCTTTCAAGGCCTGTTATCTTCACCAGCCTTCCGGCCTTCGGATCAAGGGCATACAAGGCGGTGCCGGAATATTTCAGATAACATTCCATCCCCTTCAATACGGAAAGCGCTATCCCCGCCCTCATGGCATAAACGGTATTCCCGGCCGAGAAATAGAGTACGCCTACCTTCGGATCTATTGCCAGGGAACGTACCAGCTTTTCACCTTCGGCAACGAACAACAGTCCGGGCCTTTCGCCTTTTGCTACCGTATAGATAGCATTGCCCACGGCATAGAATATCCGCTGCCTTATTGCAGTCAGCGCCGAGATATTCCCTCGCGAGACCTCGACAAGGGGGATCTCTTTTCCATCTTCAAGGAGATAGATCATGCTTCCGGTCCCTCTGTCTCCGTATACATAGAGGCGTTGCCCGGGACCTGCGGCGATCCTGAGCCCTGACTGCGGAAGCCTTACCCGTTCACGGATCGTGCCGTCTTCGTACCATCCGAGCATATCCCTGCGGATGACGACGAAGAGGGAAGAGCTTATCGTGAATGATGTTATGCCCAGTGTCTTTTTATAGGGGAGGTAGGACCTTTTCTGCAGGTCATAAAGGTTCCCTTCTCTGGTGAGCAATATTGGAAGGCCCCCTTCAGGTACCTCGAATTGCGACGAAAGACTTATGCCGAGGGCCTTTGTGCCCTTCGGTATGAGGAGGTGGGTGAGCGCAGCATCCTTTACGAGAAAGACCTGCGGCGTATTGTACTGACCATAGAGGGGGGTTATGAATGTAAGCACAAAAAGAAGAGGAGTGACAATAAAAAGCGCAGGGGTCATAATTTCAGAAGCCAGTGCTCAACCTTGTCGAGGTAGTGTTTCGCAGTATCCTGGACCTTGTCCTTGATTTTGTCCATGGCCGCCTCTTTCGCCTCGTCAACAATGATGTTGTTGGCTTCATCGAAGGCCTCATCGGGCCTGCCGGTCAGGGAGGCGACGACAACCTTGACAGAGGACGGCGCCGAGTCAAGCAGGGCTTCCCGCGTCGATCTGGCAAGCTCCTCCGGGTCGCTTTTCCTGATCGCCTCTTCAGGGTTATTTATCGCATCGGTGAGTATCTCGAATGTATTGGCTATGAGCTTGTTCATAAAACCCTTGTACGTCTCGATGTTCTGTGTTGCGATCTCCCCCTGGATGCCGGGAAGGGCCGATGAGCCGAAATTCACGAATGCCGTAAGGAGCATCTCGGCCTGCTCGCGCGGGTCGGTGATCATCTCCCCGACCTCGCCTATCTTTCTTCGTGCCATCGCTATGATCGAGTCTTTATACGATACCCATTGTGATTGCACCGCCGGAGTTGTCGTGGGCGCCGCAGACACTGTGGGTATATTGGGGACGGTTGTCGCGGGCGGAGGAGGGACGGAGATCGTGTCGAGCTTCATGACAGGAGGCTGCCCGGAAGGGAACGAACATATCTGTCCGCCCATACTGTTCATGCACTTCATCGAATCCATGCCGTCTTTTGTATAGTCGAGGGATTGATCGCTCATCTTGAGGGGCTGGATACCTTCAGCCTGGCCTGTGGATGATGTAGAGAACCAGGCGTCGTGCATTGATTCCCATTGACCGTCGGGCATCGGGGCATTCCCGTCGAAAGGGGCGCCTGCCCTTGCGGAGGCATTTTCAAGGATAGTAAGGTCCGACGAGGAATCCTTGAATTGGCTTGCCGACACGTCAACCATCTGCGAGAGTAGTTGCTGCTGCCGCTCTTCCTCGAACTTCCGCTGCTGTTCCACGGCCCTCTGGAGGGCGCTGCTCTGAGAGGACAGTTGTTGGCCGGCGATATTGCCTGCATTGGCAGCGTTGGCTGCAGAAGAGGTCGCAGCATCGATAATGAGGTCAGTGATGAGTGATGCCGCTATGGAACCCAGCATCCCGCCGAGCATGTTCCCCCCACCCATCCCGGGTCGCATACCTCCGGACGGACGCATGCCGGATGGTTTGAATGCCTTGATGCACCCGGCCCCGTAACCGGCGGCACCGCAAAGCTGGTTGATCGCCGACACTGCCTGTACGGTTTCGTTCCCGAAAAGGATGAGACAGATTACCACGGCGATACATACCTGTATCAATATGTTCCTTAATCTTCTCCCCACCATTGTGGTATTCCGCTGTCGATTCTACAGGTAATACAATGTTTTGTCAATACAATGTTGGTTCCGGAATGAGCCCGTTTTTCCTGCATGAATTGCCTTGTGCAGCCGTCGGGGAGTATGGTATAAAGGATGAGCCGGAGAGATGTCCGAGAGGCTGAAGGAGCACGATTGGAAATCGTGTGTACGTGCTAAAACGCGTACCGAGGGTTCAAATCCCTCTCTCTCCGCCAGTGATATCAATTCGCAACCCTTCCACCAACGCAACTTAATACGATAGCCGTTTTTACAAACCGGATAGAGGCCGGAATGCATTTGTCTGTAAAAAATTTCACAAATATGTTGACAGATACGTTATCTAATGTTATGAATAACGTCAAATCTAATTAATATATAACATGTCCAAATGATGGCACTTACGTTATTTGATAATAAAAATAACGATTGTCGCTGGATGGCAAAAAAGTCAAAAAGCCGACTTTCGTACCCTTGACACAATCGGACGTTTCAATGGGGGTATTGCCGGACACGAACCGGATGCAACCGTCGTCGGGATGACGGCGACGATGAAAAGGGATGGGATCAGATTCCATTCGATATGCAGCAACAGCCGGTAACGAGCGACCGGAAAAAGGAGGGTATGATGTATAGAACGTTTAGCCACAACACAACGTTTAAGAAGAAGACGGCATCCCTCATGATGGTGATGCTCTGGGTATGGGGGCTTCTGGCATCCAGTCCTGCATTTGCAGCCCCCCAGG
>MVRS01000211.1 GCA_002067975.1 Syntrophorhabdus sp. PtaU1.Bin058
TTGCTGTTTTCATATACCCTCCTTTATGTCTTCGGCTGCCGCTCATTCTATGAGCCGCAAGGGATAAAAACAGTGTGTAAATGATCATTAGTTCATTATTTAGTACGCGAGGGACGACCTGTCAACTGAAAAACAGCATAACGCCGTAAGGCGTAAGTCGTGAGGCGTAAGGGGAGAAAGGCAGCGAAGAGCTGAGAGCAGAGAGTCCGGGTTCTTTCGCCTGACGCCTTACGACTTACGAGATCCTTATCGGCCTCTCACCTTTCATTTTTGCTATCTTTCCCCTCGATATGTTCGAGGACTGCCGGGAGGGCCCGTTTAAACCACGGCGTATATGTCTGCGGCGACTTCTTTATATCATCGAGCAGCGCATCTATTGTTATGAATCTGTGCGTTTCGACCTCATTTTTATCGGGCATTACGTCGCCGTCGTACGTGCCTATGAATACATGGTCGATCTCGTGCTCGCCATATACAGAATCATAATCAGCCTTGTAGTGGAAAGAGAACAGGTGCTTGAGGGGACAGGTAAAACCCAGTTCTTCCAGGAGCCGTCTTGCGGTTGCATCTTCAAGACTTTCTCCTCTTCTCGGATGGGAGCAGCAGGCGTTCGTCCAGTAGCCGGGCCATGTCTTCTTTGCGCCCGACCTCTTGTGGACAAGCATCTCTCCCTTTGAATTAAATATGAATATGGAGAAGGCCCTGTGCAGCTTTGCGGGGACGAAGTGACACTCATCCTTTTCACCGTATCCTATCTCTTTATCGTCTTTGTCGACGATGATCAACTCGTCCATGGTCTTCTATTTGATACCTCGTTAATCAGTTTTTTATCTTCGCCGACGCGAAGATCATCCTTTCGTGATCGTCTACTTCCGTGTCCAGCGTGTCCGAATATTGGGACAAAAACTTTTTCATGTTTCTCTCTGTGTAATACCGCAGGTGCGTCCTGTCCCGCCATGCCTTCTTATTCGGCACGGCGACCAGAACGTATGATCCCGGCTCCAGAAACCTGATGACGTTTTCCATCATCTTATCGGGATTTATCACGTGTTCGAAGGTATGGGAGATGATCGCCGATGAAAATCTTCTCTCGAAGGATATCGACTCCATATCGCCGGCCACGAACCTGACCCTGTCGCGACAGTCAGGATATTTTTCGGCAAGGGCCTTCGCCATGTTGATCGCGTATGGTGAAATATCGATACCGGTGACCGTGAACCCCTTGTCTGCGAGTATTATATCTATTTCACCGCTGCCGCATCCCACATCAAGTATCTCGCTCTTCAGAAAGGGGCTGTTGGCCAGGAAATTGACTAAGCCGCTTTTTTCCCAGAACTCGACCGTTGAGGCCTGCGGCAGGACCTTTTCCCTGTACATGTACGACTGATCGTTGACAAGGACAAAATCAGAGGGCGATATGTCTTTCGTTACACGTACCCTCGGGTCGTCATCCTCGCGTTTCTTTCTCCGTTTAAAGATGCCGTGCAGCTTCATCCCCATATCTCCATTTCGTTCTCGTTTGCATTTCTTTCCCGAGCTTTTCGATTAGTATTCTATAGCCTCAAACGATCTGCGTCAAGCTTAAGAAAAATACGCCTTCCTGTTTTCCCTTATAAGCAGAGAGAAAAGGAAGGCGGCAAAGGTTGTAATTCCTGCCGCGATAAAGGCATGCCGGAAGCCTGCAAGCATTATGTGGGGCCGGGTCTGCGCAATGACCTTGACGGATACATTGTCGGGGAGTGATTGCGAAAAGATGGTTTCGAACACGCTTACCCCGCATACAAGGCCGAGACTCGTCATGGTGGTGAATACGCCTGATGCAATACCCTGTTCATCGGTCGGCGCAAGCCTCATTGCCTGGTTGTTGTTTGGAGAGATGAACATCCCGTACGAAAGGGCAAACCATACAAGGAAGATAAGGCCGAATGTGAGCCCCTGATATTGCGAGGTAACGGCGAACGTGAACATGCAAAGGCTCCCCGATATCATTGCAGCGGCACAGAGGTGGCTTGGCTCAATCTTATCGGAGATCCTGCCGGCAACAGGCCCTATAACAACATACACGGCGGAGAAACATAAAAAGACCATCCCTACCTGCTGGCTGTTGAGACCTTTTGCGAACTCAAAATAAAAGGGCGTGAGAAAATTGACGCCTGATAACACCATGAAGGCCGTGAAGCCTGCGACACTGGCATACGTAAAATTATGATTCCTGAATAACCCCAGGTCTATTAAAGGGTTTGAAGACCGCTTTTCCCACCAATAGAAGGCGGAGAGCAGCACGCACGACGCAATAAAAAGCCCCACGACAAAGGGAGATCCCCATCCAAGCTCCTGACCCCTGTTCAGTCCATAGGTAAGGGCAAGGAGTCCGAAGAAGCTTAAGCCTGCACCTGTTATATCAAAACCCTTTCCCCTGGTGCCGGCATCATGTGCCGCCGCTTTTTTCCCGGGTATCACCCTCTGTGCAATGAAGATTGCGATGATCCCGATGGGGATGTTGATGAGGAATATCCAGTGCCAGGAGAGATAGCCCGTTATGAATCCCCCGAGAGGGGCGCCGATTATCAGGCCGAGCGCGGCGGCGGTAGCGGCAACACCGAAGGCCGAGCCGATGATCGTATCCGGCAGGTATTTCGGTACGGCAGCGAAGGCGCTGGTTACGATCATCGCCCCGCCGATGCCCTGGAGGCAGCGCGAGATGATAAGCATGGTGATCCCGGGCGAAAGCCCGCACAGGAGAGAACCGACAGTAAATACAACATAACCGGTAATAAATGTCTTTTTGAGCCCGATGACGTCGCCGAGCTTGCCCGTAATGAGCATCGTATTGGTCTGGATCAGGAGGTAGCTCAGCATCACCCAGGAGACGTCGCTTGTCCCTACATTGAAGTACTGGGAGATGGCGGGCAGGGAGATATTCACGATGGAACTGTCGAGCTTTGACATGAAAGCGGCAAAGGCAATGCTGATCGTTATCCAGCGCTGTGTCGACTTATCGGTTATGATATCTGCATTGGCCTTATCCATATTCTGACCGGTGGGTCAGGAGAACTATATACTATGGCATTGAAATTTTCAAGAAAAGGGGATCTCTCCCAGGGCCATCCTTGCCAGATCCGCAACGAAGACGGTGGGCAGGTGGTGCATCGTGCACGGCTCGGAAAGAGAATACCCGCAAAAAGGACACAGGTATACCAGGACATCGGGTCCGTGCGACAGGATGTCTTCGATGTTCTTCTTCATGACGCCCATCGCACGGTCAAGTTGTCCGAGACCCGCGATTGCCGCACCGCAGCATAGGGCAGCCTTCCCCTCGTATCGCCGCTTTATTCGTTCAACCCCGACCAGGTCGAAAAACTCCTGCAGCAGCCCTTCCGTTTCAGGTATGGTCCGCGATGAACAGGGTTGCTGGTAGGCAATCCTTTTCCCGACCGGTCTTATCCGCGACCTGTTCTCCCTGAGATAACGATTGAGATACTCAAGGATGCTGGTGGCCTTGAAGGGGACTTCGATGTCCCATTCGTTCTGCATCTTTCTGACCATGGTATGGCATTCCTCGTGGAGGAATATGATCTCTCCGCTGCCCAGGTCTTGAAGATTGCGCACAAACGTCCGGGCCTTCTCCGGCAGCATACCGGCCTTCCCCACATGAAGCATGGCGTAGTAGCAGAAGTAGTCCCCTCCCCTTACCATGGTCATGCCCCTGAATATCTCGCTCTGCACAAGGTCAGGTCTCACGAAAGGCTCGATCGCACAGAGGGACAATACAGGTTTTGCCGGGTCTCCGCGGGTGATACTGCCGGGCGATCCGACGACCTGTTCAAACATGCCCATGACCTGCGGCGACGGAGAGATGGCGCCGGTTTTTTCCTGGAGGGCGCTGATAAGATCAAAAGGGTTTGCCTCCTTTTCGCAGTATTCATTGCAGGCTATACAGGTTATACAATCCCTGAGTATCTCTGCCTCGCCGCTATCGACGAGCCTCTTCATGTTCTCGACGGCCCTTTCCTTCGGGTAATCAACGTAGGCGCATGATACTAAGCAGTCTCCGCAAAAATCACACTTCTTCTCATCAAACATGGGAACCTCCCTTTTTTACCAGCGAAGGAACATTATTTTATACCGGTCTGCGTCCCCTTCTTCCCGGGCTTTTGATATCCGGGTAGAGTGCCGCCAGTGCATCATCGGATACGTCGGAGGCTATACCGCAGGATGAGCCGAGGATAAGTCCGCCGTTCCTGAACTCACCTTCTGCCCGTGTTATCTCCGCGCTGATCCGTTTTGGATCCCAGGCTGCAATGTCTATATGCCCCATGAAGGATACTTCTTTGCCGAAGTCCGCTTTCATCTCATACAGGTCCATCCCGGCCTGTGCATCAACGGGGTGGATGCAGTCGTATCCCGCCTCTATCAGGAGTCTGATAATGCCCCTTATGTTGCCGTCCGAATGGAAGAACAGCAAAAGGCCGGCGGACTTCACGGCCTGAGCGATCTGTCTGTATAACGGCAGGGCTATGTCCACAAAATCGGTATGGGAAAACAAAAGTCCGCTGTTGGCGGCGATATCATCGGTAATCGCAACTGCACAGAAACCGTTATCGCGGGCGAGCAGGCACCTTTTTTTGATATCCTTCATCAAAGGTGCGGCCGATTCTGCGAGACGTCGGGGAGCCTTTCTGATGGACATCATTGCTTCATAAAACCCGAGATGCCCGATCATGTGCGATACAGGTCCTTTAATGCACCCCACCGTGAAAAACTGATCGAGCTTCCCGAATCTCTTTTCCGCAAGAAGCGGGTGCAGTCTCTCTTCCCCGAGGTCTGCCCCCAGCAAAGACAGTCCGAACAACCGGGCGATTGACGCCAGCTGTTTAATGTACTCACCTTTCCGCTCAGGGCAGTAACGGTCGAGAAGGTCGACGGGCAGAAAAAGTTCGCCCTTCGGCAACGCATCCGTGCCCGCGCGACGAAGGGCGCCAAGAACTCTTTCTCTGTGAGATATCATATCCTCTTATACTCTGATCATCACCCGGGCCTAATACCATCCGAAGTCATCGACAGCCTTCTTCATCGTGTATATGTTGTAAGGAGGAGCGTTTACGGGAACCTCGCAACCCTCCATTAATGCAAAACCTTTCGGGGCACGCTTCCCTTTTTCAATCGCCTGGCGGCAAAGCTCATATACCTCTTTGGATGTTCCCGTCTGCAATATTGCCGGCTCAATATTACCGGCGACAACGTACTTATCTCCAAAATACTTTATGGCCGTGCTTATGTCAACCTCCTTGCCTATACTGATAATGCCAAAGTCGCCCATCGGCACATCAGCCCAGAAGGGCAGATTCTGGTTCTGCTCGCCGCAAATGTGGCAGAGTATATGTTTGATACCCATGGAGAGCAACTTCTCGTGAAGCTCCACCTGGTAAGGAAGCACAAGCTTCTCAAAATGTTTCGGCGAGATGATCTGGTTGGCGGCTAAGGGTTCCCATATCTGCATCTTGACCTTCCCCTTGCCGAAGGTCTCCACCCAGAACCGTGCAACGTCAAGAACATGATCGGTAGCCAGCCGAAGAAGCCGGTGTACCAGCCCCTGTTCCTTTACTACCCACCGGCACAGGGTATCAACAACGCAGATATTGCCGGCAATGGTAAAGGGGCCTCCTACGACCACGGACGGCGCGATGCCGTTGGCAACCTGATTCCGGGAGAACTGCATGGCCTGAGGCAACATGCCTGCGTTCCTGACATCGGGCAGCTCCAGCTTTTCCACGTCCTGCTTCTTTTCCACGGCAAAGCGAAGGTGTGACGGCGCCTGTTCATATTCACCGTCAGGGAGCTTGATCTCTCCGCCGAATTCATATCCCCCAAATGACGCATATCCGTAAAACGGGTCGCTGTCATAGCCGTATTGCTCCCTCGTCAGCATCTGTACTAAAAAACTTTTTTCCGGATCGCTGTAAACAGAAGCTACGGGATACCCGACATTCTTTGCACAAAATCCGAGAATAAATGAAAGTCGAGGCACATGGTCTACGGACCTCCCGTTCAGCAATGCGTCCATTCTCTCCACTGACGTCATTTTTTCCTGCCTCATACATCATCTCCTTGTATATTCTTCGATTTCAACAGAGTATTTGTCTACTACTTTTTGACCCGCTTAAGCATTGCGTTTGCTTCCCGGACCGCCTCCCCCGCGTTATTCGCATATCCGTCGGCACCGTAGCTTGCGGCAATATCTCTTGTCAGGGGAGCTCCCCCTACCATTACGGCGACATCCGGATGTTCGGCCTTGATCATTGCGATCACCTTCGGCATGGCCGTCATGCTTGTCGTCATGAGGGCCGAAAGCGCTATGACATCCGAATTGGTCCTGGCCTGTTCCTCGACAAACTTTGACAGTTTTACGTCCTTGCCCATGTCATGTATTACCCAGCCCGCCGCTTCAAACATTATCCTTACCAGGTTCTTGCCGATGTCGTGGATATCGCCTTCGACCGTACCGATAATTACCTGTTTTTTCTTTTCGTCCCTGTCAAGCCTGATGTGAGGACGTAAAATATCCAGCCCGGCGTAGAGCGCATCGGCGCTAAGCAAGAGTTCCGGGACAAAGTATTCGCCGTTTGCATATAGTTCGCCCACCTTGTCCATTGCCGCCGTCAGCCCCTGCGTTACGGCATAGTATGCATCAACGCCCTCTTCCACAACGGCCCTGCTCAGTTCACCTGCGGCATCTTCATCCATCTGAACGACTGCATTATATAAACCCCTTACCAGTTCCTGTGTTCTTTCTTCGGTAACCATTAATGATTTCCTCCTTTTCCCTTAAAATCGACAAGCCGATTTTAACAACTACTCATACCAACCGAAATCATTTACGGCCTTTGTCATCATCCATAAATTGTAGGCCGGGGCCATTGGCGGCATTTCACATCCCGAAGAAAAGATGAATCCTCCCGGGATTGTCTTGCCTTTCAAGATAATCTCTTTACTGGCGTTATAGACCTGTTCCGGGGTCTCCGTCTGGATCTTGGCCGGCTCAAGGTTTCCGAACGCAATGTCGTTGGGGAAGTACTTCTCCACCGTTTCAAGGCCGATCTCGTGCCCCACGCTGATGATCCCGGGATCACCCATGTTGATCTCCGCCCAGAAGGGCATATTGGCATTCTGTTCACCGCATATATGGATCAACATGTGTTTATAGCCCATCTCCCTTAGCTTGTCGTGCATCTTTTTGGTATAGGGCAGCACAAACTCCTTGAACTGTTTGGGAGATATTATCTGGTTGGAGCTTGTAGGTCCGCCTACCAGGGGCACGAGCCTTTCGGCGCCGAACTTGTCGGCCCACAGTTTAGCGTGGGCAATACGGAAATCCGTTAATACCCGTAAGGCCTTATGTACCAGTTCCGGCTTCTTGATCATCATTTTGCACGTCTTCTCCACCCCTACCACGGCCCCGATAGCATCCATCGGCGTGGCAAGAATAGGGCTGACGACTATACCTCCGAACTGCAGCTGGTATGCAGTAGCCTTCAGCGTCAACGGCATGCTGCCGATGTTCTCCAGGTTGTCCGGCACCTTAAGGTTCAGTATGTCCTCATCCTTTTCCACCGGACGCCGCGCCACCCCCGGCGCCTGGGCATACTCACCGGTCGGGTACGTGACCTCGCCGCCAAACTCTTCGACCGGCGAAGCGCTGAGCGGACCCACTATGCACATCGTGGCCGGCATCCAGCCATACTGGTCGCTTGTCCAGCGCTGTGCATCGATACATTTCTTGTAATCGGTATATATGTCGTTGATGCTGTACCCCACGTTGAGTGAGGCAAAACCGCCGGCAAAGGGAAAGATCGGGACCCTATCGGGCCTCTGTCTGGCCCATAAGGCCTCTATCCTCTCGTCATCGGTCAGTCGGTCTTTCTTCATAGCTCTGAATGTTGTCGTCTCATAATTTTTATCAGAAACCATTACTGCCTCCTTGGATCGTTTTCTATCGGAAAAATGTCATTATTGATATGCTTCCCGGATTTCGCATCCTTCACGATCTGAGCCGGTCGGCGCGGGGCACGGCTGTTTTATGAACGGATGGCCCAAAGGTAATACGATTCTTCCGGCAATAGTGTTGATTAAACCCGCAAACCCGATGTAAAGCATGGCAATACCGCATGCGAGAAACAACCAGCCGCTGATTTTAATAATGGGGTTACTTATGGGAAGCGAAGGGTCTGTTATGCCCGGACTGCCCAACATCATCCATACCCCTGTAAATCCCAGGGCAATGGAAAAACTTACCATCCATACAACCAATAACGAACTCATCCTGAGGGCGATAATGGCCATGAAAAGCATAACCACAGCGGCAGGCAGCACAATCCATCCGTTGACATGCGATGGAACCTTCGCCACAGGCGCTATGAGCGCCCCGTTTGATACGCTTCCGAGAAAATAGGGAATTATAAATTGAGCAAGCCCGGATGAACTTAATCCTACCGCGAAAATCGTGCCAAAAACAAAATTAAGGGTACCGCCCATTATGTCATTGTTCTTGAAAGAAATTATCGCGATTATCAATAAAGTGATGCCTACCATAATGCTGTTGACCATCACTAACGGGGCGCATGATGAAGGCACAAAACCTGCAAACAGCGCGCCCGTTGCTATCAAAAGACATGCGATAAGCAGCGACCCCGCCGGATTAGGATCAGCCCATTTTGGTTCCATTTTTTCCGACACCTTGCCCTCCTTATTCGTGCTTTTTGGTTTCGTCAAGAAGCCTCAAGCCGGCATATTTTTTCATGTTCGTACTCTCACAACGTATCCGCTGCTCTTTCTAAATAAGGTTTTGCAATATCATTTGAACGAAGGGAAAATGCAACGCCTCTTTGCACACAAATACGGTCTTTCTAATCTCCCCAATCCGTTGCCGGCAGGACGCATGAACGGCTCAGGCCGACATTTCCCATACGCTCATCTCAAAAAAAGGGGGGAGCAGCAACCATGAATTTTGCAAGGTATAGGAGGGTATAGCTGCTGCCCCTCTGGTGGTCAGATCATTCCGTTTCCTATTTGACAGCTCCACGCGCTAAACCACGGAGGCTGATCTGTTCTCGTCCTGCCCATGATGCCGGATAGAGAAAGGTCCGGCTCGCAAGGCTATGGAGATCCAGATAATCCCTCTGGGTATGGATTTCAGAGCCAAGCAAACCCAGGTCCTCATAGAAGTAACAGATATTCTCGCAGGTCCTGTAAAGTCTCCCTTTCTGGTCATAGTTCTCGATAAAATGCAGCATGAATGTTTCCCTGTCGATATACATGATCCTCTTGCTGTATATGAAGTTTGAGTCCTGCTGCTGGAGTTCGATTACATATATCGGCCTTCGCTCAAAATTAACGTTTTTTATCTCCCCCTTCTTGGTGTAATAGGAGGAACCGTCCGGAGGGACAAAAGGTATCAGGTACTCTCTCTCAGCGACTACCTTGTATTTATAAGGGTACCGTTTCGGGGTAAGCTGCTGATTGAATCCCTCAAAGTCCTCGTAGATCACGTCCTGTCCCACAGCCGCATCCTGGGCGTCAGTGGCGGAAAGTCTCCGCAGCCTTCTCAGCGAATTGACATAAAGGAAGAAAAGGTCAAACTTGTTGGGGTCTAAGTAGTTCAGGATGCTTACAACGTTTCCGTATATATCCCTCGGCGCAAGCATGCCGAAATAAAAGCTACGGTGTTCGCCGTTCTTCTCGGCCCGCTCGTCGAGCCATCCGTAGGGTTCCTGATAGACCCTTCCGTGGGTCCGGATAGTGTAGAAATCATAGAGCCCGTCAAAATCAGGGACAAGGTTTTTGTTAAACCCCGTGCCGATCTGGAGCCCGTGTATGCTATCACCCTGCAGGTAACGCTTCACCCAGTTGTAGACAACCTGTTGCGCCTTGTGCGGTCCGGAGGGTTTCGGAAATGGAAATCCGCCTTTATAGGAGTCCGGAACTAAGTATCCCTGGGAGTCCAGCCGTGCGCTTGAAATCTTCGTGGCCTCGCCGATTCTCGTGTGATAGTACTGTTGTCTCGTCGGTACCACGGTGATTTCGGAGAAGTTCCCCGCATGAGGCGGCGCCTGGGGCGCAAAACGCAGGTAATGATTCGGAATCAGCAAGTCCTTGAAGGGTAACCTGTCTTTATCTTTGTACGTATATTTTCCGGGCTTGATCTCCGGTGCAATCTTTCCCACCACATCCTGCGCCTTGAAGCCTACAACCTGAGACCACACCTTCTTCATCTCCTCGGGATCTGCCGATAGTTTCGCATATACTTCGGGAGGCATGACCTTTTTCATGCTCAGCACATTCCGGTAAGGCCGCGGGTCATCGAACAAGGCCTTCTGTTTCTCCAGGTCCTCGATAGTCAGCTTGTACACCGGACCTCCGGCCCATGCGAGAGGTCCTCCTGCACCAAGTATAAAAAAAGCCGCCAAAAGACAATAAATAAATCGCATCAAACCACCCATTTTTTCCTCCTCATATCTGTGTATGTTTGTGTCTTTTCTTTGAACACATTATTAACCCCATCTGTAAGTCACCTTCAGGTATAGCTGGTCTTTGTGGTCGTAAAACTCAAAACTGTTGTTCATGACACCGTTATTCATGTTATCCAGGCCCCCGAGAAACAAGGCTCCCACTGTGTAGCGCCAGTTGTCGCTGTAATCATACTGAACCTGGTATCGGAACATGTCGGCCCTTCGGTTGATGTCCCTCATCCAGAAAAAGGAAGGTGTAAGCTTGTTGTTCATATAGGAAGTGGATATCATCAACGTTGTCATGTAATTATCGGGATCAAGAAGCGCCTGGTTGTCGTGTTCAATAAGACTCTTCCCGTTCGGATAGTTGAGGATCTTTCTGTGGTAGAACTGGGGCATGATGGTGATCCCTGAACGGGGATTGATGAACGGAACCCTTATCTTCCAGTCTACGCCGAGCGCCCATCGTACCTCATCTGTATGGTGAAGCATGCCCCTCGTTGTGGTATCCGTCGCGGCAAGCGTGTTCCCGAAGAGATAGAACGCTTCAAGCCTGATCACCGGGGCAACGCCTCCGAGGGCAGAACTCTTCAAAAAAGGAATATCCCTGCTGAAGGTACCGCCTGCGAATCGAAGCAGGTCATAGCGACCCTGAAAGTTAGGATGGAGAAGCATTTTTCCATCAGAGGCCATTTCGATACGGTTGGGAATAGGCATGTTCCAGACCGTAGGTGAGTTGTCGATGCCGTAGAAGTAATTGAGGGTGACAATGGCATCATTCACAATACCCTTGACCCTGAAGCCATACTCGAACCCCTTGCTGCTTAATGATCTCGGTTTGTCAACGTCATAGGTGTCTGCAGATCCCAGATGGATCTCTCCGCCCGGAACAAAGGGGTTGTCAATCCTCGCATTGGGCGCCCAGATGCCGCTAAAGTCGTTTCCCGGCTGAATGGTCTTGTTGGGGATAAATGAAATGTTTGGATTAAAGACAAACTCAAACCCCATATCCTGCAGCCACCCCGTTTCGACCTTCGGATAATATTCTGCCTTGAGAAGCCATATGGGAATGATCGTGTTCTCGAATTCCACATCCGAAAAACCGCGGCTCTGATCCATGGGATTGATCTGGTCCATTAGCCTGAAACCGTCTGTTTCGCCCCAGGCCACCACCTGTTTCCCAAAGCGGAAGTTGAAATCCCCCGGCGACCATGTGACATGTGCCTCCTTGAGCACTTGCCAGTAATCGTTATCCATATACAGGTTACTGCGGGACTTGTCAAAAAGCTGATCATTCCATTCCTGATTCCTGGACTTCACGTCGTACACCCAGTCGGCGGTGAACATCCCTGCAGCATATACCCTGAGATTGTTCCTGAAACTGTAATCGCCTTCAACAAAGACGTTGGTGAGCAGCGACTGGACATCACGAGCCGTATCATAATATCCTTTGTTGTTCAGGCTGAGAGTTGCACCCTGACTTATGTAGCCCGCAAGGTTGAGCGGTTTCCCGTAGAGGGAGTACTGCTCCGCGTCGGCTACATGCACGGCACACAACATTGTGAATAGGAGCAATAAAACCGGAATCACCAAACTTCTGCCCTTCATAATTATTACCTCCCTTTTTCTGATATAATGTTTCAAATAACCCAGTTCACCCCGCGTGCTGATACTAACCAATACCGGGACCATACCCTATCTCTCCGGTCGGAGAGGCCCCGCTTTTCATCCGGCTTGCCATGGGCAGGCCGATTGTCGATATTCCTTCACTGCCCGTTGCTTTCACCCCCTTTCATGAGCGTCCTGTATCTTTTCGCCTGTATCAATCCCATTCCCATTCAGTCCCAGAGAGTGCTCCTCGGCCTTTGAAACCTCTGCCTCCACCCCGGTCCCTCCCCTTGTGATGAATTTGGGCTTGAAAAAATAAAGCATGAGAGGGTGTAGCGTCAGTGTCAGGAGCACATTCACGCCCAGGACAACTGCCAGGAAGACCCCCATCTGCGCCTGAAACTTGAGACCTGACATGAAGTACCAGGGCAAGAGGGCTGCAAACATGGTAAGCCCCGTATAGACAACCGCCTTCCCCGTGGTGCGCACGCCCATGAGAATGGTCTTCGTCCAGTCCGCCTCATTGACAAACTCGTCGCGGCAGCGACTGTAAAAATAGATCGCAAAATCCACGCCCATACCTGCGCCGATTGCCGTAACAGGCAGGGTGTTGATGGAAAGGCCGATGTTGTTCATGGCCATATAGGCCACTGCGACCAGGTTGGCGAATATAAGAGGTACCGTGAGCATTACCCCGCCCACTATGGATAAAAAGGAGATGATGCAAAGAACGAGGATCGCGCCGTACACGATACTGTCCATCTCAAGATGCCGTTCCTTCATCTCATCGTTCAGGGCGATCTCCATGCCTACCCTTCCTCCCGCCAGCATGAACTCCCCGTTCTCAAGCTTCATGGGCCGGTTCTTAAAAAAGTTATATGCCGCGTCCCGGACCCGCAACAGATTGTCCGATGTATGGTCAGGGAAATATATGGTCATCTGGGCCCTCTGCAGCATGCGATCTATGAACCTGCTGAGAGTGCCCATATCGGTATTGCTTTTCACGTAACCCATCAGGCCATAAAGTAACTCTGGGTTTTTCGGCAACTGGTACCACAGCTGATCTCCATCGTGCAGCGTGGCATTCACCATCTTGACGATGCTGATGACGGAGCTGGAAGACTTGTATATGTCAGGCAGTTCCTGCTTCATGTGGCGTGCAAAGGCCTCAAAGGTGGTCAGCACGGTAGGATCATAAACAGATCCCACTTTACCCTCGTAGAAGAGCATGAAATTGTCCGACGATGCGTTAAACGCCTTATTCATCAGTTCCTGATCCTGGTTGTACTTGTGGTTGGGCCACAGAAGAGGAGACCCCGGCGTGGGGTCTCCCACCTTTATTCCCACAGACAGCCAGACGGAAAGCGCCAGGATCACTACGATAACTCCGAATACCACAGCCTTACCGCGACCTATTGAAAACCGCGTAATGGCCACGATCATCTTGTCCATCCTGTCCAGCTTTCCGCGCTCCGCAGACCACTTATCGCTGGCCTCGCTCATAGGCATAAAGCTACAGATTATGGGAGTAAGGATGGAGGTTAAGACGATGCTTGTCATCCAGAGACTCATGACAAGGGCAAGTTGCTTCATGAGGGCTATCTTTGCAAGTCCCAATACAAGGAATCCTGCAGCGTCAGTAGTCACTGCGGCAAACGCGGGGATCACCATGGATCTCATGGTCATATAACATGCCTGCCTGCTGTCGTTGCCGGAGGCATGAAGTTCTTCAAGATATCTGTACGTTGATTGGACCGAATGGCTTACCATCATGGCACCGACGAGGAAGGCAAGGACATAGAGAAGGGGACTGAAATTGAAACCCGTAAAGCCCATAATACCGAGACCGACAACGGTGAAGAAAAGGCTCGTTGCAACGGGGACGAACATGCCGACCCTGTTTCTGAAAATCAGGAACAGGGTAATGATCATGAGGATCATGCTCACCATAAAGATCTGATAGATCTGGTGCTTGAAGCTGTAGATCCACCCCATGAGCACGGGATATCCTACAAGATGGATCGAAGTGTTTGCGTCGGAATACTTTTCGGCTATCTCCCGGAGAAGCCCGAATGCCCTTTCGTAAGAAATATTCTCCTTGAATTCCGTGAAGAGAAGCGCTGCCGTTCCGTCCTGCGATACCAACACCCCGTTATAGGCAGGACTGGCAAATATGCTTGCTTTCAGATCCTCCATCCTGGCAGGGGTATCGGGGACGTCCGGCCACATAAGCGGTTCTATCTTGATCTCACCCTTCTTCAAGGTTGTTACTTTCTTTATGGAACGACTCGCTATGGACACGGTGAGTATCCTGTATACCTCCTGCCACATCTCTACTTCGTTCGTTATCTGTTGCAGCTTTGTCAGCGTCTCTTTATTAAATATGTCTCCGTTTTTTACTTTGACGATGATGACGCCTCCTGATCCGCCGCTTCCGAATACCTGGGAAAACTTCGCATGAAGTTTAAGATACGGGTGGTCGTAAGGCAGCATGTCCTGCAGGATTACTTCCCCCCTGATCTTCAGAGCCCCATACAGGAACACGGCAAAGACAATAAACACCACCACCAGCACAGCCACCCTGTGGCTTGCCATGAACCATGCAAACCGATCCATAAATCTCTTTTTATCGTTAGACATGACTGCACCTCTCGCGTTGGATATCGTCCATATATTAAAAGAACATTAAAAGACTATTTTCTCCCAGGCCCCTGAAGTACTTTGATAGATAGCGCCCTCTTTTCCGACAGCTATAAAACTGGACCCTTTTCGCCAGACAAGTCCGTAAATCCAGCTATACCTGATCGGGGGTTTGAACTCGATTGCCTTCCATGTCTTTCCTCCGTCAATGGAGGAAAGACAGTTACCGGTCCCGCCTATTACAAAAGCATTACTTCTGTCGGAGGAAATGGAGAAGAACGGGGCCTTCAAACCCTTGACCTGCACCTGTTGCCATGTCTTTCCGCCGTCAATCGTTTTTGTAACATAACCATCTATCCCTACGGCCCAAACTGTTGACGGGTTCATTGCAATCACGTCAAAGAGATAGGTACCGCCAATCAGCTCCCCTGTTTCTTCGGAAAGATCGGAAAACCCTGCCTGTTGTTCCCATGTATCCCCCCCATCCCTGGTCCGGTAGATGTAGCCAAACTCCCCCACTACCCAACCGTTCCTGGCATCACAGAAGGAGATGGCCTTGAGGATATAGTCAAGGTCCTTGAACTGTATCTTCCAGGTCTTCCCCCCGTCATTCGTCGACAGGATGTGGGTACGCTCCCCTACAATGAACCCCTTCGTCGGCGTCAGGAAGCAGACGTCCATGAAAAAAAGGTTCACCGGGCTCTTTTGCCTTCCCCAGGTCTTGCCTCCGTCGCTTGTATGCATAATGATGCCTTCTTCTCCAACTGCCCAACCGTTTTTGGAATCTACGAAGTGGATGGCGCTCAGAGTATACTCCGTTCCGGTCTCCTGGCGACTCCACGTCTTGCCTCCATCCGAAGTGTGTAATATTGTGCCGTATCGCCCGCTGGTCCATCCCTCGTTTTCATTGGGAAATGTTACGGAGAACAGATCGTCCTGTGATTGACCCGGCTGGGCATGCAGTATCATAGGCGCTGCAAGCAAGAACGCTATCAACCCCAGGATCAATGGATTTAACACTGATGTCAATGTGTTAATTAAACGAAAATGTACTTTCATAGAGCCTCCCAAGATCAAAGAACCGAAACATACGGCTATTAAATTCATCAATATCTGTATCTTTTAAGCCCTACTAAATTTACCGTCCGATCAATCAAATTTAATTGAACGATCAATTAATTCTATGTAAACAGATTTTCTTTGTCAAGCCAATTTTACGCCCCATCCGTTACTTTTTTGATTTAGCGGTCTGTTTTTTGGGCAAAAACAACAGCCCTTGAAACTTCTCTGTCCCCCTTACTGCCTAATAACCTACCGATTCCCGCCGAACCTCTCTATACAGCGCAGTATTCTACCCCTGTAATTCAACATATACTCGCATCTCAATTTATCTGTACTCGTTTGAAATCCTGGCGAGCAAGCAGACACCCAATGTCCAGAGGAACCGGTTCTGAAATATTCATGTTTAACCTTTTACCCTTTCCATAATAGCGTTGATCAGGTCAATAGATGTATTGAGAGGCACCTCGTGACACGTAGACAAAAATACCCCGTACCCCAGGTCCTTGGTGAAATCAACGAGATCGCTCAGCCGGTCATTGTCCTCAAGGGTTTCAGGGTAGGGGCATCCCAGACCAACCGGTTTGCCGTACTTTTCCACCCATTCTGCCACGCGCGGAAGCGGGATCTCACCTGCCCTGTACCCGCCGAGAAAAACCGCATCAGCACCAAGATCAAAATAATGATCCACCATGCCCGGCTCATAATCATGAAAACCCATCACACTTTTTACATCATAGTACCGGGTAACATTCCAGAAGGTATTGTAGATCGGCTTCAGCCATTCCAGGTCTTCCGGCGTTATAAACGTCCAGTCTTCCTCTATCAGCCATATCGCATCGACCCGGTGGTTACAGCATGTCTTGATATAATCAAGTACAAATGCCTGCGCATCATTCAGGGCCTCCCGCAATTCTTCACGATGACCGCCCCAGGAATCGTATTTTTCCTCTGTAACCATCCTCACCAGTGTAACAGGACTGTTCATAACCCCGATCACCGGGACTTCCCTCCCCACTATCTCGCAGACATGGGTAATAGCCTCATAAATGGCCGGCAGGTGACCGATCTCGTCAAACGACTCCAGGGTCCTGCCGGTGACACAACTCTTTCTTTTCCTTGCGAGAAAACCGTTGAGGACATCCTTTTGCGCCCACCCCAGCGATCTCCCCGGGTTGCACAGTTCCAGGTATGGGTCATAATTGCTGACTATGGCATCATATTCAAAAAGTTCCTGGGCCATTATCAGGCTTCTCGACAAGGCCACAGGGTCTTTCACCATCGCTTCCGGGGGCATCTTGCTCACCCTTGAGGCATACCTGTAGATTAGCGGGATAAAGAGAGGACGGGATATCTTCTTCAGATCAAAAAGATCCTTCAATAACTTCTTTGGAGATTTCTCTTGCCGCAAAGATTGCGCCATAGATTCCACCTCATTTCAGTTGTTCATAAGGATATTCGCAGTACAGCTTCTCGCATCTCCATCCTTGTCGCCACCCATGCACTGTGCCATAAAAACCCGTGCCCCCTCGGCTTGACGGGCACCGGCCTCCCCCCTCAATTGCCGCGTTCCCTCCACTAACTGGGCAACCCCCGTTGCACCTACCGGGTGGCCCTTAGACAGCAGGCCACCGGATGGGTTTACCGGGACACTTCCGCCGAGACTCGTGGCACCCGTCTCTACAAATCTTCCGCCTTCGCCCTCAGGGCAGAGCAGCATCGCTTCATAATGGAGTATCTCGGAAATCGTAAAGGCGTCGTGGCACTCCACAACGTTGAGATCATCCGGTCCTAATCCGGCTATCTCGTATGCCTTTTTGCATGCCCTGTAATCAGTCTCCCAGGGGACTAAGTCCATAGGATTTTCGTAACTCCCTGTAACCAGTACCGAGGCTGCAACACGAACCGGTTTTGCGGTAAACCTTCTGGATCTCCCTGCGGCGGACAATACCACTGCTGCAGCGCCGTCCGCATTGGGGCAACAGCTAAGCCGCGTCAAAGGATCGCAAATCATGGGAGAGTTCAGCACTTCCTCCACGGTAATAGGATCCCTGAACTGGGAAAGCTGGTTAAGGCTTGCATGGCGTCTGTTTTTTACCGCCACCAGCGCCAGTTGCTTTGCCGTGGTTCCGTATTTCTCCATATGGCAAAGGGCGCGCATGGCAAAGCTTGCGGGTGTTACCAGGCCTTCCAGTGTATCTATTTCTGTGTCGCCCGAACTGATCAGTCCAAAATTGGGGATCATCATCTTTTCCACGCCTACCACGATTGCCGTATCGAACTGCCCTGAAGCTATTCCCATCCAGGCCAGATGGAATGCTGTAGATCCGGAGGTACAGGCGTTCTCCACATTAACTACGGGAACCCGACTGATCCCTGCGTGCCACAGGATCGTCTGTCCGGCCGTCACGGCACCGAACAGTCTCCCGGCGAGAGCGTAGGAGCAGAAGCCTGCTTCCACCTGGGATGGTTTGATGTTTGCATCCTTGAGGGCCTCCAGGATGGGCGGCACGGCCAGCTCGATGAAGGATTTATCCTGGTGTTTCCCGAAGCCGGTCATCCCGACGCCAATAATATCGACTTTTCTCATTCTGTCTCCTTTCACGCCGGCGTGAAGTAGTACCGTAAGCAAGGCTGTCCGCCGGCATCCACACCCAGTGGCGCTACCATGAGATGGACGTCTTTCCCGATAGCTAATTCACCGGTCTTTAAAGGATCGAGAAGGGTTATTATGCGAAGACCGTCTTCGACCAGATCGACAAATCCTACCGGGTAGGGCTGTGGTAAATCAAATGGTGGCTTCACCCGGATAATGCTGAAACTGTATATTACGCCTTTCCTTGAAAGCGGTGTGGCCTCTACAGGTCCAAGGCAATAGGGACATACAATAGGTTTAGGAAAAAACTTCCTCTTGCAGTCGGAACAATGTCCTCCGATTAATCTTGGGTTCTCGCTGTCCTCAAAAATGCCTGGAAATACGTGTCTTAAAGGCTCATCCATTCATGCTCCTTTCCTGATAATTATTCACTTTTGTCCTTCAATATGCCATGCAGTATAAGGTTAAGAAGGTTTTGGGCTATCTCCTCAGGAGAAAGCGGCCCTTCTTCCCGGTACCACCTCTGAAACCAGTTGATTATCCCGAAAAGGCTGAAGTCAAGGACCACGAGGTTGAGATCGTTCATCTTCCCTGTAGCCGCCAATTCCTTTAGCCTCTTCATGTAAAGGTCATAGAGTTTCCGTTCATAGTTCTTCATCATCTCTTTCCGCTTACCTGTAAGCCACGCATTTTCCTCAACCACGATCTTCGATTCCTTGCGGCTCCTGATACCGAACCTGACCGCATGTTCCACGATCATTTCTTTCAGGCATTCCATAGGATCAGCCACTCTTTGGTCGACTTCCTCCAGGGTTTTAAGCAGGCTTTCAGAGGTCTTGATGATGATCTGAGAAAGCATCTCCTCTTTGTTCTTAAAATAATGATAGAGAAGCGAGTTACTCACTCCAGCCTTATGACCAACCTCACGTATTGAAGTACCCGAATATCCCTTCTTATAGAATAGTTCGGTGGCCGCCCGTAATAATATTTCTTGAGTATCTCTTGTAGCCACGGCAATTACCTCCTTAATTTAGAATCTTCTATATTTATAATAGGACAATTGTCTCTCCGTGTCATGAGATTCTTCTCCGTACAGCCTCCGAACTCTTTATCCCTGTGAGATCCATCGTTTCCCAACCCATCAAGGTTTTATCAAAACCTTGAGACATTTGCCTTTCTGATTCTCGAACAGATCATAGGCTTCCAGCGCATCATCAAGGTGAAAAATATGTGTCGCCATAGCGCTAAGATCTACACGTCCGGATTCGAGAAGACCCATAAGCTGGCTCATACAGGATGGATTACCAAGACCCATACTTATACGAACGCCATAAAATCCCATCTCATGAAGGGGAAACTCAATGGGGCCGGGGAAAAGACCGACCACCGATACGGATCCCCCCCTTCTCACGGACCGGAGTGCCTGCATAAATGCATCGGGGCTCCCTATGGCCTCTATCGCCACATCGACCCCTTCGCCTTCCGTTGCCTGCCGCACCTTCTCCACGGCACTCTCGGATTTCGCATCGATCGTCGTTGCACCATACAACCGTGCCAGGGCAAGGCGATTCTCCAGCATGTCAACGGCAAAAACCTGCCTTGGTCCGAACTGCCAGGCCGAAATGATCGCACCGAGTCCTATAGGACCGCAACCGTATACGACAACGGTGTCCCCTGTCTGAATATACCCTCTTTGGGCGCCGCTATACCCCGTAGCAAAAACATCCCCCACGAATACCGCCTGTACGTCTTCCACATTGTCCGGGATGGAAATAAGGCAGTTGTCCGCGAAAGGAACCCGGATATAATCGGTTTGGGCGCCCCTTAGCCCCCGTCCGAAGATCTCACCGCCGCCCCACACGCCACCTCTTGTGCAATGCTGGGGCTCTCCTCTTTTACAGGGCCGGCAGACGCCGCACCATGTAATAGGTGCGGCGGCCACTCGATCACCCGGCTTGAACTCGAGCACATCATCACCGGTCTCTTCCACTACGCCGACAAATTCATGACCCATAACGGTCCCCGGTGTATAACCGGGGATCAAACCATGTTTTGCGTGTACGTCGGAACCACAAATAGCCGCCGTGGTAACTTTTACCAGGGCATCACCGGTTGATTTCAGTTTTGGCTTCGGAATATCTTCCAATGCGAATTTATTGCCGGCCTGCAATACTACTGCTTTCATATTGTTACCCCCTTTATCCTCCGATCTGCGCCGGGTTTCATCTCTTCACCTTGTAACCAGCCTTTTCCCGATCCCACGTTTCCGCCGTAATCCCTTGTTCTCTCAGCAGGTTCTTCTGTACGCGCTGCGTCGGCGTTTTAGGCATCGCATCCATAAAACGGAGGTATCGGGGCACCATGAAGTATGCCATCCTCTCCTCGCAATAGGCCAGAAGTTCCTCGGGCTTCAGGCTTTGGCCTGGTTTTAATGTAAGAACCACCATCACCTCATCTTCTCCCAGATCCGACTTTGCCGCTACTGCCGCAGATTCCAGCACGGCAGGATGAGAATTAATAACCTTTTCCACTTCGTAGGATGATATGTTCTCTCCCCTCCGTCTTAATGCATCCTTCTTGCGATCTATGAAGTGAAAATAGCCGCTATCGTCATAATAGAGATAATCGCCTGTATGGAACCAGAGGTCTGCGCAGGCTTCGACTGTCTTCTCCGGCATCTTATAGTATTCCAGAAAAATACTGTACGGCTTCAGCGGACGCAGCAAGAGTTCCCCCGGAACGTTCGGCCCCACTTCGTTATTGTTGTCATCCACAAGCTTCACGACATAGTCCGGTCTCGGCTTCCCGCATGTTCCGGGAATACGTTCCTTCAGTGTGTTCATCAGCGGTATGCCGGTCTCGCTCATACCGTAACCTTCCAGGAGGGTCAACCCGAATCTCTTCTCGATAGCGTCAAAGATATCCATGGGCGCCCCGGCCCCCACCATTATCCTCAGGGGATTGTCGGCATCATCAGGCCTCGGATCCGCTTTGTACAGAATGGGGAGTATACCGCCTATGTAATTGAATTCAGTGCAATTGTATTTTTTTATATCGCTCCAGAATGCGCCGGCGGAAAAACGCTCCTTCAGTACCATGCGGGCGCCGCTCATCAATGCAGGGAATGCTGACAACAATTGGGCATTGCCGTGAAAGAGAGGCAGGGCATTATACAGACAGTCTTTTTCGTTGTAATCGGCTATTTCACAGATTACCTCCCCCATATAAATCCCATAATTATGCGGCATCAGCGATCCCTTTGAGGGCCCGGTCGTTCCTGACGTGTACATAATGATGAAGGGGTCCGACCACTGTACATCCACGTGTCGATAATCGCCTGAATTATCGATCAGGCTATTCCAGCTAAAAACCGGTCTGTCGAGTTTCGGCATGTCGCTTCCCTGGTTGTCCAGGACAACGATGTCCCTCAATTTCGGAAGATTGGGAAGCACGCGCTCTAAGCGATCCAGATACTTGCTGTCCATCACAATGGTCCGTGTGTCCGACTGGTCCAGCATGTAGGCAAGGATATCGCCCTTGTGGGCAGTATTGAGCGGTACCTCAATGGCTCCTGCCTTGGATATGCCGAACCAGGCAAAGAGATAATCGGGGCTGTTATCCATCATGATCGCCACCTTATCACCTTTTACAATCCCCAGCCTCTGGAGACCTGAGGCAACCCGGCTTGCGCTCTCGTTAAAGATCCTGTAACTAAACTCCTTTTCACCAAAGTAGAAAAAAGTACGGTCACCGTATCTTTCCGTCTGCCGTTCCAGAAGCACGTGAATGACTCGCTCTCTACTCTGATCATTCCCGCCACCATTCATGTCCGTTCCTCCTCCCGTTTGTTATAGTTTTTCATAAAATTCCCCCTTGTAACGCAGGGTGCATTCTCTTTTTTTGC
>MVRS01000212.1 GCA_002067975.1 Syntrophorhabdus sp. PtaU1.Bin058
CGCCCTTTTCGGTGACAGGATCATGCGGGCACAGGCAAAAAAGATCGGCGAAGAGTTTATAAAGGCTTTGAAAGAGAGGATCGAGCAAGGCTGACCTGTTATCGGGGCTTGCGTCGCCCCCTCCGGCAGCATAGCTGCCGGAGCCTCCCCTTCATGCTCGCCGTGCTCGCAGCGCAGATTCCGACATCGGGGCTCACGTCGCCCCCTCCGGCAGCATAGCGCGACCCGCAAGCGGGTACCCCGGCCTCCCCTTCATGCTCGCCGTGCTCGCAGTGTAGATTCCAACAGGCGACGCAAGGAAAACAGAGGACCGCGCTTTCAGGCATGGGTGAATGCGTTTGTCATGCACGCGAAGCGTGTATATTTTAGCAACACGGGCTTGCCCGTGGGAATCTATTGTGCAGGTTGACGTGGTAACCAGGTTTGGAACCGGCCTTAAAAGGAGACCGGTTCTGCTGATTGCAGTGCTTATCAGACAAAAGGAGACGGGATGGAAATTCTTGAAAGCATATTGGAAAGCATCGGGGAAGATGCCCCCGTAGAGGAGGTGAGAAGGGGGATCCACTGGACCGCCGTGGTAAGCAGACGGTGCGGTCTGGCCTCGACCATGGCCCATGGGGGCTGCAACCATGAAGAAGGGGGAGGGATGGAGGGCTCTCTCACGGAGATGACGGCCCTCGGGCTTGCCCGTTACTGCCTCAGGGGAGACACGGCGAAGGCATCCCTCGGGCTTGCGGCAATCAACTCCCTCCTTGATGTTGACCCGGATAGATACGCCGACATTGACGGGCTGCAGATAGTCAAGGAGATGGGCAAAGGGAAGAACGTCTCCGTCATCGGTCACTTCCCGTTTCTGGATACTATCGCCAGAGAAGCCAATAATCTCTGGATTATAGAGAAGCAGCCAAGGCCGGGAGACTATCCGGAAGAGAAGGGGAGGGATTTTCTCCCCCAATCGGACATAGTCGTAATTTCAAGCACTACCCTTCTTAACAACACCCTCTCCGGCATTCTCGGACTGTGCAGGGAAGGGAGCGTCAAGATGCTTCTCGGGCCTACCACGCCGCTTTCCGGGGTGCTCTTCGATTACGGCATAGACATGCTCGCAGGGAGCGTGGTGACAGAGAAGGACAGGGTACTGAGATCGGTGAGTGAAGGGGCAACCTTCATGCAGCTCAAGATGAGGGGCGGTATTCGTTTTGTAAGCATGATCAAGGACTACGATGATATCGTCCGGAGACTGGCAGGGTAAAGGATGTATTTCGGCAGCCAGAAGGAATTCGAACATTTTGACTAAATGTATCCGATATGGTAGGCAAAAGGGAAGAGAAGGCCCGGAATCAATAGAGAGGGCGTTATACGCTATGTTGAAAAAAGGGCATAAAATGCCTGTACACTATAATACAATGATGAAGGAGGATGTATAAATGAAGAATATCGCAATGAAGCTGTTTTTCTGTGTGCTCTGTCTGGGGCTTCTGGCAGCCCCGGTCATGGCCGGCGAGATCAACCTGTCGGCAGCGGCCAGCCTGAAAGATGTGCTCAACGAACTTTCCGATACCTATGTAAAGGACAATCCGGGCGTCACTTTCATGAAAAATTACGGCGCCTCCGGTGCAGTAGCAAAACAGATCGAAAACGGCGCTCCGGCCGATCTTTTCCTGTCCGCCAATGTAAAGTGGATGGATCATCTGAAAGAGAAGAAGGTCGTTGATGTAAAGAGCGTCACCACCTTTGCATACAATTCGGTTGTCTTCGTCGGCAAGCCGGAGTTGAAGGTAGCGGGCCTGAAGGATCTGGTAAAATTAAATAAGATCGCCATCGGAAGCCCGAAGAGCGTTCCTGCCGGCCAGTATGCCGAAGAGGCATTAAAGAAGGCGGGCGTGGAAAAGGATCTTGAGAAGAAACTCGTTATGGCAAAGGATGTTCGCGAATGCCTTATGTATGCCGACCGGGGTGAAGTGGACGGCGCCTTTGTCTATAAGACCGACGCCGAGCTGATGGCGAAGAACGTGAAGATACTCTTCGCGGTGCCGCAGGAGCTCTACGAACGGGTGACATATCCCATGGCGCTTACCATGGCGGGCAGCAAAAAGGCAGAGGCTGCGGCCTTTTTCAAATTTTTGCAGTCAGACAAGGCAAAAAAGATCCTCGAGAAGTATGGTTTTGTCGTCCGGTAATCCGGTATGCTAAGTTTCACCCCTTCCGATTATTCGGCGATTTTGTTATCGATCAGGGTAGCCGTTGTGGCTACCCTGTTGTCTCTCCCCTTCGGTTTTACCGTGGCCTACCTTATGACGTACCGGCGGTTCCGGGGGAGGGTCGCATTGGATGTAATCGTCAACCTCCCCCTGACCCTGCCGCCTGTGGTAGTAGGGTATCTTCTCCTCCTGCTCGTTGGCCAGCATGGATTCATAGGTAAAATGATACTCCAGCCGCTGGGTATCAATCTGATCTTCACCTGGAAGGCGGCGGTCGTCGCCACGGCAGTGGTCGGTTTTCCCCTTATGGTCAGGTCTATCCGCATCGGCATGGAGACAATAGATGTGCGGCTTATCCAGGCCTCCCGAACCCTCGGCGCAGGATGGCTCGACACGATCATTACCGTCATTGTGCCGCTTTCTGTGCGCGGTCTCATCGCCGGCTCTGTGCTTATGTTCGCCCGCGGCCTGGGCGAATTCGGCGCCACGATCATCGTGGCAGGCAACATCCCGGGCGTGACCCAGACGATCCCTCTGGCAATCTATGAATACGTCAGCTCACCGGGGGGCGACGTGATGGCCCTTTCTCTTTGTTTCGTCTCCGTTACCATCTCGGTGCTGGTGCTCCTTCTCCACGAATGGCTCGGCAGACGCATGGTAAGGTCGGATTGAGATGGAACTGATTGTTAAAATACAAAAACAGCTCGGCACCTTTTTCTTGGATGCAGATTTTACAATCAAGGGGGACCAGGTCGGGGTCTTCGGTCCTTCGGGCAGCGGAAAGTCAACCTTGGTGAGCCTTATAGCGGGCTTGAGGCATCCGGACCGGGGCCTTATCGGCATCGACGGTGAAACGCTTTTCGACAGCAGTCGCAGGCTTCTCGTGCCGCCGGAACACCGTCGCATCGGTATGGTTTTCCAGCGCCCCCACCTGTTTCCTCATCTGAGCGTCAGGAGCAACCTTCTTTACGGCTATAAGCGTTGCGACCCGCAGCATCGGAAGATTACTCTTGATACGCTTGTGGAGGTGATGCAGATAGGGCCCCTGCTCGACAGAGGGGTCAGGCATCTGTCAGGGGGAGAGAAGCAGAGGGTGGCCATCGGCAGGGCAGTCCTCTCGAATCCCCGGCTCTTGTTGATGGATGAACCCCTGTCGGCCGTTGACGATAACCTTAAGTTCCAGATCATCTCTTATCTGAAGAATACCTGTGAGATATTCAAGATCCCCTATCTCTTTATCTCCCATGCCCTCCTGGAAATGAGGATCATGACGAACAGGGTCCTGACGGTAGAGGACGGCCGTGTGACGGGACAGGTCACGGCCGAGGATCTGGCGCGGGAAAGGATGAAAGACGCAACGGGCTACACCAATCTCCTCCGGCTCACCGCGCCGCGACGCATCAACAACCTCTATGCATATCACTGGGGAGATCAGGAGCTTTTTGTCTCCGGCGGCAGTTCTCTGGCCGAGACGCTTTTCGAGGTGTCATCGACGGACATAATTCTTTTCAAGCGCCACCCGGAGGCGATCAGCGCCCGTAACCTGCTTAAAGGGACCGTGGTCGATATCTTCAACACGGGAACCAGGATAGGTGTGGAACTGAAATGCGGCGACGGACGGCTCATTGCCGAGATCGTCAAAGAGGCGGTCGATGAACTGGAGCTGTCGAAGGGCGTGGAGATATACGCGGCCATAAAGGCCGTGGCGTTCAGACACCTGGGATAGTTTCATATGTGGTTCATTGCACCGATATTGACAGAAAAAGATCGAGGTTAGGAAGCAGGATGAAAAGCCTCCAAACCTCGATTCCTGGCTGAAATAAGTCCTACGATTAATCTACGCCGATCATGACGTTTGTCGCCTTGATCACCGCGTATACATCTTTCCCTTTTGCAAGCCCCAGCCCCTCGGCTGATGCCTTGGTGATAATCGAGACAACATTTGCACCACCGGGCAACTCAATAACAACCTCACTATTGACTGCACCGTGTGTAACGCTTTTAACCTTCCCCTTTAATACGTTTCGTGCGCTTAGCTTCATCCTCTATCACCTCCTTTTACAATATCTATTTTTATAGCAGAAGGGGGCTGCTGTCAAGCTCTATACCGGTTTTTGTGATAAGCGTTGAAGGCCGTCTGGGAACAAGAAAAGCGTATTAAAAAAAACTGCTTGACAATAAATAACAATAACTCTAAAATATAGACATTAAGTCTTATATATGGAGAATAAGTCTAAATGGATGTAACGGTGGTCAAAGGAATTGCAGGAGGGTAAGAATTTTTTTTGCATATCGTTATCTATAATAATAGATAACGATATGCAGGGGCATTCTGCTTAATACTGCCTGAGGGGGCCGGGGCGGGTGAAGGAGGATCGACGTGGAAGCTGTTAAATTTACAGGGAAAAGGAGGATAGAGATTATCATGGGAAGGATAGCCCGGAGCAAAGTACGTTTTTTCCTTCAGGGGGATCTTCTTGAGAAGTTCGAGAAGAATGGAGAGAAAGGAAGGGCGACGTCAATTTGCTGTTGTTGCAGTCTCACTTCGCCGGATTGAAATGAACGAAAGAAGGTTCTATGCATGACTTTGAATATTTGAGGCCGGAAACAATTGAAGAGGCAATGAGGATCTACAAAAACGGTGGAAAAGAAGCGAGGCTTCTTGCGGGAGGGACGGAACTGGTAAATGAGATGCGTTTCGGAAAGTCTCGGCCGGAGCAGGTAATAGATTTAAAGCATATCCGGGAGATGGATTTTATGGAGCTGCGGGAGGATGGCCTGAGACTCGGGGCCCTGTATCGCGTGAGAGACGCGGAGTGTTCAGAACCGTTGAGGATGAGCCGGTTTAACGTGCTGAGCCATGCAGCAGGCACTCTGGGGTCCCCGCAGGTGCGAAACAAGGCGACAATAGTAGGGAACGTGTGCAGGGCTTCGCCGTCGGCAGACCTGATCCCGCCGCTTATCGCATTAGGCGCAAGGGCAAAGATCAAAGGAGACGGGGTTGAAAAGGTAGCGGCGGTTCAGGAGATGATGTTGGGCCCGGGCAAGACGATATTGGAGCCTGGTGAAATAGTCACCGAACTGGAGATCCCGAATCTGCCCGATTACACAGGCTGCAGTTATTGCAAATTGAGTCCAAGAAAGTCTCTGGACCTTGCGGTTGTGGGCGTTGCCGTGATGCTGCAGACGGATTCGAATATGTCCAGGTGCATTGATGCAAGGATAGTACTCGGCGCTGTAGGCCCCACGGCAATACGGGCGCGAAAGGCCGAGTCTCTTCTGAGGGGGCGGGGATTGAATGAGGATATGATTGAAGAGGCTGCCAGGACGGCTGTCGACGAGTCGAAGCCTCTCGATGACGTAAGGGGCTCGGCATGGTACCGGAAAAAGATGGTCGAGGTGGCAGTGAGGCGTACCATCGCTAATTCTTTGGAACAAGTCAGGATAGGGAGGAGGTAGTTTCGATCGTGGAAAGAATAATCAATCTGAATGTCAATCATGAATGCTATGAGGTGGTAATCCATTCCTGCGAATCGCTCCTTGATGTGTTGCGGATTAGACTGAGGCTTACGGGGACAAAGAAGGGCTGCAACGAAGGCGACTGTGGGGCATGCACGGTGATTATGGGTGGGAGGGCCGTAAACGCATGTCTCGTGCTTGCCGTAGAGGCGGATGGCGAGGAGATATTGACCGTTGAGGGCCTGGCGCAGGGAACACGTCTCCATCCATTGCAGGAGGCATTTATAAAATTCGGGGGGTTTCAGTGTGGTTTCTGCACCCCCGGGATGCTGATGTCTGCCAGGGCGCTCCTTGATGAAAATCCCGATCCCACAGAGGAGGAGATACGGAGAGGGATATCCGGCAATCTTTGCCGCTGTACCGGTTATGTAAAGATTGTCGAGTCCATAAAAGAGGCTGCGAAGATTATGTCAGGAGGTGATCTACATGATAGATGAGGATAAAACGGAGATAACGGAGGAGGATGAGGGTGACCTCACAGGCGCCCTCGCTCACAAAATTCACACCGTGCTCGGCAAAAGGATACCTGCTGTCGACGGCGCGGAAAAGGTCACGGGTACAGCCATCTACACGGTGGACATGACTCTGCCGAATATGCTCCATGGGAAGATACTGAGGAGTCCGCATTCCCATGCGAGGATCATCCGCATTGACACGAAGCGAGCTGAGAACCTGCCCGGCGTAAAGGCCATAGTCACCGGAAAAGACACGCTCGGAAAGAAAAACGGCATATGGCGGCGCTATGCAGAGCTTTGCGATGAGGAGATACTTTGCAGGGATAAGGTCCGGTACGTCGGCGACCCTGTAGCCGCGGTGGCTGCCATCAACGAGGATTGCGCCGAAGAGGCCCTTGCCCTTATAGACGTCACCTATGAGGTGCTCCCCGGTGTTCACGATCCCATGGATGCCATGAGGAAAGGTGCTCCCCAGGTCCATAATCATGCGGAACGGAACGTAAACATCAACCGTCATATCGAATGGGGTGACGTGGACAATGCCTTCGCGCGCTGTGACCACATACGCGAAGACTCTTTCTTCTGTTCTTCGCAGCACCACGCCTGTATGGAGACGCATGCTACCATCGCAAGCTTCGGCTACGACAGAAAGCTCACTGTGTGGACCTCCTGCCAGTCGCAATACTACGTCCAGATACTACTTGCAGGTATGCTGGGATTAAGGGAGGGCGACGTGAGGGTAATACGGCCTCCCACAGGGGGCGGTTTTGGAGGAAAGCTCTCCCTCGATTCGACCCAATTCTGCTCTTCACTGTTATCCATGAAGCTTTGCAGACCTGTCAAGATCGTTATGACCCGGGAAGAAGATTTTATCGCTACCAAGCGGCGTACCCCCATGCACTACCGCCTTAAACTGGGGGCCCTGAAGGACGGCACCCTGCTGGCAAAAGAGGTGAAGGTCGTTACCGAAGGTGGGGCATATACCGGTATGGGTGCAACCGCCCTCTACCTTACGGGCTTTTTTTCTTCCTTTCCCTATAAATATCCCAATTACCGGTACGACGGATTCCGCGTCTACACCAACACCGAGGGGACCTCAGCCATGCGGGGATTCGGCGCACCACAGGCCATGTTCTGCGGAGAGTCCCAGATTGATATGATGGCGGAGGATCTTGGCATTGATCCCATTACAATCAGACGCAGGAACAGCATGACGCCTAACTATACGGTGCCCGGTCAGGCTATCATCAGGAGTTGTGGACTTCCCGAATGTATCGATGCAATTGAAAAGTACATTAAGAAACGCGGGCCCTTGCCGTCCAACCACGGCATCGGCGTTGCCGCATATGGTTTCATGTCGGGCGGCATCTTCAACTGGATAGACACCCCGTACGCCTTTGCAGCGGCTATCGTAAAGATAAATGTAGACGGCAAGGTCGATCTCTTCACAGGAGCCGTCGATACCGGTCAGGGTGCCAATACCACGCTGGTCATGATCTGCGCTGAGGAACTCGGTATACACGTAGACGACGTCAGACTCCATGTAGGCGATACGAGCGTTTGTCCTGTGGACCTCGGAAACTGGGGCAGCAGGACTACTCTTATGAACGGAAATGCCGTTAAAATGGCAGCCGCCGATGCAAAGAGACAGCTTCTCGCCTATGCCTCCGCACAATTAAAACCAAACATCGTCTATGACCTCGATATCAAAGACCACAGGGTCCACCTCGTCTCCAGACCCGAACGAGGCATCTCCTATTTTGAAGTAGTCAAGGATGCCATCAGGGGTAATGAGGGGCAGGTGATTATCGGGCGGGGCCACTATACCCCACACCGTAAAGGCATGATCTCACCGGCCTACAGTTTTGGCGTACAGGCGGTAGAGGTTAAGGTTGATACGGACACGGGCAAGGTTGAGCTTGTGCACGTAGCAACAGCCCACGAGAGCGGCACAGTGGTTAATCCCATCGGCCTGGAAGGCCAGCTCGAAGGGGCATTCCATATGGCGGCAGGGTACGCCCTTATGGAAGAATTAAAAATGAAGGATGGAAAGATACTTAATCCAAACTTTCGGGACTACAAACTGTTTCTTGCCCCTGACATGCCCGAGAGTGAAGTCCTGGAAGTTGATACATATGAGCCGGAAGGCCCTTTTGGGGCCAAAGAGGCCGGTGAGGGATTGACGAATCCTACAGCGGGCGCAATAGCCAACGCCGTGTATAATGCTGTGGGCGTGAGAATTAAGGATCTGCCCGTAAGTCCGGAAAAGGTTCTAAGGGCCCTGGAAGAGAAGTGCCTGCAGGAGGAAAAGCCGGATGACTTGTATGTTGCCACCTCGTGAAATGGTAATGTACGGACGGCGTCTTTTGGAACGGCAACAGGCCGGGCCGCAGTGGTAATGAACAAAGGCGATATGGCCCGCGTAAGGGAAGGCGCAGTAATAATCTCTAAAGTCGCTTCGCCGGATCTTTTGACGGTCATACCCAAAGCCTGTGCGATGGCCACGGAATATGGGGGGGGAAAGAGGCCGCTGCCTCAGGATTTGCCGGAAAATATGGTATCCCGGCAGTAGTGGGTGTGCCAAAGCTTATGAAGGCGATCAAAGATGGGGAGCTTGTACGGATAGACGGGACAGGGGCCGTGGAGACAATGAAACGTATGCAATGGAGCCGGCGTCCGTATATGAGAATACGCCATTTGTTTTTTCTTCGCGCTATCTGACGGCGTGAGGTGAAATATCGATAAAGGAGGATTTGCTATGGACAGGATATTTGAAGCGATAAAGCGATTTATGCTGCAGGAAGTGCTTCTCCAGAGGTTCGAGGAAAACGTGGCAGAGGGAAAAACGGCGACCATCGACGTGTTCCTGAAAAAAGGAAAGGAATATATCGTGAGAGGAAAGCTCGCAAAAGGCCGGGGGAAGCCGATACTGTCACTCCTTGATGTTACAGGATCCGTGGTTAAGGTGCGATACGGCGACGGCAGAAATTGTCTTGAAGTGACCCCCGACAGAGACGGCCTGTACCGCATCGTGATAACAACCGATCACGCAGCGGAGGGCCATGAATCGGTTCCCGTTGAGGTCACGTTTGCATATCGTCTTCCTCCGCCTCAATACATCGTCGACTCGGTCAATGATACATTACCCTGCGAGTCAGACCGGTCCGTGCTTAAAGAATACGAATCCATGGAAGACCTGTCAGAAACAGAGGCAACCACCCAAAGGGGATGCAAGGGTAATTGAGCAAAAGGACCGGGAAGGTTGTCCTTAAGGATGTTGTCTATGCTCCGTCATGGGCGGGGGTATTTTCATACCCTCATGCGGAATTCCTCCAGTTATGGGTCTCATCTCCGATATCTCTTTGAATTTCTTTCTCTGCGCCGGCGTCAGTTTTGTCTTTACCGCCTCTATGGCCTGTATCCCGGAAAGACGTATATCCGTCATCAGCGAGGATATCCTTTTCAGTTTTGCTTCAACGGCATTCATATCTACAGTGTCTTTATCGAGGATATCTTTTAATTCTATCTCGGCGATACGGACATCTGCCATCTTTTTAATATGGTCCTTTGCTTCTCTGCTTCTGATCTCCTTTATCGCTTCTTTCTGTTGTTCGTCAAGACCGAGGGACGAGAGACGTCCCCACACGTGTGGTAACGGTCCCCCGTGGATGCCGGCGACGTTCGATCCTGCCTCAGGAGGGAGCGGCATGGGAGGACCCCCCGGTCCCTGCCTGCCGTCCATTGCCCACACTATGTCCAGGGCAATCCCGATGAGTAAAAATCCGATGAGTAAAAACATGCCTGCCGCTGCCTTGAATGTGTGTCTTTTCATACCTGCTCCTCCTTCTCCCGATATATCCTGTCCCGGATTAATCCTTTTTCAGATATATCAGGTCCGATGTTGAAAAATTACCGCCCCTCGTAGGCGTTGCGCAGGAAGCGTCCACGCCGAAAAGATCGGATACCTTCAACTCTCCTTTATAGGTCCCTTTTGTTTTCCCGAGGGGTGTTTTTGTCTTCGCATCCATTACCTGTGCCCCGGGAGAATAGACTTCAAGGGTTGTGCCGTTTTCCAGGCCCGACAGCCTTCCGGCATTTATGTATACCTTCCCGTTTTCCACAGAGGCTATCCTTGTATGCCATTCAATGGCACGCAGGCTCCTGAAAAGGTCGGCTGCAATCAGTGCCATGGATGCGTCCATTGATTTGACATCCGTGTCTCCCGGTTTTAGATCTCCGCTCCCTTTCGGGAATGATGCCACGTTGCTTGCGGAGATCTGCCTGATGACAGTCCCCGTCTCCGTATCGTAGGCGAGGACGATTACATTGAATACGACGGAAGAGGGATTGACAGCCGTTTCAGACAGGGTTCCCTTTATCACCGCCTGTACACCGTACACTTCGTTCAGTATCGTCATGTTCCCCGGGTCCGTGAGATCTCCTTTCAGGTTCATGACACCGGGGTCTACGCATATAACGCCATTGGTGCCCTCAAGTTTTGATTTCAGTATTCCGGCGGCTGCTTCACCGGAATACCCTTCCTTGTAATGGGTTTTGTCCGCCATGGGAAGAACCACGACGCGCCGTTTCATTTTCGGCGAGGGATAGGTGATTGGAGATGCAGGCATAGATATGGTTCCTGTCCCGGGTGAAGGCAAGGGTGCCCCCTGCAAGGGGTATGCAGCCTGCGGGGCCGTTGTACCCTTCTTCTTCAGCTCTTCCTCGAGTTTCGATATTCTATTTTCTAACTCCTTGCTTTCTTTTTCCGACGACTTGTCGGAAAATACACTTTCTCCAAAACGGGGTACGTGCTGGTCCTTCCTCTCCCATACGTATTCCGGTTCATAAGGGGTCAGCATATACTTCCTGTTACTTACGTATATATACTCAACACCGTCGACCACCTTTACGTCTCCCGGTTTCGGCGCAGATACCTCAGCCTGTCCTCCTGTGTTTACCTGTTTTGTCTTTGATCTCTCATCGACTCTTCCGGTGTTCCCGGCCTCAGATCCCGTTTTATTTTTTGTGAAGGGCGTGGAACTGCATGAAAGAAGTAAAGACGCAATCAGTATAAGTACGCATATCTTCATAAGTACACCTGTCCTGACCGTATAATTGCTGTCCATCTGTATTTGACCTCCCCGGTCTATGCTGAAAATGTTTCTCATAGCGGCAAAGACCGAAAAACATTGGGGGTGTTGACGCCCCTCTTTATTGAATGCGGACGTGTGTTGTCCGCGAAGAAGGGCGTCAACGGGTAGGGTGTGTGTGAGCAAAAGACCGTTATGCACCATATTGCGCAAGATAGTTATTTATTGGCAGACGGACCCGGGTTTACGGGGACCCATGCGCGGTGGGCAGGTATCCATTTGCCGTCAACCCACTGCCCGGGGACCTCAACCCATTGTCCGGGCGGCTGCTCCTGTGTATTGATGTTGACAGGCACAGCGGCATTGGCCGACTGACGTTCTGCATTTTCAAGCCTTTTATTTGTTTCGTTCTGATCGACGGCGTTCCCGGCGACGGCGCCTGCAAGAGCGCCCCCGGCTGCACCTATCAGTGTCCCCGCCGTGTTTCTGCCTATTGCCTGGCCTGCTATAGCCCCAACAGCTGCACCGATAGCAGCCCCCTTCTGCGTATTGTAGCCTGTCGAGGCGCACGAAGCCGTCAGCAACGCAATCCCGAGGATCAAAACCAAAAACATCCTGTCTTTTTTCATATCCTTAACTCCTCCTTACGTTTTATCTGTCCAGCATCTCCCTTATTTTTTGCAGCAGTTCCTTCGGCAAAAAAGGTTTTGAGAGATACCCGATCCTTATGTTGCGGTCCCATCCGTCGATCACCGCTTCACGGGCGGACCCGCTGATGAAGAGGACCTTTATGTCCGGTCGTATCTCCCTGATCTCCTCATATGCCTTTCTCCCGTTTTTACCGGGCATATCCATGTCAAAGACAAGGATCGTTACCCTGTCCTGATATTCAATGAACCTTTCCAGCCCGTCTTTCCCGTCTACGGCCTCTATGACGGTGTATCCGGACAAGTGCAGTATATCCCTGGTAATTGTGCGCACGCAGGGATCATCATCGGCCAAGAGGATCGTTTCGGCCCCTTTTGCGATATATGAAAGGGCATTCATGGCGTACAAGTCCTCCGATGAACGTCACCATCCTTGTCCGACATTGACAGAACAACGGCCCGCGCGATGTAAAAGACTATTAAAAGTGAAACCGGTATAATCAACAGGAAACTTTCTAAATCCTGTGCCGGTGATAACCTGTTTTTATACAACGACGATATAATGCCGTTATTTATGCCGTGAATGGATGCCAGAAATATGCCGACGACTAAAAATTTCGTCGTTCGAAAACATTCCTTGCGCGTTACCCTCTTTGCAGAGAATCCGTTCAACAATATTCCGGTGTTTCTTAAAGAGCCTATATCGGGAAAGATCTGAGGGGTCTTGAGGGCGCTCTTGATGAATGAATCGCCGTGTTCGGCAAAAAGCGCCTGCTCCTCCGATCTTATGGTGGGACCGTATGCGAAGAAAAAAAGGAAGGGATAAAGCAAAAGCAAAAACAGGTTCCCGCTCAGCAGGCAAAAGCTCCAATCGATAAGATAGTTGGCAAGATAGTAGGGATGTCTTACCACCCGGTATATCCCCTCTGTGCATAAAACAACGTTCCTTATCAACGTTCCCTTGGAGACGCAATGGATAAAACAGCCAAGGCAGAGCATGCCGAATGCAGTGTACTGTATAGCACTGCCCGTATTGAAAAACATGGCAGATCCTGCGGACAGGGCGATGACCAGATCCCTTAAATTCCTTCGTGTAAGAAAATATCTTTTCGTCATATATATCCTTCAACCAACCGGTTATGCTTGCAACATACCAGACAAATGTGAAGAAAATGTGGAGAAAGGATGTAAAATATGTGCAGAATGAAAAATCTGTTGAGGCTTGTGCTATATTAATTAAACGAATCCAAGCGGTTTACGGCGATGAAGATACGGATGAAACTCTCTTACAAATTTTTTCTGGCCTTTCTGCTGACATTTGTTGCACTCACCATTTCAATGATCGCAACGATGCAATTCTATGCATACAGGGAATTCTCGAAGTATGTACGCACGATGGAAATGCTCAGGCTCGATGAAATCGCCACCGTGCTGGACCGGGAATATCGTACGAACCACGGGTGGGAACAATTGAAAGACAATATCGCCCGCTGGCAATACCTACTCCGGCCTCTTCACCCGCAGTTTGATTTCAAGGGGCCTCACCCTGTACCTCCGGACCTGTTGGTATTCAAGCCCAAATTACCCCATCCGAAAAAAGAGGTGCAGGGTCTTAAAAAACATGCACCTTCTGACAATCGCCCTGTAAATGATGCATTGAAGAACGGACCGCCGTATCCCCCGTTTATCATAGAACACAGGCTTACCCTTTTTGACGCGCAGAAACAACCCGTGGTGGGGCCGGCCGTATCTGCTGCGGACCACACGCTGAAAGAGATTGCAGTAGACGGGAACGTGGTGGGGTGGCTGGGCCTGAAAAGGGAAGAACGATTATCGCATCCGCTGAACCTTGCCTTTATCAGGGAACAGTCCAATGCCTTTTATACCATAGGCGCCATCATGCTTCTTTTGGCCTCTGTTGTTGCCTTCTTTATGTCGCGCCACCTGCTGGCCCCGATCCAGCAGCTTGCCGCCGGTACCAGGGCGCTTTCTTCCCTGCGGTTTGACACGAGGATCGACGCTCAGACCGGCGATGAATTGGGGCAGCTTGTTTCAGATTTCAATATGATGTTGAAGACCCTGGAAAGGTATGAGCACATGCGGAAGCAATGGATATCGGATATCTCCCACGAACTGAGAACGCCCCTTTCCATCCTGCAGGGCGAGATTGAGGCGATACAGGACGGGATCCGGAAGGCGGACCGACAGGTCCTTGAGTCGCTGCACTCCGAAGTGCTGTACCTCAACAGGATCGTAACCAATTTGCACGACCTGTCCATGGCGGACTCCGGGGCCTTTCCCTTAAAAAGACAACCGGTGAATCCCCTGAAGGTGCTGGCAGAAACACTGAACCGTTTCCGGAACAGGTTTTCTCAGGAGCAGATCACTGTCCGGGAAGACCTGAAGACCGATCAGGGGATTGTACTCCGGACAGATCCAACACGATTAGAGCAGCTCTTTTCAAACCTCTTTGAAAACGTTCTGCGTTATGCCGACAAGCCGGGGGTCTTTACGATCCGGCAGGCCGGCGACACGACTAACCTTGAATTATATTTCGAGGACTCCGGGCCGGGTGTCCCGGAGCAGGCCCTTGAATACCTCTTCGACAGGCTTTACAGGGTCGATTTTTCAAGGACCCGTGCCAAGGGGGGAAGCGGCCTGGGTCTGGCAATCTGCAAGGCGATCGTTGAAGCCCATGATGGAAAAATTGCCGCATATAATGTATCATCAGGGGGACTGGGTATCCATATCGTGATCCCCATTGTACAGGGCTCACAGAGTACAGAAAGGACGAAAGAATAACATGGGCCTTAATATCCTTATCGTTGAGGACGAAAAGAAGATAGCCGAGCTCCTCAGGGATTACCTGGAGGGGGCGGGCTATACCGTGGTTTTAAAGGAGCGTGGCGATCAGGTCATCCCGCATGTTAAGGGCAGGGTCCCTGATCTGATCCTCCTTGATATTATGCTGCCAGGTATGGATGGGATGGAGGTATGCCGTCAGATAAGAAGATTCTCCAATGTGCCTGTCATTATGATCACTGCGCGCGTGGAAGAGATAGACCGGTTAATGGGGCTCGAGTTCGGGGCTGATGACTATATCTGCAAGCCCTTCAGCCCACGGGAGGTTGTTGCCAGGGTAAAGGCCGTACTGCGCAGAACTCATCCTGTGGAGGAGGAAAAGAGGCTAACGCTGGGAAGTATCGTGCTCGACGAAGGCAAACGTTTAGTCACAATAAAGGAACAGAAATTAAGGTTGACGCCGATTGAGTTCGGGCTGCTGAAGGCGCTGATGGCGCATCCCGATCGTATCTTCACCCGCGGTGAGCTGGCCAGATCGGTGTCGGGGTATGAGTTTGAAGGCTATGAACGCACAATCGATTCCCATATAAAGAATCTGAGAAAAAAGATATCGGATCAACTACCTGATCAGCAGATCATTGCCACTGTGTACGGGTTCGGGTATAAACTGGATTTTCCTTCAGGTGAGGATTCATGAAGAGCTGTTCCATGGCGGTCTTTATTAAACCGGTATTGTTTCTTGCGTTATCGGCAATGTTGTGTTGTGCCGGATGTGTTACCGTGGGTCCTGATTATGCTTCGCCGGACAAACAGGTATCTGCTGCATGGCACACACCGCTCAATGGCGGTCTCTCCTCAAAGGGCATGGATCCCGGAGTCCTGGCTGCCTGGTGGACCACGCTGAAGGACCCTCAACTTTCCGGTCTTATGGAAAAGGCCGTAACAGGGAACCTCGATCTGAAGAAGGCGTGGGCCAGGATTCGTGAAGCGAGGGCAAGCCGCCTTGAGGCAAGGGCCGATTATTTCCCAACCCTTGACGCCAGCGGTTCGGCGACCAGGAGTTATAGCAGCGCAGCCTCCGATTCCGACAGGACAAACGATCTTTACGGTGCGGGTTTTGACGCGGCATGGGAACTGGACATATTCGGAGGCGTCCGTCGCTCTGTTGGGGCCGCTTCAGCGGATCTGGAGGCAGTGCAGGAAGACCTCCACGACGTTCTTGTGTCGCTGCTCGGAGAGGTTGCAATGAACTATGTTGAAGTGCGCACCTACCAGACCAGGATTGCCGCAGCAGAAGAGAACGTGGCAAAACAGAGCGAAACATATCAACTGGTCCTGTGGCGCCAGCAGGCGGGCCTCGGTGATGAGCTTGCCGTGCAGGAGGCCCTCTACAACCTTGAAAGCACGCGGTCACAACTGCCGGGGCTTCGCTCGGGGCTGGAGGAGGCCCTGAACAGGATCGCAGTGCTGCTGGGAGAAAAACCAGGCGACATTCATAAGCAGTTGGAGAAATCGGCGGCTATACCAACTCCGCCGTCTGATGTTGTGGTCGGTGTACCTGCCGACATGCTCCGCCGCCGGCCCGACGTGAGGCGTGCGGAACGCGAGCTGGCCGCACAGACGGCGCGGGTGGGGGTAGCCACAGCGGACCTGTATCCGAAGTTTACGCTCACAGGTTCCATAGGCATTGAGGTGCTTTCGCTTAACAAGCTTGTCTCTGCGCCCGTCAGGATGTACAACTTCGGTCCCGGGATCTCATGGCCCATATTCCGCGGAGGGGCCATAAGGGCCAATATCGAGGTGCAGTCTGCGCTGCAGGAGCAGGCCATGATCACCTATGAAAAGGCCGTTCTCAATGCCCTGGAAGAGGTGGAGAACGTACTGGCAGCCTACTCCGAAGAACAGAAAAAGAGAGAATCCCTCCGGGTTGCGGAAAAGGCGGCCCGTAGTGCCGTTGAGATCGCCCTCGGAAAATATGAGGCCGGTCTGATCGATTTCCTTGATGTCCTCGTTGCCCAGCGGTCCCTTCTGTCATCCCAGGACCAGTTGGCCCAGAGCGACGGGACCGTGACATCCAACCTGATAAAGCTGTACAAGGCCCTCGGCGGCGGATGGGAATCGATGATGTCCGGCGGGGAGAAAGGAAAGGTAAGGGGAAAAGAAGATGGAACCAAAGACTGACCCGAAATCGTTGATGGCCAAGATTCTGGAGACGGGCCCAATGAAGTCCCACGGGCGGATGAAACGGTATATTATCCTGGCGTCGCTGGCGGTTGTGGCGATAGTCGTGATCTTTGCCGTCTTTTCCGGGAGGAAATCCGGTGCGGTGCAGTATAAGACCGACAAGGTTAAGCGAGGCAACCTCGTTGTGATCGTGACCGCCACGGGTACCCTGCAGCCTACGAATACGGTTGATGTGGGCAGTGAACTCTCGGGCACCATCAAGAGCGTCGCGGTGGATTATAACAGCAGGGTGAAGACGGGACAGGTTCTGGCGATATTGGACACCACGAAACTGGAGGCAACGATAGCCCAATCGAGGGCTTCCCTGGAATCCGCAAAGGCAAAGGTACAGCAGGCGCAGGCAACCGTTGCAGAGACGAAGGCAAAACTGGCTCAATATCAAAAGGTCTGGGACCTGAGCAACGGCAAGGTCCCTTCCCAGACCGAGATGGATGCGGCAAAGGCGGCTTATGCAAGAGCAGTGGCTGACGCGGCGAATAACGCCGCCGCGGTCTCACAGGCAGAGGCAACCCTCAACGCGAACCTTACGGACCTCTCAAAATCGGTGATCAAGTCCCCCATAAACGGCATTGTCCTTACCAGGAGCATCGAGCCCGGGCAGACCGTGGCGGCATCTTTTACGGCCCCGGTCCTTTTTACCCTTGCCGAGGACCTGACTAAAATGGACCTCCATGTGAATGTGGATGAGGCCGATATAGGCAAGGTGCAGGAAGGACAGATGGCCACGTTCAGCGTTGCCGCCTATCCGAATCGCACCTTCGAGGCCGAGATCACCCAGGCCCGTTACGGTTCTTCGACCACATCCGGGGTTGTTACATACGAAACGGTACTCAAGGTCAACAATTCGGACCTGTCCCTGCGGCCCGGTATGACGGCCACCGCGGACATTACAGTCAAGAGGATCGAGAACATTATCCTCATACCAAGCGCTGCATTGCGGTTCTCGCCTCCCGTTAAGCAGGTGGAAAAGAAGTCCTCCGGGGGGATCGTGGGCTCATTGCTGCCGCGCCCTCCAAGACAAGAGGAAAAACAACGTGAAGAGTCCGGCAGCAACAAACAGCAGAAGCAAATCTGGACCTTGAAGGACGGCCGGCTCTCACCGGCTTCCATCACCATCGGGGCATCGAACGGGGGTTTGACTGAGGTCACGTCAGGTGACATCCAGCCGGGCACCGAGGTGGTGACCGATACGATCACGGATACCCAATGATGGCCGGCGATAGAGATCAGAACGACAGGGCGACGCAAGTCCCTTTATCAGAGGATAGCCCACACAGTGGGCGAGAGGAAAAGGGGGCGACCGGGTACCCGCTTGCGGGTGTACCTTTGAGTGGATCTAGCCCACACGGTGGGCGAGAGGGGGAGGCTCCACGGGCTTTGCCCGTGGAGGGGGCGACGCAAGTCCCTTTAATTGCATTTAAAGGGGTAACCAAGATTTACGGAATGGGCAATGCAACGGTCGCAGCCCTTCGCGGTATTGACCTCTGCATTGACGAAGGCGAGTTTGTAGCGATTATGGGACCCAGCGGATCCGGAAAATCGACGTGTATGAACATCCTCGGATGTCTCGATACTCCGACGGCGGGGACATATATGTTCAGGGACGTTGATGTGGGCATGCTGACCCGCAACCAGAGGGCGCTGTTGCGCCGTCATTACCAGGGCTTCATATTCCAGGGGTATAATCTTTTAAGCCGCACCTCAGCGCTGGAGAATGTGGAGCTTCCCCTGCTGTACCGGGGTGCCGGTGCTCATGAGCGGCGAGAGCGCGCCATGGAGGCCCTTGAAACGGTGGGCCTCAAGGGGTGGGAATCCCACACGCCCGGCGAACTGTCGGGAGGCCAGCAGCAGCGGGTTGCCATTGCCCGCGCCATTGTCACAAACCCTGCGGTTCTCCTGGCAGATGAGCCTACAGGCAATCTTGATACGGCCCGAAGCAGGGAGATCATGGATGTGCTGACCGGCTTGAACAGAGATGAAGGGATCACGATCGTGATGATTACCCATGAACAGGACATGGCCGTCTACGCGAAGCGTCAGGTACATTTTCGGGACGGCAAGGTCGAATCCGATGAACTCAACGGAGGCAAGGTATAATGCTCTGGAACACGATCCTGCTGTCACTGCGGGAGATCAAGCGAAATGTCATGCGGTCGTTCCTTACCATACTGGGCATTGTTATCGGCGTAGGGGCGGTTATCACCATGGTGACGATCGGGGGAGGCGCGACCCAGCAGGTCCGGCAACAGATCGCGAGCATGGGCAGCAATATGCTCATGATAAGTCCGGGGAAAAGGCTTGGTCCCGGCCAGTCGGCAGGCAACGTTCCCTTCAAGGAGGCCGATGTCGAGGCGATAGTCAGAGAGGTAAGCTCCATTGCCGCCGTAGCGCCCGTTTCGTCGCAATCCATCCAGGCAGTATTGGGCAACCAGAACTGGACAACCCAGGTGACGGGAAGCAACAACCAGTACTTCTACGTGACGAACAGGACCATTGCGACAGGAAGGCAGTTCAGCGAGAGCGAGCTCAGGGCAGGGGCCGCAGTCTGTATCATCGGGGAGACGATACGGAAAAAACTCTTCGGGGCCCAGGACGTACTGGGGGAAAAGATACGCCTGCAAAAACTCTCCTGTGAGGTGATCGGACTGTTGGGTGAGAAAGGCCAGAACACTATGGGCATGGACCAGGACGATATCGTAGTGGTCCCGCTTCGCACCCTCCAGCGGCGTGTTACCGGAAACCAGGAAATAGGTATGATCCAGGTCTCCGTGCAGCAGGGGGCATCGACCGACAAGGCAAAACAGGACATCACTAAATTGATGCGGGAGCGACGCCATCTTGCCCCGAGTGATGACGACAACTTCCATGTGATGGATATGAAGGAGATCTCGACAATGCTCACGGGCACCACCCAACTCCTCACAGCGCTGCTCAGCGCTGTTGCGGCTGTGAGCCTTCTTGTCGGCGGCATCGGCATCATGAACATCATGCTCGTGTCGGTCACGGAGCGGACCCGCGAGATCGGGGTCCGTCTTGCCATCGGCGCCCTGGAACGCGAGGTGCTCATGCAGTTCCTCGTTGAGGCGGTCGTGCTCTCTTCCCTGGGAGGCCTGATCGGGATCATACTTGCGCTTGCCGCGTCGGTATGGCTCGCCGGTTTCCTGCGCGTCCCATTTGTTTTCAACGGACCGATAGTCTTTATTGCGTTCCTCTTCTCGGCACTGGTAGGCGTAATATTCGGCTATTTTCCCGCACTGAAGGCAGCCCGGCTGGACCCGATAGAGGCATTACGGCATGAATAGACAAAACCAGTAGATAGCAATAAACCAGTGAACAGTCGATAGTGAATAGCCGTCAGCTGAAACAAAAAAGGCTTTGGGCTAATAGCTGAGAGCTGATCGCTGATAGCTGAAGAAGCCGTCAGTGCTGAGTATTGATTATCGAGTTTGCCATGAACAGTTATTCGTTGCCTTTCAGCCCCACTATATATTATAGTGTGTGGCCCATTGTTTAATGATTGAGGGAAGTAATACATGAAAAAAAATTTATATTCCCTTGTCACACAAAAAATGGTATGATATATAGAATAAAGGAATAAGTAAATTCCCGGGCGGGTATTCCGGTATGGCTGCTCAATAGCATCCCCCCATGTGGTCATATCGTTGCCCGCCCTCTTAATATCAGTCGATAGTGAGAAGCACAAACCCGTAAGTCGTGAGGCGTAAGTCGTAAGGGGACTTACGCAAAGCGCATAGCGGAACACCCATGAATGAGGCTATAGCGAAGAATTTCAATTCCTTAAGTCATCGCGAAACGACGTGGCGATCCTATTGGTGAGATTGCCACGCTACGCTCGCAATGACAGAACGCCACGCCCTGCGGGCTCGCAATGACGCATTCACCTTTTACGTTTAATATGGTTCGTCCAATTACGAATTACGGTTTCCCCGCCTGACGCCTCACGACTTACGCCTCACGGATTGATATACCGCCTTTAGCTGTTTATTGGTTCCTGCCTGCGGGTTTTGATTTCTTGGCTGCCGGTCTTTTCTTTCCGTTTGTCTGTTGTTGCTTCTGGAGTTGTGCGGCGGCCTTTTCTTTCTGGATCTTCAGAGTTTCAATATCACCTCTCATCTGCGTCAGATCCGATTTGATCCGTCCTTTTTCCCTATTCATATCTTCAAGCCTTGACTCTAAGGAAGAAAGTTGTGTCTTGAGTCCTTCGATCCTGGCGAGATCCGATGACATGGATGACACCTTTGTGCCGAGGGAGACGACCATGATGCCCAATATTATTATCAATATAAAGGAAATGATCAACCCTATAGGCAGATTCCTGATAACGGATTTGACCTTGCTTCCGTTGTTTAATGTATTCTGATTGTCAAGAAGCAAGGGCAATTCATCATCCTGGTTGACCGGTTTTCCGTTTTCATCAAAGATAGGCATATGTTACTCCTTGGTTATAATGTTATTTATCCTACTTACCATATAATTATCGAAATTACAAAAGAAAAAACGGTATATACCAAAGTGAGTGATCCTGTCAGGCATGAAGCAGGGGAGGGGAAGATCTGTTCAATGTTCTATGTTCAACGTTCAATGTTAACACAAAACAGAGAGACTGCATGGGCCGGACAGGACAGTGAAAGGCATGAATTTAAAAAACGTTGAACATAGAACGTTGAACATAGAACAGCTTTTCGCCTTTTGCATCCGCATAAGTCTTTGAAAAACCTTGACAATAGGTAATAAAAACGTTAACTTTCATGTGATTTATGGACAGGACGCTCCTTCTGAATACGACCTTTGAGCCTATCAGCGTACTATCCTGGAAGAAGGCGATTACGCTTGTCTTTCTCGGGAAGGTAGAGGTGTTGAGAGAGTACGAGAGGGAGATCAAGGGCGTATCGATAAGCATCAAGCTGCCGGCGGTCATAAGGCTCCAGAGGCTTGTCCGCAGCAATCACACGCAGGTGAAATTTTCCAGGAGGAACATCTTTTTACGGGACGACTACATCTGCCAGTATTGCGGAGAAAGGTTTGATTCCAAGGGCCTCACCTGCGACCACATTATCCCCAAATCACGGGGCGGGATCACTGAGTGGACCAATATCGTCACGTCCTGTATCCGCTGCAACCTGAAGAAGGGGGATAAACTCCCCGAAGAGGCGGGGATGTATCCAAGGAAGAGACCTTCGCGTCCGAATGGTTTTTATATGCTGATGCTCCATCTCGGCGTGAAAGTCTTTCCTGAGTACTGGAGGGAATACCTTTTCCTGAGGGATTAATATGGACAGAGTATGGGCGCCGTGGAGGATGGAATATATCACCGGCACAGCAACGAAAGGTGACAAAAGATGTTTTCTCTGCATCGATCCGGCAGATGACGAAAAGGCCCTTGTTATCGGAAGGCTGGGCAAGGCCTTTGCGGTGATGAACCGTTTTCCCTATACGAACGGTCATGTTATGGTGGTGCCGGTGAGGCATACGGGCAAGGCAGAGGACCTCACCGACGAGGAGTCCCTCGACATGATGCGCATTGTAAAGAGGATGGTCGTGATCTTTAAGGAAGAATTCAGTGTCGACGGGTTGAATATCGGTATTAATGTCGGGAGGGCGGCCGGTGCCGGCCTCGAAGAACATATCCATATCCATATAGTGCCGCGATGGTTCGGTGACACAAATTTCATGCCTGTCCTGGGAGAGACGCGGGTAATCTCCGAACACCTCCTTGAGACATACAAGAAACTGAGAAGAAGGTTTGTTGAGACGGTTTTTTGATAACTCCTTAGCTGTTTTAAATCCCGTTGATATAGTAGAGACATTTACAGGGCGCAATAAAAGGGAGCTTGGCCTGCCTGAAAGGGCGATAATCGTATTTCATACAGGGGACCTCAGACGTCTCATACACAGAACAGGGGCTGAGATCGTCGATCAATGGTCGGGGTTCCGGTCAATATACAGGGTGCCGCAAAGTAATGTCGTCATAACCCGGTCTCACTTCGGAGGCCCCTATATTGCCGCCATCGTCGAAGAGCTTTCGTCGTTCGGTGTTCAGGAGTTTATACTCTTCGGCTACTGCGGGGCAATAAGCGATACGCTGCAATTGGGCGATCTCCTCATGGCTAATGGTGCTCTGAGGGAAGACGGCGTCTCTTATCACTACCTCGATGATCCGGCAGAGATTATCTATTCGGACTGGGCCGGGACATGGCTTTTGCCGGCCAGGGAAAGGGGTTTGCACGAAGGTCTCATATGGAGCTGCGATGCGATCTACCGGGAGACGGCCAGCAAGATAGAACGATACAGGGAACAGGGGATGCTTGCCGTGGAGATGGAGGTTGCCTCCCTGTATGCCGTTTGCACCTTCAAGGGTCTGAAGGGCATTGCCTTCCTGGTCGTATCCGATGTATTTTCCGGTGGGACCTGGAAGGGCGGGTTCCATACAGGGGCATTGAAAAAGGGGGTCCGGGAGCTTAGCGATTTTATCGTGGAAAAGGCGATAACGTACCCGTAAGGCGTAAGTCGTGAGGCGTAAGGGGACGAAAAAGGAAACAAGAGACCGGATACTCGATACTGGACGCTGGTCACTCGATACTCGTCACCGGATGCTGGTAAGATATATCGAGGAGCGAGGGATGAGGTTTTCACCTTTCACCTTTCACGTTTCACCTTTCACGATATCGGCTGACAGCCGATATCAGATGATGGAGCAACGGTGCTGACGAAGAGACAATCAGAGATACTTAATTTTATCCAGGGCCGTTCGTTTGCCGGCGGATATCCTCCGACGTTCAGAGAGATCGCGTCACATTTCAACATCCGTTCAGTGCGGACGGTCTCCGACCACATCGCTGCGTTGGAGCGAAAAGGGTATGTGAAGCGCGACAAAGGGAAAAAGAGGAGCCTGAGGATCATAAGGGGTGCGGAAACCCCCATCATAGGCGAGATATCGGCAGGGAGCCCCATGGCGCCCGTCAACATCGATGATTATGTCCGGTTCGACAGGTTTGTGACAGCAGAACATCTTTTCCTGAGGGTCAAAGGCAACAGCATGGTCGGCGACGGGATCAGGAACAGGGATATCGTCGTTGTGAAACCCCAGAAGGTGGTAAGGAACGGCGATATCGTTGCCTGCCTTGTAGAGGGCGAGGTACTCGTGAAACGTTTCCGGAAAAGGCACGGCGAGGTCATGCTCCTGCCGGCAAACGATGACGTCGAGCCCCTTGTCATAAGGGAGAACGAAGGAAGAAGGGTGGAAGTCATAGGCAAGGTCGTTGCCCTCTTCAGAGATTACGAATGAAGAAGGCAAAACCAACTCATGGCTGATACGTCGTATAGGTCTTATAAGACTTATTGGACCTATATTTTTCTATAGCCCATCTGTGTCCGGCTATTTCACGTAGATCCTGTTTCCCTCTGTGAGTGCGCCGTCGAGGCCGAGTTCGTTGCCCCATTCATCGAAGACCTTCTTCCCTGCCAAGACCTCATCGAGAAGACCCGCCCCGATCAGGGCGTGCTTAACGGTCATACCGGGGAATAGAGCGATCTCCAGGTTGTTTACAAACACCTTCACTGCAACTCACCTCTTTGATCCTCCCTTCAACTGTCGCGGTGATCCTTTTCTTCTCCTTGATATAGTCCATGACGGCGTCTTTCAGGGGCCGCCCTGAATCATTGTAGGTGATCTTGTCGCTTGTTATCGTATTTGCCGTTATCGAAAAATCCTGTGATTCCTTCAGGGCCTCCCTGAACGTCCTGTATCCGTCACCGCCGGCAGCAAGGAAGTCGTTTGTGCAGACAGTATAGGTTGCGTTGATGTCCATTTTTGCGCCGCCCACAGACACGTCCGTTACCCGTAACCCTTGCGGCATATTCGGGTCATACGTGAACGAGAGTCCTGATACCTGGAGAAACCTCCCCTCTCTCAGTTTCACACCGGAGACACTGTGTTCGAGGACCTCTTTGATCTCTCTGCCTGTCAGTTTCATGGCAACGATGTAATTGTCAAAAGGCAGGGCGGTGTAGATATCGTTGAGGGTGATATTCCCCTTTCTGATGCTTGCCCGGATCCCGCCGCCGTTGGTCAACGCTATCCGGGAGTCTGATTGCTGTCTCATGATATCTGTTATGAGGTCTCCGAGATTTGTCTCCCTTGTACGCACGTTCTCACCGTCAAGGTCAACGAGTGCCTCTCCGATAACCCGGCCCATAAGGGCATCAACCTGCCTGCCGTATTGTTCGACGATCTGAGCAATGTCTTCCCGTTTTTTCATGTGCGACGGTCTGATCTCTTCAAGCCTGCTTTTCACCTCGACGATCTTTCCCGATTGTACGACAACGTCGAGGACCCCGAGCACCATCCCGTATTCCCATGCCTGGACAATGACCGTATTCCCGATGAGCATGTGTTTGAGCGTCTGGGTATGTGAGTGGCCCCCTACGATGATGTCGATCCCCTTTACCCTGCCCGCGAGCAGCATGTCGTTATTGTAGCCGAGGTGGGAAAGGACGATGATGATGTCGACGCTGTCCCGCAGTTTCCGGACATACTCTTCAACGGTCGCTGCCGGCGACAGGAATGTAAGGCCCTCTACATTCGCGGGGTGTGTGGCAAAGGGTGTGTCTTCTGTAACAACCCCGATAATGGCGATCTTCAGCCCCCCAAGCTCCTTGATGATATAGGGTTTCAATCCCGGCATGCCTTTTACGTTCGCACCAAGGACAGGGAACGCAGCCTCGGTGATCCTTTCTCTCAGCACGTCTTTTCCGAAATCAAATTCGTGGTTCCCCACGCACATCGCATCGAAGCCCATCTTGTTCATTATCTCTATCACGGGTTTGCCCTTAAAGAGATTGGCAAAGGGGCTTCCCTGGATCATGTCCCCTGCGGCAAGCAGGAGCGTAGGTTTCTCTTTACGGAGGTTATCGGCGAGCCATGCAAGATAGGAGATGCCGCCCTGCATCTCGTCTGAGCCGATGAGCCTCTTCCCTGTGGCAAAACCATGGAAGTCGTTGAGGTGGAGGATCCTCAGTTCCCCGGACTGACAGTATGCCGGCGCTGCGAAAAGGATGGACAACGAGACGCATACAACGAGTGTGAAAAATACCTTTTTTATTCTAAGCATGATCTTTTACTCCTAAAATATTTTTTAATACCCTGATAAAACCGGCATTCCAGGCATGTTTCCTGACAGGAAGCCTGATATACAGGGAACCCTTTCCGTCCGTGAAATCCCCGACCATGATCCTCCTTTTCAGGAAGGCATCCCGCAGGCCGGCAACCTTTTCATTGAGCCTGAGAAGGAGAAAGCTGCAGGGGGTGTCGATGCATTGTACCTGGTCTACGCCTGCGAGAGAGTCTTGTATGAAACGCTTTTCCTCGTTAATATATTCCAGCGTCCTCTTCCTGTATCCTTTATCGCGAAGCGAGGCAACGGCGGCAGCCTCTGCCAGGAGATTAACGGGGAAGTGCCTCAGGCGGTTTCTTATGTTCCGCATCAGGTCATCGGAGCCGATTGTATAACCGAACCGGAATCCTGCAAGCCCGTAAAAGACGGAAAGGCTCCGCAGGACAAGGGATCCTTTTGAACGCGTTATCTCATTTGCCTGGGAAGGGATGTCGGGGAAATCCCTGTAGCCCTCGTCGATGACGAGCGTTTTCTTCATGGCAGCCGCCTGTGATATGACGGGGAGCAGATCATCGGGGGACAGACAGGTACCGACCACATTGTGGGGGTTTGGTATGAGAACGAGATCAGCGTCCTTGACGGCCTTGACAAATTGTTTGGCTTCGAAGGCAAACCCCTTCTCGCTGTTGAGGTGGAAAGGCCTTATTTTCACACCCTGTTCTTCCAGCAGTTCCCTGTATGTGTCGGAGACAGGCGACGGGACAAGCACCGTCCCGGGGCGGACCATCTCCAGCAGCACACTGAGGATACAGATCGGGTCAGGGCCGATGATTATCTTCTCCTCGCCGACACCTTCCCTTGTGCAGATCAACCTCTTCAGGTACCTTGTTTCCCTGTCGGGGGGCTGCCCGAGGCGCTTGACGTTCTTTCGCACGGCGTTCTTTGCCTTGTTGGAAGGACCGAGAGGGTTCGCGTCCGAGGTAAAATCCATAATACGGTTCAGAGAAAGCCCTTTCGATTCCGCGTAGTCGTAAATATCCATGGTATGCCGCTTATCATTCATTATACACCCAAATAGGCCTCAATTACTCTTCTGTCGTGTTTTATTTCAGAGGACGCCCCCTCCATCGTAATCCTGCCGTTCTCCAGCACATACGTCCTGTGAGAGTGTTCAAGCGCCATATGGGCGTTCTGCTCAACGAGCACCATCGATATGCCCCGTTCCCTGTTGATCGTGCTGATCAGCGTAAAGATCTCCCTTGTAATGATAGGGGAAAGCCCCATGGAAGGCTCGTCGAGAAGGAGCAATTTCGGGTGGGCCATCAGTGCCCTCCCCATGGCGAGCATCTGTTGTTCGCCGCCGGAAAGCGTCCCTGCGTGCTGTTCCATTCTCTCCTCGAGCCTCGGGAAGGTCGATATGATCAGATGAAAAAGCTCTTTCTTCAATGCCTTGTCATTCAGCGAATAGCTGCCGAGGTCAAGATTGTCCTTTACGGTCAGGTCAGGGAATATCCTCCTCCCTTCAGGCACCATGGTGATCCCCTGCCTCACAATGCTGTCGGTCCGTGTCCCCTCGATCCTTTTTCCGCCAAAGGTGATCGTGCCGGAGACAGGCCTGATGATCCCCATGATGGTTTTGAGCAGGGTGCTTTTCCCGGCCCCGTTGGCGCCTATGATGGAAAGGATCTCCCCTTCCTCCAGTTCGAAAGAAACGTTATCGAGGGCCTTGATTACCCCGTAGTGGACTGTCAGTCCCTCTGTCTTCAGCAGCATGGAACCGCCTTAAATAAAACCGCCTTAAAGCGATGAGCAAATCCCGTTACATCACGCAAATTCTTCTCCCAGGTATGCCTCTATCACCCTTTTGTCCTTTTTTACCTCGCCGGGTGTGCCCTCCATGATCTTTTCACCGAAATCCATCACCACGATCCTCTCCGATATGTTCATCACGAGGCCCATCTGGTGCTCTATGATGATAATGGTCAGGGAGAACCGTTCCCTGATCTCCCGGATGGTCGTAACGAGGTCCTGTATCTCCCGCGGATTCATCCCCGCACCGGGCTCGTCGATGAGGAGCAGCCTTGGTCTAAGGGAGAGGGCCCTTGCGAGCTCCAGCTTTCTCTGTTCACCGTAGGGAAGGTTTCTGGCAGGGTCCTTTTCCCTCCCGGTGAGCTGGAAGAAATCGATAAGGCGCTGCGCCTCCTGTCTTGCCTTTGCCTCTGCAAGAAGGTACCCTTCCGTCCTGAAGATGCCTGAAAAGACATTGTACCCTTGCTCGCAGAGGACTGCCGAGGTGATATTTTCCATTACCGTGAGGTTCTGAAAGAGCCGGAGGTTCTGGAACGTCCTGCCTATGCCGAGTCGGGGCAGTTTATAGGAGGGGAGATGTGAGATGTCTTTTTCGAAAAACATGATCCTGCCGCTGTCAGGGACGTAGAACCGGGTGATGAGGTTGAACACGGTTGTTTTCCCGGCGCCGTTAGGGCCGATAATGCCGAGGGTCTCCCCCTCTCCGACGTGAAAGGATATGCCGTCCACTGCCTTTACCCCGCCGAAGCCTTTCCGTAATCCCTCTATCTCGATGGCATTCATAATATCCGGACCTTTTCCCTGTCCCTTATCTCCCTTTCGTTATCAGGCCGTAAGGCCGCCACATCATCAACGCTATGAGCAGCAACGGGATAAAGACCCACCGGAGGTCGAGCATCGCTGCCGGCAGGATGATCCTCAGTCCCTCTATAAACCCGACCCATATGATCCCGGCATAGATGGTGCCCATAATGCTTCCCATGCCCCCCAGTATGACGATGATGAGAAAATCGATCGATTTGAGGACGTCGAAATTGGAGGGGTGAAGGAACGTGTAGAGATGGGCATAGAGCGCCCCGCCTATGCCGGCGAGAAAACAGCCGTAGGCAAAGGCCATAAGCTTCATCTTCGCCGTGTCTATCCCGATGGACATTGACGCGGTCTCATCCTCCTTGATGCATCTCCAGAAGAGACCGTATCGCGAGGAGATCATGTTCCTCGTAATGATTATAAGGAACAGCGTGACAAAACATACCGTCTCAAGATTGGTTATCCTCGGTATCCCCACGAAACCCCTGGAGCCGCCGAGCACCTCTGCGAACCTGTCGGAATTGTCGAAGAAGACCCTGACCAGGGTACCGAAGCCCAGCGTGGCAATGGCGAGGAAGTCATCCCTGAGCCTCAGTATGGGTATGCCTATGAGATAGCCCGTCAACCCGGCGATGGCCCCGCTCAATAAAAGGACGGGAAGGAAAGAATAGACATGCTCTATGCCGAAGATGCGGCTGAAATATGCCGAGGCGTATGCGCCGATCCCGTAGAAGGCGGCATGGCCCAGTGAGAACTGGCCGGTATACCCGTAGATCACGTTAAGGCCGAGGGACGCGATGATGACGATAAAGGAGTAAATGGTGATCTGCTCAATATATTCAGACACAAAATGGAAGGCAAAGAGTATCTTTAAGATGATATATACACCGAGGGATACCAGTATCTGCGTCCTTGCCTCAACGAAGAAGTTCATACCTTGTCGATCCTCTTGCCGAAGATGCCGCTCGGCTTCAGGAGAAGCACGAGGAGCAGTATGAAAAATATGACGCCGTCCCTGAAGGTGGAAGAGAGAAAGGCCGAGACAAAGACCTCCGATATGCCGATGATGATCCCCCCGAGAACAGCGCCGTGGATGATCCCGATCCCCCCGAGGACGGCAGCGATGAAGGATTTGATGCCCGGCATTATGCCCATGAAGACGTTGATCTGCGGATAGGCGATGCCGTAGAGGATACCTCCTGCGCCCGCGAGAGCAGCGCCGATAATGAAGGTGAGCGAGATCGTCGCATCGATGTTGATCCCCATAAGGGAGGCAACCTCCTGGTCGAAGGATACGGCCCTCATCGCCTTTCCCTGTTTCGTCATGTAGATGAGCAGGTAGAGGAGGATGAGCGATGCGGCGGTGACGAGGAAGATGAGGACCTGGACGTTGGTGATCGTGAAGAGGGAGCAGTCATAGGTCTCTATCCTGAAGGGTCTCGGGAAGCCTATATAGTTGGATGTGAAGAGGGCATTGAGACCCAAAAAATACTCAAGGAAGAGGGAGACGCCGACAGCGGTAATGAGGAGGGAGATCCTGGGGGCGTTGCGGAGGGGCTTATAGGCGATCTTCTCCATGAGGTATCCTGCCAGGGCAGTCAGGAGCATGGTAATGGGAAAGACAAGATAGATGGGGATATTGAGCCGTGTGATAAGGTAATAGGCGATGAAGGCGCCGAGCATGAAGATATCGCCATGGGCAAAATTGATAAGCCTCAGGACACCGTAGACCATCGTGTAGCCCAGGGCTATAAGCGCATAGACGGCACCCAACTGAAGACCGTTGATGAGCTGCTGGAGTATGTAGCTTAACAGTTCCATATATGGAGAGTTATGAGTTTATAGTTCGGAGTTCGGAGTGAAGGGCGATGAATACTCCGAACTCATTACTCCGAACTTATAACTGACTACGGGTTGATCGTTGTTACGTATTTAAATCCTTCTTTTTCCACCTTCAGGATCACGACGGATTTTACGGCATCACCGTTTTTGTCGAAACCGATGTTGCCTGTGACCCCCTTGAAATTCTTCAGCGCAGCGAGCTGTCTCACGATATCGTCCTGTGCCGGCCTTTTTGCGCTGTCGAGCGCCTTCAGCAATATCATCGTGGCGTCGTAACCGAGGGCGGCGAAGGTATCGGGGACAGCGTTGTATTTCTGTTTGTATCGTTTTATAAAGGCCTCTGCCACAGGGTCTTTCCTGTCGGGAGAATAGTGGTTGGTGAAGTAGCTTCCCATTATAGCATCCCCGGCGTTCTTGATGAGGTCCGGCGAATCCCAGCCGTCGCCCCCGAGCATGGTCGACCTCAGTCCCTTTTCCCTTATCTGTTTTGCGATGAGGGCGACCTTGTTGTAATAGTCGGGGATGTAGATGACGTCGGGCTTTTTGACCTGTATCTTTGTTATGAGGGCTGAGAAATCGACATCGTCCTTCTGGTATGATTCATAAGCAACAACGGTGCCCTTGCCCTTTTTAAATGTCGCCTGAAAGTAATCGGCGAGTCCCTTTGAGTAGTCGTTCCCTACATCATAGAGGATCGCGGCAGTCCCGGCCTTCAGGTTTTTCAGGGCAAAACCGGCGGCAACGGTCCCCTGGAAGGGATCGATAAAGCAGGCCCTGAATACATAGGGTTTCCTCTTGCCGTCGCTTATGGTGACCTTCGGGTTCGTGGCAGTGCCTGTCACAAGAGGGACCTTCTGTTTTGTTGCAAGCTCGCTGACAGGTATGGTCACCTTCGAGGTCATGGGACCGATGACCGCCGTTACCTTGTCCTGGGTCATAAGCTTCAGCGCGGCATTCGTCCCCTCCGTGGGATCGTTCTTGTCATCGGCGATAACAGGATCTATTGTATATTTCCCCTTTTTTGCATACTCCTCAAGGGCCAGGGAAAAGGCGTTCTTGTATGACTCGCCAAAGGTCTTTACATCACCGGTAAGGGGGACTATGAGACCTATCCTGACGGTCTCTTTCGCGAAGAGGGGGCTTGAGAGCGTAAGAACGAGCATCAGCGCACAGATAATAAAAAAGATCCTTTTCATTGTTGTTGTCCTCCTTCATGATGTCGTTATGAATAAATAAAAACCATAACTTTGGTTTTCAATGCAACGGTTTTATCGGTAGTGGTTCAATTTGAAAAGTTGAAGGTGAAAGGTTAAGAAGAATCTCGTGAGTCGTCAGGCGTAAGTCGTAAGGGGACTTAAGCATAGCACAAAGCGCAGGGCGCATAGCGGAACACCCGTGAGACCATCGCGAAGAATTTGAATCCCTTAAGCCATCTCGAGGAGTGAAGTGACGTGGCGATCTACAGGGTATAATCTATTGAATGAGATTGCCACGCCCTACGGGCTCGCAATGACGCATTTACCTTCCACATTTCATATGGTTCATCCAATTACGAATTACGATTCACGAATTACGGTTTTCCCGCCTAACGCCTCACGCCTTACGATTCACGGATGTTCTGTCATGAGCTTTTACGTTGTTTTCCTGGACATAAACTGATGGATCAGGAAGGAGCAGCAGAAAGATATGAGCAGAGATACAAAGGTGCCTGCCAACAGGCCGAGCGGTACATATGTATACCGTACCGATACAGCATATACGACTACGCTGACGGCGCCGAGGATCGACGCCTTCATGACCGCTGCCGAGAACGATGCCCCGTGTGCAAAATGGGTAATGAAGATCGTGCCGATGAACATTGCGGGGAACATGGCGAAGGTGCCGCCGATCAACGGCCCCCCGACCTTTGTCATGACCACCGCCAGGGCGATGACAAGGCCGCCGAAGGTCCCCCGAAAGAGTATTATGGGCAGCGTATACCTCATCTTCCTGCCGGACTCTGATCTTATCTTGAGCCTTGTCTCCGCTGTCCAGTACGAGAAAAACAACATACACACGTACGCCGTCAGAGAGAAAGGGAAGCTGTCGAACCGCATAACGACAGGCACAAGAGACAGGAGAAACCATGCAGCGAGCGCCCCGGCGAATGCGAACCAGAAATTGATCCTGAGGAGATAGATATAGACGATAATAAAGAGGCAATTTATACCACCCACTACAGGCACTATCGTCGTTGCGGCCACCGCTGTCTCAAGGGACTGGGTCCATGCTATGAAGAAGAGGGACACGAGCGCCGTTGAAGGCAATCCGGCGACAAGGCCGCCGATCTTTGTACCGTATCGTTCCGCAAGCACGGTGCCTATCGTGATCCAGAGGCTGCCGGTAATAAAAGAGAGGGCAAGTTTCAGGACAAAGGGATCGATCATCTGATAGAAGGTAGCGCAAAGCCCGATTCGCTGTCAATATCTCTTGACAGGAACCCGGTGAGCGTGTAAAAAAATGTTATACGATAATTACTGGATAGAGG
>MVRS01000213.1 GCA_002067975.1 Syntrophorhabdus sp. PtaU1.Bin058
TGAGTTTGTGACCAAAGAGGTCGGCGAGGGTTATGTCTCCGGCATCCTCGGCGCCATAAGCAATGCCGTGGCCAATGCAACGGGGAGCTGGAGCACAAAGCTGCCTATAAAGATATCGCCCGGCAAGGAGGAGGAAGAATGAACCTCCCCCGTTTTACGTATCACAGCCCAGGCTCGCTGAAGGAATGCATCGCAATGCTTTCCGATCAAAAGGATCAAAAGAACGGTACTCAGGTGATTGCCGGCGGGAGCGACCTCCTCGTGAGGATGAAGCTCCGCCTTGAGACGCCCGGCCGCCTTGTATCGCTCTCCGACATCCCTGCGCTGAAAGATATTACATACCTGCCGGGAAAAGGTCTGACCATAGGGGCCGGGGTTGCCCTTTCCGCTCTTGCCTCCGATGCCGTCATACAGGAGAAATGCCCTGCGCTGGCGGATGCGGCGGCGCTTGTGGCAACGAACCAGATCCGGACCGTTGCCACGGTGGGCGGCAATATCCTGCAGAACACCCGGTGCCGGTATTACAACAGGTCTCCCGTGTGGGGCAAGGCGGTTGCCCCATGTTTCAAAAGGAACGGGGCAGTCTGTCACGTTGTCCCCAGGGGCAAAAGGTGCTTTGCCGTATACCAGGGCGATCTGGCGCCCTTGCTGATAGCCCTCAACGCAACCGTGACGACCGTTTCAAAGAAGGACGCCGAAGAGGTCTCCGTCGAATCTCTGTATTCGGGCGACGGTAAAACGCCGTTCAATGATATGGCAGGCAGGATCGCCACGGCGTTCACCATCCCTGAAGACTCGCTCACCATGCAGGTCGCTTACAGGAAATACCGCTTACGCGGCGGGATAGATTTCCCCCTTGCAGGGGTGGCAGCCTCCCTGAAGCTTCACAACGGGTTGGTGGAAGACCTGAGGCTCTGCCTTACAGGGGTCGCCTCCTGCCCGGTTCCGGTAAAGGGGGCCGGAGAAACGGCAAAAGGCAAACCTCTCAGCCGCGATGTGGCCAGGGAGGCGGCTAAACTGGCATATGCCGCAGCACATCCGCTTGCGAACCTTGAAGGGGACCCCGTAACGCGTCGCTCCATGATCCGCATCATGACCGAGGATATACTTATAAAGGCAGTCGATAGCATAAAGGCGGTCGATAGTCGATAGTCGATAGTGAATAGTGAAGAAGGATCTCGTAAGTCGTAAGGCGTTAGGCGTGAGGGGAAACTGCAGCAGAGAGCCGGGAGCAAAGAGCTTACGCTCCTCGCACCTTGCGCTTTTCCAATTCCGTCTCACGAATTACGGTTGTTCTCCACTCACGACTTACGCCTCACGACTTACGGGTGTTGTTGTCAGCTTAGCTTTATCAGTATTATCCCTGCTATTGTCATGATGATGCCGATGACCCTCTGCGGGGTCACGGCCTCTCCCAGGACGGCGATGCTCAGGATGGCCGTTATCAACGGATAGGAGGCGGCTATGGGGACGATCTTCGATGTCATCCCGGACCTCAGGAGGTAAAAATAGGTCCACATGCCCACAAGGCCTGCCATGACCCCGCTTGCGGTAAAAAGCGCATAGCCCTTCAGCGACACCTTTGTCAGTTCATGGATCCTTCCGGAACAGACATACACGATAAGCAATATAACCGTAATCGCCGCGCTCCTGATGAGAACACCGGTAAGCGGCGTCACGTCCTTCAGTCCTATCTTTTCGAAAAGCGGGGTCGCCCCCCACAGAAGCATCGTGACGAACAACAGCACGAATGACATAACTTCCTGATAGTTCATGTCAGAATCCCTTCATTCTTTAATATGTTCAATCCCGGGAATGGTGACGGGGTAAAGGAAAGGATGAATATGGCCAGTACGATGAAGGCGAGGACCTTTCGCTTTGTATCGAGCTCCGTTTCCGTATCGACAGGACGCGGATGCCGCATACCGAATATGAGAAGGAGGATAACAAGGAGCAACCAACCGGGATTATAAAAGGCGGTAAGTACACCGAGCAGCACGATCGACGCCCCGAAGACCCATTTACTCCGCTCCCCGAAGACCGCATAGACAACGTGCCCGCCGTCGAGTTGTCCCACCGGCAGGAGATTGAGGGCCGTAACAAAGAGACCCACCCATCCCGCATAGGCGCAGGGATGGAGCACGAGATCATGGCCCTCAGGGACGTTTCCGATAAGGATTTCCTGGAGTATCTTAAACAGCAGCGGATCGCCGAGCTGCATATACGACATGCCTTCCGGTATGGGCTGGACGTGCGACAGCTTGATGCCGACGATGATGAAGGGTACGGCAATAATAAAACCGGAAAGCGGCCCTGCGACGCCGATATCGAAAAGCGCCCTCTTGTTGATGATGACGCCTTTCATCTTGATGATCGCCCCGAAGGTGCCGAAGGGGGAAAGCGGGAAGGGGATAAAATAGGGGAGCGTGGCAGGGATGCCGTACCGCCTGCTCATAAAATAGTGCCCCATCTCATGGGCGAGAAGTATCGTCATAATGGCAACACTGTACAAAAAGCCTCCGACAAAAAACGTTGAGGCAATGGTGAGGATGAAGAGTACAACGTGTATCATCTATCTGTTTCCTTTATTTATTTCCTTAAAAGGCCGTATTCAAGGTGGGTACGGCCATACTTGGTGCCTCTCTTCACGTTGACATCAAACCCGGCAAGCATATCGAGAAAGGCAATGAGGTCCCTCTTGGACATCTTCTGGCTCGTCTGCGAAAGCTGAAAGGCGTAATAGGGGTGCTTATAGGGGAGATAGCGCTTCCGCTCAGCGGCATCGAGATCGAGGCCCTCCTTCCACTTGAGAAAGGTCTTTTTGAAAAGGGGAAACCCCTGCCCTGCCGCCCTGAAGACCTCTTCCATATCCTTTGCCTGGAGCAAAAGCCGTATCTGGTTCACGAGATAGCTCTGAATGGCGAGGATGTCCTCACCGTTTTCAAGGAGGTTTTCGAAGATGCCGATCATCTTCTGCCTGTCGAAGGCTGCAAAGGCCTCGAAGAGCCTCAAAAAGCTCTCTTCGTGCGTCTCCGTGACAATGGCACGGACGTCCTTCGATCCTATCTCCTTCCTGTCCCCCACATAATCAACGAGTTTCAGGAGTTCCGACCCAAGGATCGATTCGTCCTTGATCCTCTCTTTCAAAAGCGCAAACCCTTCTTTCGTCATCGTCTTCCCGTATGACCTCACGACGCTGAGGACCTGTTCCCGGATGCGTTTTTCCTTGTCCTGCTCAAGCACGACCTGTTCGCCCTCAATAACCTGGTGGAGACCGGATTCCCTGTCGAATGAATAAAGGACGATGAAGATCTTTTCCTTTAAGACATCAAGCTGTGCCTTAAGCTCCTCGATGCACCCTCTTTCAGGGTCGATAATCGCGAGAACGCGGCGTTCGTCGGGAAACATATTGGACGCCTGCCCGATGACGGCATTCCTGATGTCCTTCCCGGTAACGATCAAAAGCTCAGGTTCGCTGATGAGGCGTTTTGCGAGGGCATGGATATCCTCGACAACGTTCTCTTTCGATCCTATGGCTATGACGAGCTTGCCCATGTGGCGTTAGATTACTACACTGACCCTGATTTTGCAACACGGCACGGGTCTCTTCACTTTACAATGTGCTTGTTTTATTTGACGTTATACTTCTTTTTCAGGAACTCGAGTCCTGTCATGGGATAGAGGGCATAGACCAGGATATCGCCCATGTCATCCGTGATGCCCTTCAGGGCCTCACGCGCCCTGGGCAGTTCCGGTTCGAGGATGTCGCCCGGTCTTGTCTCGATCGGCGTATCCCCTTTCGCATAGCCTTTCAGGGCCTTCTCCCTGATCTCGTCGTTTACCGGCGCCGGAGGTTTCCCGTATAATCCGTAAAAATAGTCCTTTACCTCGTTCGATATCATCTTGTAGCGGCCGGCGATAACGTTAAAGACGGACTGGACGCCGACGATCTGGCTCGTAGGGGTAACAAGCGGAGGGAACCCCATGTCCTTCCGTGTTACCGGTATCTCCTCGTAGACCTCCTTGAGCCTGTGGATCGCCTTTGCCTGTTTGAGCTGGCTTACGAGGTTGCTGATCATGCCGCCCGGTATCTGGTGCATCAGTACGCCGATATCGATAACGGAGAACCTTGTCGTGTCCACAAAAGACATATACTTGGGGATTATCGTTTCAAGGTACTCGTCGATCCCGGCTATCTTCTCAAGATCAAAGCCGGGGTCCTGCGGCGTCCCCTTGAGCGTCACAACGAAAGGCTCGACGGCGCAGTGGGACGACCTGAGCGCAAAGGGGGCAAGACAGGTATCGATCCCGTCGGCACCGGCCTCGATGGCCTTCAGCAACGACATGGAGGCCATCCCGCTCGTGTAATGCGTGTGGAGATGCACGGGGATCGTGAGGTGTGCCTTCAGCTGGGAGATCAGCTCGTAGGCGTCATAGGGCGAGATGATCCCTGCCATATCCTTTATACAGACGGAGTCTGCGCCCATGTCCTCGATCTTCTTCGCCTTGCCGACGTAATAGTCTATATTGAAGATCGGCCCGCCAAGCCTTTTCTCGGTCAGGGAGTACGAGATTGCGCCCTGGATGTGCTTGCCGCACCTCTTGATCGCCCTGAATGCCGCGATGAAGTTCCGTTCGTCATTGAGCGCGTCGAAAACCCTGAAGATATCGATCCCGACCTCGGCGGCCTTTTCAACGAATGCATCGACGACGTCATCGGCATAGTTCCTGTATCCCACGAGATTCTGACCGCGAAGGAGCATCTGGAGCCTTGTATTGGGCATCTTCTCCTTAAGGCGCTTCACCCTTTTCCACGGATCTTCATTCAAAAACCTGGTCATCACGTCGAATGTCGCACCGCCCCATACCTCCATGGAGTAGAAACCGACACTGTCCATTGCGCCGGCTATGGGAAGCATGTCGTCGGTAGTCATCCTCGTTGCAAAGAGCGACTGGTGGCCGTCTCTCAGCGTCAGATCGGTGATCAGGATGGGCTTTGCCATTATAATCTCCTCGGAAAAGTGTGAATAAGTATCATGTCTATTGTGAAAAATCAATGGAATTTTTTGGATTTGTCTGCTATCTTAATGTGCACGGGATGTAGCTCAGCATGGTGTAGAGCGCTTGCTTCGGGAGCAAGAGGCCGCTGGTTCAAATCCAGTCATCCCGACCATAATTCAGATGTATTATCCAGCCTTTACAGATATTATCAGACCCCGATCCGGTAAGAGCGATGGGTATATCACAATGCGAATAATAAACGACACGATCACCGTTAACACACGAGGCAGCGGCGACCTGATCGATATAACCCGTGAAGTATCCCTTATCCTCGACCGGTCAGGCATGCAGACAGGCAACCTCACCGTCTTCGTATCCGGCTCCACAGCGGGGATCACGACCTTTGAATATGAACCGGGTCTTATCGAGGATATCCGCGAATGCTACGAAAAGATCGCGCCGTCGCATATGCACTATCATCACGATGACACGTGGGGAGACGCGAACGGCTTCAGCCACGTACGGGCGGCCTTGACCGGTCCCTCCCTGACGATCCCTTTCCAGGACGGAAAGCCCCTTCTCGGCACGTGGCAGCAGGTCGTGCTCGCCGAATTCGACAACCGCCCGCGCAAACGGCAGCTCACCGTACAGATTATAGGGGAGTAGAGAAGCTATCAGCCGTCAGCGGTCAGCTAAGATCGTATATCGTATATCGATAAACCCGTAAGTCGTGAGGAGTTAGGGAAAACCTGTTCAACGTTCTATGTTCAACGTTCAACGTTAAAACATGACAGATTAAAGACGTCGGATGTGTGCGGAATGTGTCATTGCGAGCGGAGCGTGGCGCAGTGTCATTGCGAGCCCGCAGGGCGCGGCAATCTCATTAATAGTTTATACCCTATGAGATCGCCACGTCGCTTACGCTCCTCGCGATGACGATAAAGAGTGAAGCTCCTTACAATGACTCACGATTGTTCCGCTATGCGCCATACGCTTTGCGCTATGCATCGAGTAACGAGCGGCCAGCGACGAGTATCCGGCATCGAGCATCTGTGTTTTCGAACCTTGAACAAAGATATACCCTTTTCGTCTATCGATCCTTATTCGGCGACAGCGTTAAGCCCAAGGTCGTTGATCATCTCTATGTCAAGCGCCGGGCTTCTCCCCTGCGTTGTCAGGTAATCCCCCGTCATCAGCGAATTGCAGCCTGCCACTATGCCCAGCGGCAGGAGTTGCCTGAGGTTCGCTTCCTTGCCGCCGCACAGCTTGATGTCTTTATCGGGAAGGATAAACCTGAAAAGGGCGATGCTGACAAGGATCTCGATGGGAGGAAGGAGTTTCGCGTTCATAAGAGGCGTTCCCTGTCGTGGGTTCAGGATATTGACAGGGGCACAATCCACATCAAGCTCTCTCAATGTCAGTGCAAGCTCTATCCGCTGCTCCATTGTTTCTCCCATGCCGATAATACCGCCCGAACATGTTGAGAGCCCGGCCTCCTGAGCTGCCGCAACCGTATCGATATCCTCCTGATACGTATGGGTGGTGCAGATACTGCCGAAGAAGCTTTTTGCCGTCTCAAGGTTGTGGTGGTAACGATAGAGGCCTGCCTCTCGCAGTTTTACTGCCCTTTCCTTATCAAGTATACCGAGAGATACGCAGGACTTTAACCCCAGCCCGTTTACGCCTTGTATGGCAGCATAGATCTCCCGCCACTCTTTTTCTCCGGCAATCCTGGTCCCACTGGTGACAATCCCGAACATGTGCGCACCGGATTCTTTGGCCTTCCCGGCCCTCTTCATTATCTCCTCTTTCCCGATGAGCGGGTATTGAGGTGCGTCGGTACAATAGTGGGCGGACTGAGCGCAGAAGCGGCAATCCTCGGGGCATAGACCGGACTTCGCATTGACAATGCCGCAGAGATTGATCCTCTTCCCCTTGAAACATTCCCTGATTTCATCAGCAGCCGCAATAAGATAAAACGGCCGTTTCATCCCTGCCTTATAGAGGGCAAGGATCTCTTCAAGACTGATGCCCGCCCCGTCTGCTGCCTTCTCTTTCAAATCTTCAATGATGCCGATTTCGTGGTTCATGGCTTCACCTCAATAATTGCTTCCTGTCCTCTTTATCTCCTGATGCCTCCGTCGTCAGCCGCCGGCAAGGAACATAAAACGGGGAAATTCGTAGAGCTCGACCTCCTGGTGGCCCTGCTCTTCCTTATAGCGGAGGATCCTGACCAGGTGCTCGAAGCTCGTGACAATTCGGTCGTTAATGATCCTCATCGTCTCCGGGTCCTTCCAGTCCCATGTCTTTGCCTCATCGATTTCGCAGGACCTGGCCTTGCCGCTTTCCGCATCTATCAGCGTTAACCGGATCGTAAGCCTCTCTTTCAACGGAATACTCTGGTCGTCCCAGGGGTTGGAAAGTTTCTCCATGCTCTTGAAATAGGCCGCAATAGCATTTTCTGAATCACCTTTGCCGTCTCCGGCATGACTTCTGAAGGCCATATAGCGGTGTCTGCCACGGTAAATCCCGCACTCCGTGCAGGCCCTGTGGCTGAAGGGACAGTTCATTATGTTGCATAGGGCTTTTTCCATCCGGAACTCCTTGATCAATAAAATTATGATCCTCCCTTATAGCATTGTATTCCTATCGTGACCCGCATACCCCTCTCTCTTCCGGTACAGCCCCCGACGACAGGCTTCGTATGGTCGGGCTCTCTCCGCAAAGCGGGCATTCAGGGTTTTTATCTACAGTCAGCATATGGGCGTATCCCTCTAATGCGTCGTAGACATAAAACCTCCCGATAAGAGGTCTACCGATGCCAAGGGCAAGCTTCAGCGCCTCTGTGGCCTGCATGATGCCGATCAATCCCGGGACGACCCCCAGGACACCTACCTGACTTCAGCTCGGTGCAAGGTTGGCCGGCGGGGGAACCGGGAAGAGGCACCTCAGGCATGGACCGCCTCCTTTCGGATGGAACACGCCCATCTGTCCGGCGAACTGTACGGCGCCGCCGAAGATATAGGGCTTGCCGGCAAAGAAGCAGGCGTCGTTGAGGAGGAACTTCGTCTCCACATTGTCGGCCCCATCGATAACAATATCGTAGTCCGCGATGATCTTCATGATGTTATCGCGGGTAATGCGTTGATTGTAAGTAATGACATTCACGTCAGGGTTTATCCTGCTGATCGCCGCGTGCGCCGATTCGGTCTTAAGCCTCCCCACATCTTCTGCGCCATGGAATATCTGACGGTTGAGGTTCGATGCGTCAACAATGTCGAAATCGGCAACGCCCAATGTCCCCACACCGCCCGCTGCAAGGTAGAGACCTATCGGAGACCCCAACCCCCCGGCACCGACAAGGAACATCTTTGTCTTAAGGAGCTTGAGCTGTCCTTCCTCGCCGATCTCTTTCAGAAGTATCTGCCTGCTGTAACGGTTAAGCTGATCGACGGTAAATTCACTCTCCTTTTTTGTGGGATACCCCGCGTTCAACCAGGCAATGAAACCGCCCTGAATGGAATGGACGGCCCTGTATCCTCTCTGCACAAGCCTCTCCGCTGCAGCGAGGGAGCGGCTGCCTGATGTGCAATAGAGGATGATAACGGAATCCTTCGACGCCGCAATCCTGTCTATTGCCCCTTCAAGGTCTCCCGTTGCGACAGGCAATGCATTCTCGATGCATCCCAGCGCGATCTCCCAGTCGGGTCGTATATCTATAAGCACGGCATTGTTCCCGCCTTCAATAAGTTCCTTTGCCTTTTCAGGGGAGATCTCCAGGCCCCTGCACTCTTTCACCGGGGACGTTCCGGCGCTCTTATCATTATCGTTGGAGTGATCTCTTTTCATTAATGACTTATCCGGGTTTATGTTATTGCCTCCTGTATCTTCGAAATAATAAAGATCCCGGTCCGGGCAAAAAGGTTCGGCAGGAACCGCACCTTTCTGTGCGCACCGAAGAAAAAGGTTTCCTTGATCGTTATGTCCCGTTGTTTACAGTATTCATAGAAATCAAGGATGCTCAGAAAATGGAGGTTGGGCGTGTCGTGCCACTCGTAAGGAAGAGAGGGCGTAACCGGGGTCTTCCCTTTGAAGAATATCTGAAAACGGGCATCGATATGCGCAAAGTTCGGGATGCCGATGATGACCCTTTCCCCTACCCTCATGGCCTCTTGCAGGACTGTATCGGGTTTCCTGACCTGCTGGAAGGTCTGGTTCAGGATCACATAGTCAAATGATCTGTCGCCGTATTCGGAGAGCCCTGTATCGATGTCCCCATGAAACACGTTCAGTCCTTTTGCCACGCAATTGAAAACGGCCTCGTCATCGATCTCGATCCCCTGGCCTCTTACCTTCCTCTCTTTTTCCAGGAGGGCGAGCAGGTCCCCGTTTCCGCAACCAAGGTCGAGGACGGACGATCCGGGAAATATCAGATCAAGAATTGCAAGGTAATCAGGCCTGATTAAGTCCACGTGTTACGCTCCTGAGAAAGTGCTTTATCAAACGGGATTGTTCTTCCACCTCGACCAGGAAGGCATCATGGCCATAGGCGGAATTCAATTCGCAATATATCGCCTCCACGCCTGCAAGCTTACAGGCCCTCGCGATCTCCTGCGACTGGTAGGCCGGATAGAGCCAGTCCGACTTGAATGCGATGATGAGAAAACGCGACATTATCCCCTTTAGCAGCTCATGCATCCCTTTTCCGTTTGCAAGGTCAAAATAGTCGATCGCCTTTGTAATATAGAGGTAGGAATTGGGGTCAAAACGTTTGATGAAGTTGTCGCCTCTGTACTGCAGATACCCCTCAACCTCGAACTCAGGGCTGAATTTAAAGGGCTTTGCGTTACTCCTGAAACGCCTGCCGAACTTGTCGTTCATCGATACGTCGCTCATATACGTTATGTGGCCCACCATCCTGGCCACGCCAAGACCTTTCGCGGGCAACTCCCTGCCGTAATAATTTCCGTCGTTCCAGTTGGGATCGGCCATGATCGCCTGTCTCCCCACCTCGTTGAAGGCGATCTGCTGCGGAGAATGGTTTGCCGTCGTTGCAATAGGAATGACCGACCTCACCCTCTCCGGATAAGACACAACCCACTGGAGGGCCTGCATGCCGCCCATGGAGCCGCCGGTGACGGAAAGGAGCCTGTTGACGCCCAGATGGTCTATCAGGTTGTGCTGCGCGTTCACCATATCCTTTATGGTGATGATAGGGAAATCAAGTCCGTAAGGCCTGCCTGTTTCAGGATTGACGGAAGAGGGTCCGGTAGAACCCTTGCAGCCGCCGAGTACATTGGAGCAGATAATAAAATATTTATCTGTGTCGAATGCCTTTCCTGGGCCGATCATGTTGTCCCACCAGCCGGGTTCCTTTTCACCTTCATGAAAACCGGCTGCATGGGCATCGCCTGAAAGGGCATGTAGGGCAAGTATCGCATTCGAGCGGTTCTCGTTCAGCGTTCCATACGTTTCGTAAGCAAGCGTAACAGGTCCCAGCCTCGCCCCACTCTCCAGTTCAAGCCCATCCGGAGGATAGGCGAAGGTATAGTATTGTGTTTCTACGACCCCTGCCGTTTTATGTTTTGATACGTTCTCTTTCACTTTTCACCTTTCACTATTCACTGCCTTCTTAAGCGCCTGGTCAATGTCCTCCTTGATATCTTCCGCATCTTCCAGTCCGACAGAGAGCCTTATGTAGTCTTCAGTCACACCTGTCTCTTCCTGCTCTGCCCTTGTAAGCTGTTGGTGTGTTGTCGACGCAGGATGGATCACGAGCGTCTTGGCGTCGCCGATGTTCGCAAGGTGCGACAGGAGCCTGACGGAATTGATAAACCCCCTGCCGGCCTCAAGCCCGCCTTTTATACCAAAGCCGACAAGGGCGCCGTATGTCCCGCCCAGGTATTTCCTTGCGAGCGCGTGGCCCGGGTGTTCTTCCAGACCGGGATAGTTGACCCACCTGACAAGGGGGTGTCCCTTAAGAAATCGTGCGATCTCAAGGGCGTTCTCCGAGTGCTTCTTCTGCCGGAGCGGCAATGTCTCGAGTCCCTGGAGGAAGAGGAATGCATTGAAGGGGCTCAAGGCAGGACCGATATCTCTGAGCCACTGCACCCTTGCCTTTATGATGAAGGCAATGTTGCCCATCCCTGGAACGTTGCCGAAGGCATCCCAGAACTTCAGTCCGTGATAGCTTGGGTCCGGTTCGGTAAATTCCGGGAATTTGCCGTTATCCCAGTTGAACTTTCCTGAATCGACGATCACGCCGCCGATCGAGGTACCGTGCCCGCCGATGAATTTTGTGGCCGATATTGTCAGGATGTCCGCGCCGTAATCGACAGGTCTCACAATGCCGGTACCGACGGTATTGTCCACAACAAGTGGTATGCCTGCGTCGTGTGCGATCTTCGCGATCTCTTCAAAATCGGGCACGTCGAGCTTGGGATTGCCGATGGTCTCGGCGTACAGTGCCCTGGTCCTCGCTGTTATGGCCTTCCCGAACTCCACCGGTCTTGTCGAGTCAACAAACTTCACAAACCGGCCAAGCTTCGGGAATGTATAGTGAAAGAGCTGGTAGGTCCCGCCGTAGAGGTTGTTCGCAGAGACGATCTCGTCGCCCACCCTGGTTATGGCAAGCAGTGCGAGTGTCTCCGCCGCCTGTCCTGAAGAGACCGCGAGGGCACCGCTTCCGCATTCAAGCGCCGCGATCCTGCGTTCAAATACATCGTTGGTGGGGTTCATCATCCTGCTGTAGATATTGCCGAACTCTTTCAGCGCGAAGAGGTTCGCCGCATGATCGGTGTCATTAAAAACATAGGAGGTCGTCTGGTAGATAGGCACAGCACGAGCCCCTGTGGCCGGATCGGGGGTTTCCTGGCCCGCATGGATTGCACGTGTATTGAATCCATAATTATCCATTTATCGTCTCCTTTTCGTTATGGTCTGATGTCTTGGGCTATTTAGTGTCTGATAAAGGGCATCAGTCCTAAATATGGTACATGATGGTATCCTGCCGGGCCTTTTCGCCCTGCATTCGGACAAGGGTGGAGAGGGTATAACCGTTCAGGAACTCCTCGATCTTTTTTCCGAGGATCTTCCATACATCCCGCGTTATGCAGGTTTCAACCTTTTGACACGCTTTAACATCGCTCACGCAGTCCACCAGACTGCATGGTCCTTCAAGGGCCGCAATGATCTCCTTTAAGGATATTTCGTCCGGCTGTTTTTGCAAAAGATAGCCGCCTTTCCTTCCGCGCAGCGCCTTTACAAGGCCGGCCTTATTTAACGTACCGAAGATATGCTCAAGGTATTTCTCGGATACCCCTTGTCTTTTCGCAATATCAGAGAGAAACACGGGGTTCCCGGCGGCGCCATAGGCGGCAAGGTCTATCATTGCCCTCAACCCATATCTGCCTTTCGTGGATATCTTCATTTTTATCTCCTACTATATTTATGGGAATAGTATACTTTAGATATTACAAAAGTCAAGCAAATTTTTTGAAAAAAGATCTACAGGGAGAATCCCCTCTCTAAGGGCCTTCTACCTTGTCGATAGTTTATAACCAACTAATCCTATTATTTTTATAGGAAATAGTGTATAATACACAGATACGACCGGAAAGGAGGTCCAATGTGGGAATATACAGATAAAGTAAAAGAACATTTCCTGAACCCGAGGAATGTCGGCGAGATTGAGGACCCCGACGGCGCGGCAGAGGTCGGGTCCATTGCCTGCGGCGACGCGCTGAAGCTCACCTTCAAGCTCGACGGGAACAAGCGCATAAAAGACGCCAGATTCAAGACCTTCGGATGCGCCAGCGCCATTGCGTCCGCGTCGGCACTCACCGAGATGCTGAAAGGAAAGACCGTAGAGGAGGCAACGGCGATCACCAACCAGGATATCGCGGATTACCTGGGAGGACTGCCGCCGGAAAAGATGCACTGCTCGGTCCTCGGCCAGGAAGCCCTCGAAAAGGCGATTGAGAACTACCGCGGCGTGGGCCATAAGAAACCCGATGAGGAGATCGTCTGCGTGTGTTTCGGTGTAACCGACGGAGAGATCGAACGTGCCGTCAGGCAGAACCGTCTCGCCACCATCGAGGAGGTAACGAATTATACGAAGGCAGGCGGCGGCTGCGCAAACTGCCACGAAAAGATACAGGCCATCATCGACAGGGTCTATGCTGCAAAAAGACCTGCGGAACAGCCTGCTGCAAGACCGAAACTTTCCAATATCCGGAAGATACGCATGATCGAGGAGACGATAGAGCGCGAGATACGCCCGTCGCTGAAGCATGACGGAGGGGATATCGATCTTGTGGACGTCGTGGGGAACAGGGTCCTCGTGGCAACGCGGGGCGCCTGCGCGACCTGTCAGGCATCGCAGGCAACTTTGAAGGGGTTCGTGGAATGGAAACTGAAAGAGCTTGTCTCTCCCGAGCTCGTTGTGGAGGAGGTTGCGCCATGAAGACGGTCTATCTCGACAACAACGCTACAACGATGGTGGCCGCGGAGGTCCTCGACGCCATGCTCCCCTATTTTCACGATGACTACGGGAACCCCTCGAGCATGCACTCTTTCGGCGGGCAGGTGGCAAAGGAACTGGCCGAGGCGCGGCAGAAGGTCGCAGCCCTTCTGGGGGCCGACCCGGAAGAGATCATCTTTACGAGCTGCGGCACCGAAAGCGATAATACGGCGATCCTCTCTGCCCTTGCCGTAGACCCAACAAAGAACCACATCATAACGACCAGGGTGGAGCATCCGGCCATAAAGGTCCTCTGTGAGCACCTTGCCGCAAAGGGATGCCGCGTTACCGAGCTTCCCGTTGACGGCGAGGGGAGGATCGATATCGATGAATACGAAAAGAACCTGACAGCCGACACTGCCATAGTCAGCATGATGTGGGCGAACAACGAGACAGGCGTGATGTTCCCCGTGGAAGAGGCGGCAATACTTGCCCGGGAACGGGGGATACTCTTCCACACCGATGCGGTGCAGGCCGCCGGGAAGACACCCATCAATATGAAAGAGAGCCGGATCGACATGCTTTCCATCTCAGGTCACAAGCTCCATGCGCCGAAAGGGATCGGTGTCCTCTACGTTCGGAAGGGAACGAAGTTCGCACCTTTTCTTATAGGAGGGCACCAGGAAAAAGGCCGCCGCGGCGGCACCGAGAACGTGCCAAGCATAATCGGCCTCGGCAAGGCGTGCGAGCTCGCATTACGGAACATCGAAACCGAGAACGCCTATGTCAGATCCCTCCGGGACAGGCTGGAGGCCGCCCTGTTGAAGGCAATCCCCCAAAGCCGCGTCAACGGTCACAGGCAAGACAGGCTTCCCAATACGACCAACATGAGCTTCGAATTCGTTGAAGGAGAGAGCATCCTTCTGTTGATGGATCAGTACGGCATCTGTGCATCCTCAGGGTCCGCATGCACCTCGGGCTCGCTCCAGCCCTCTCATGTCCTTCGCGCAATGGGCGTCCCGTACACTATGGCCCACGGGTCGGTCCGCTTCAGCCTCAGCGTGTACAATACGACAGAGGAGGTCGATCTCGTGATCGATACGCTGCCGCCTATCATTGAAAGGCTCAGACACATGTCCCCCTACTGGAATGCCGGACATGCAGTCTGTGCAAACAACACAGGAGGATTCAATGAAAAGAGACAATAAAAGAAAGGATCAATGTAGAAGAGAGATCGCCGCAGCCGTTGACCTCCGGTCGGAGATACCGGCGTACATCGAAAAGATCCTTCGCCTCCATAACAGGAACGGGCGCTTCAACCATATAGGGCCTGAGCCGATCCCCTCACGGGAGGCGGTTATCGATATCGTCGGCAGGGCGTTCAGGATCATCTATCCGGGATATTTTACGTCTGAGCGCCTCGACGGGGCAAGTATCCGCTACTATTTCGGGCAACAGTCATTGGAACTCTTTGAAGTGCTCTCGGAGCAGATCGCCTTCGCGATACGCCACGACTGCATCCGCTTCGACAAGCCCTGCGTACAATGCGAAGAGAGGGGACAGGAGACGGCGCTCAAGTTCCTCGCTGCAATCCCTGCACTTCAGGAGACGCTGTCGAAGGATGTCCGCGCGGCCTATGAAGGCGACCCTGCCTCCCGGCATCACGACGAGATCATCTTCTGCTACCCGGGGCTATTTGCCGTCACCGTCTACAGGATCGCCCACTGGCTCCACCTACAGGGCGTTCCTCTCATCCCCAGGATCATGACGGAATACGCACACAGCCGGACGGGCATCGATATACACCCCGGGGTTACAATAGGAGAAAGTTTTTTTATGGATCACGGCACAGGGATCGTGATCGGTGAGACAACAAACATCGGCGACCGTGTCCGCATCTATCAGGGGGTGACCCTCGGGGCTTTGTCATTGAGCAAGGAAGAGGTTGCATCCCTCCGCAACAAGAAGCGCCACCCGACCATTGAAGACGACGTGATCATCTACGCGAATGCCACGATCCTCGGCGGGCGCACGGTCATAGGCGCACGGTCGGTCATAGGCGGCAACGTATGGCTTATCGAGTCCGTGCCGCCGGACTCAGAGGTGTTTCTAAAAAAACAGGAGCTTGTCGTAAAAAAGAACAACCGGCGCCCTTAAAGAAGCCCCGGCGTCATTATATCGCAGGAGAAGATCGTATGAAGAAAATACCTTTTACAAATGACCTCTATATAGTTTCAGATTCTGTGCATATAATCAAACGGGCCCTCGACGACGGTTCTAAGATCGTTCAATTAAGGGACAAGACAGCGGACGAAGGAAAAATTCTCGAAACGGTCCGGCAGATAATCGATCTTAAAAAGGTCAGGGACTTTATCTTCATACTGAACGATGATCCTGTCCTTGCCTCCAGGGTCGGCGCTGACGGCGTGCACATCGGGCAGGATACGTCAACCGTAGAGACAAGAACGATCGTAGGCCCGTCAATGATCATCGGCAAGACCACCCACAACCTCGCCCAGGGAGAAGCGGCTGTCATCGAGGGTGCCGACTATATATCCGTGGGTCCTGTCTATGCAACGCCTACAAAACCGGGGAGGCCTGCCGTGGGTCTCGGCTATGTGAGGGAGGCAGCGCAGTATCTTGAGATACCCTTCGTTGCCATAGGCGGTATTAATCTCTCGAACATTGATGAGGTCCTGAAGGCAGGTGCCAAAACAGTGGCAGTGGTAAGGGCGCACAATGAAACTGCCGAATTGCTGGAACGGATAAAAGGCGCATCATGGTAAAGATAGTCATTAACGGAAGGGCCACGGAGATTGCGGACAATACAGGTCTGCGGGACCTTGTCGTTTCGTGCAAGGTGAAACCGGAGGCCGTCGTTGCCGTACTGAATGACCATGTAATCGGTAAAGATCTGTGGACGGATATTGTTCTCAATGAAGGGGACCGTCTGGAGCTTGTATCAATTGTAGGAGGTGGGTAGTGGAAGACCGTCTTGTAATCGGCGGCAGGGAATTGAAGAGCCGTTTTCTCATAGGGACCGGCAAATTCGGGAACAAGCAGGTTATGCGGGAGGCCATCGTAAGTTCCGGCGCCGAGCTGGTGACCGTCGCCCTGCGGCGCATAGATATAGAGAACAATAATGAGAACATCCTTGCCTTCATTCCCGAAAACATAACCCTCATGATAAATACGTCGGGCGCGCGAAACGCCCGGGAGGCGGTCCGCATCGCCCGTATTGCCAGAGAGGCGGGCTACGGGAACTGGGTTAAGATCGAGGTGATCAACGACAGCCGTTATCTCCTGCCCGACAACTACGAGACGGTCAAGGCAACAGAGGCACTCGCTGCTGATGGTTTCATCGTGCTGCCCTATATGAATCCCGACCTGTATGCGGCGAGAGACTTAGTCAGGGCAGGTGCCGCCGCTATCATGCCGCTGGGCTCATTCATCGGGTCTAATCAGGGACTCAGGCTGAAGATCCTCATCGACGTGCTTATCGAGGAGATCGATGAAGTGCCGATCATCGTGGATGCAGGCATCGGCCTGCCGTCACACGCGGCACGCGCGATGGAAGCAGGGGCCGACGCGGTGCTGGTCAATACGGCCGTTGCCGTTGCTGCGGATCCTGTGCGCATGGCTGTTGCCTTTTCGAAGGCGATCGAGGCGGGACGGATGGCCTGTCTCGCAGGCGCAGGTCGTGAACAGAGAACTGCCGCCGCCTCGTCGCCGTTGGCAGGGTTTCTCTACAATGAATAGTCTTACAGAAGACCTCGACCGCATCTTTCGCTCTGAAGACAGAGACCTCCTTGAAAGACTTGCCCGTGCGGCGCAGGAGATGACAGGGCAATACCACGGAAATGCGATCGCACTCTATGCGCCCCTCTATATCTCCAATTACTGCTCGAATCGATGCGTGTACTGCGGATTCCGGGCAGACGCCGGCCTGAAAAGAAAAAGACTCACCCTTGAAGAGGTCGGGAAGGAATGCCGGGCGCTCTCTGAAACGGGCATCAGGAGCTGTCTTCTGCTGACAGGCGAATCCCGCCGTCAGTCTCCTCCCTCGTATATCAAAGAGGCCGTCAGGATCGCCTGCAGATACTTTACGGACGTTTCCCTCGAGATCTACCCCCTCGATGTTGATGAATACCGGGAGCTGTACCGTGCGGGCGCAGACGGCGTGACCATCTACCAGGAGACCTATGACCGCAGGCTCTATGATGAGCTGCATCTCGCCGGGCCGAAAAAGGATTATGACTACAGGTTTCAGGCGCCGGAGAGGATCGCGCAGGCAGGGTTCAGACATATCGGTATGGGCGCGCTCCTCGGGCTTGCAGACTGGCGGGAGGACGTTCCCCGTCTCTTCTCACACCTTCGATACATGGAAAAGACCTATCCCGGCGTGGAATATTCCCTCTCTTTCCCCCGCATCCGCCCTGTGGAGGGCGATCCGAGGCAGTACCACGAAGTGTCCGACAGGGATATGGTCAGGATCATTTCGGTGGCAAGGCTCCTTTTTCCCAGGTCAGGGATAAACCTCTCCACGCGGGAGACGGGCGCCTTCAGGGATCGGGTTATCGGGTTCGGTATTACAAAGATGTCAGCCGGTTCGTCAACCAGGGTGGGCGGCTATGCGGAACGCGAAGAGGACTACGATGACGGCCAGTTCCAGGTCCATGACACGCGGAGCCTTCCGGAGATCAAGTCCATGCTGACGAGCAAAGGCTACGACCCGGTAATCACCGATTGGCGAAATATTGTGAACGACTGAACAGACAAGCGCTCGATAAGATCTTTGCTCACAACGATGTATCAGGAAAGCTGACTCTGCAATGCTGGAAGTTTTGCGCTAAGACAATTGTCGGCGGCGTTAAGGCTTGATGACGTTCGTGGCTTCGACCATGGAAGAGATGATCTCGAACATATTACTTGTTCTTCCTGCGTGCAGTCTTTCTTTAAGCTTGAAATAATCGAGACAGGTACCGCAGGCAAGGATCTCGATCCCGATGCCTTCCAGGTCCTTGAGTACGTTTAATACCGGGGAGTCTTCGCAGGCAAGCTTTACCCCGGCATTGACGAAGATGACCCTCCAAGGTAACGGCTTTATCTCTTTCAGGGTATTGAGAAAGGACCTCATGAGGATGGCCCCGAGCTCGTCATTGCCTATGCCCATCGTTTCGCTGTTAACGAAGGCCAGAACCTTTCCGGTCTGCTCCTGGCTTTTGACCTCGCCTGCCTTTTTTGTCCCGTGGATACAATATTCGCCGCCGGCTTCCTTGCATTGCACGGCGAAACCGCCGGATGTCAGGAACCTCTGCACATTTTCGGATGCAGTGGAGTTGTCAACGAGGACCTCGATCTCTTCGACCGATTTTGAATCGATGAGCTTTTTTGTCTCGATAACCGGGACAGGGCACGTCTTTCCACGCAGGTCAAGTTTTTCCATGGTTATAATCATAACAGTTATAGATTTACTAAATCAACTAAAATATTGATCATCCTCTCCCCGTGCCGTTGCACAGCACATGATGGAACCCCCCCCCTTAAGGGGCGATCCTGTCGGGGGCGCTATAGACATTCCCGCCCCTGTTCCGCAGGAAGCCGATGAGTGTAAGGTTGATCGCAGAGGCCAGTTCTATTGCAAGGGATGTGACTGCCGAAGGGGCTGCGAGTATCTCCACGCCCAGCCTGCCCGCCTTCAGCGCCATCTCGTAGCTGATCCGGGAGCTCAGGATGATTATTGAAGCCCTGTCTGCGCTCTTCGACAACAAAACCTTGCCGATGGCCTTGTCAAGGGCGTTGTGTCTGCCTACATCTTCGGCAAAGGAGAGGAAAACCCCGTGGCTGTCAAATATGCCTGCCCCATGGGCGCAGCCTGTGGCTTTATGAACAGTCTGCATCTCTTCGAGTGCCTTCTGACACTCACAAATCTGTGCGTAACCGAAACGTGTCCTCTTTTCAATCTTTGGCATAGATAAGGTTATGTTCGTAACCAGTTCGGACCCGCATATCCCGCAGCTTGAATATGTCGCGTGAGTGGTGCCGCGTCTTATTATTGAAACGCCGTCTTTGGATTTATCACCGAGATACAGGTCGATCCTGTTCCCCGTTTCTTCGTTGCAGTAGCGTATCATCCTCAGGTCATCAGCCGATCCGATGAGGCCGTCCGTAAAGCATAATCCGACTGCGAGCGGAATCTCTTCCCCAACAAGGCGCATTGTAAGGGTATAAAGCCTGTCATTGACATATATCTCAAGCGGTTCCTCGACGAGTACACTGTCATTGGTTTCTGAGGCACCGTGGGCGCCGATTCTCTTTGCCGGTATCTCTCTGGCTTCTTTCATCTCAGCATGCCCTCTGTAAGGGCCTCCCTGATGATACCGCCGCCTGCCACCGTGTCACCTGTATAGAAGACGACGGACTGTCCCGGGGTGACGGCCTCCTGGGCGCTCCCGAATACGACCTTCACCGTATTGTCTTCCACGGGAGAGACGGTACATTCGGCGGGTATGCTCCTGTAGCGTATCTGCGCGGAGAGCCTCCCGTCCTGCAATTCACTGAGGGGGATGATCCAGCGGAGGTCTCCGGCAATAAGCCCTGCACTGAGGAGCAGGCGTTTCGGCCCTGCGACGATCTCGTTCCTCCCGGCATCGATGCGGAGGACATAGAAGGGCTCCTTCATGCCCGCCAGGTTGAGCATCCTGCGCTGGCCCACGGTATAGCGGCCGGTGCCGGCGTGCCTGCCGATTATCTTCCCCTCCGTGTCCACTATGTCTCCAGGTTGTGCAGGGTGTTCCAGGAGAACGCCGTAGTCGTCCCATTCGAGGAAATCCTGGCTTTCAGGTCTTTTCATGCACTCCTCAAACCCCGATCCTTGCGCCATTGCCTTTATCTCGTCCTTCCTGTAATCGCCGAGCGGGAACATGACCTTCCCAAGCTGTTCCGGTGAAAGCCTGTAGAGAAAGTAAGACTGGTCCTTCGCCCTGTCGGTGCCGCGCTTTAAAAGGTGCCTCTGCTTAACGGGATCGTAGACGACCCGCGCGTAATGCCCGGTGGCAAAGAGGTCGAATTCTATCTTGCTCGAGAGCGCCTTTTCGAGGAGCGCGCCGAACTTAATCTTCGTGTTGCACATCACGCAGGGGTTCGGCGTCCTTCCCGCCGCGTACTCCCGGCGGAAATACTCGATGACCGTTCCGCGGTATTCCTCGCGGAGGTCGATGACGTGGTGCTCTATTCCCAATCGGGCCGCTATTTTCCGGGCATCGGCGATGTCCTGTGCCTCGCCCGGGCCATAACATCCGCTCTTCGTTGTCTCGCACCGGACAGAACCGTCCCAGATCCTCATCGTCAGGCCTACCACGGTAAACCCCTGCCCTTGTAAGAGCAATGCGGTCATTGTGGAATCGACGCCGCCGCTCATGCCCACTGCAACTATCCTTTTCCCTGTTCTATTCATGATCGTAAAGTATATTGTAGCGATTGTTATTTCCGGAGTAAACCCTTATGTTTCAAAAGCCCGGTCAACCCTTTCTCATCCACTTCGATCCGGGCGATATCGCTGTGGCACCGGACCCTTACCTGCGATATGCCGAATCCTTTTAAGAATCTTTCAGAAGATCCTATACACGGTTCTCTGATTTTCTTTTGAGCCCTCGTTTTATTTGCGCGCGATTGCTTCGATCTCCACGGAGACGCCTTTGGGAAGTACCGATGCGCGCTCGCTCCTCACCTTTACCAATTCCGATACTATGCTCATGGCGATCTCCTGCGGTGTTTCAGCGCCGATATCAAGCCCGATCGGGGCGTGTACGGATTGCAGCAGCCTTTCGTCTGCACCCCGCTTTACGAGATCATCGTATATGATCTTTACCTTTCTTTTGCTGCCTATCATCCCGATGTACCGGGAAGGCCATTTGAGCGCCCCTTCAAGGACAACGGCGTCATGCTTGTGGCCTCGCGTGACGATAACCGCGTAGCTGTTCCTGCCCGGATGTATCTTTCCGAATACGTCCCCGAACTCGTCCACGATTATCTCATCCGCTTCAGGGAACCGCTCTTTATTCGCGAAGTATGCCCTGTCGTCGATCACCGTTACGTGGAAGTCCACCATCTTCGCCGTCCTCGATATGTACTGTGATATATGTCCTGCACCATAGATATACAGGCGCGGCGATGACACTACCGGTTCTATCAGGAATCCATTGTACAGAGATACCGGCCTACGAAAAAAATTCTCGAACGTTGTTTCAAACTCAGGTCCGACCGGATCCCCGGTCCTTTCACCATCTTCCGCGATCAATGTCTTGGTAAATGGCTTGCCCCCGGCCTTTGTTATGATAAAAGCCTTCGTGCCTTCAGAGACATAGTGCAGGATTCTATTGTAGACCGCCTTCTCTTTTGAGGTCACCGGCTCAAGGAAGAACTCCACGGTTCCCCCGCAGATCATCCCTTCGTCTTCAACCGTTTTACCATCGAGAGAATAGCGTAAGCTTTCAGGCTCACCACCGGTAATAACGTTCCTGGCGTGCTGCCACACTTCAGCCTCCATGCAGCCGCCGCCGATAGTTCCGTATATCTTCCCGTCTTCGCCGATGAAGACCTTGGCCCCGATATCGCGGGGCGTAGCGCCGACCCTGGAGATAATGGTTGCAAGGGCGCCTCGTTTCCCCTGCATCAGGTAATCATGGATCGCGTCAAAGGGTTCCATCGTCTTTTGTCCGCCTTGCTCAGATGGGAGCGTCAGATGCAGTGGCCCCATCCATCCCGCTCAGGATCCCCTCAAATAACGGCGTTGAAAGGTAGCGCTCTCCTCCGTCCGGAAGGATAACAACAATTGTCTTCCCCGCGCTTGCAGGCTCATGAGCGATCCGCACCGCGACGTGCGCCGCGGCGCCGCATGATATTCCGCTTAAGATGCCCTCTTCCCTTGCGAGACGGCGCGCCATCTCCATAGCCTCGTCGTTGCTCACGGTCTCGATCCTGTCGATAAGAGAGAGGTCGAGCACCTTCGGCACAAAACCGGCGCCGATACCCTGGATCTTGTGCGCACCGGGCTTCAACTCCTCCCCGTTCCGCGCCTGCGTAAGTATCGGTGAATGGACCGGTTCTACGGCAACGGAGATGATCTTCCTGCCTCTGGTCTTCTTGAAATAGCGGCTTACGCCGGTTATTGTCCCGCCGGTACCCACACCGGCCACGAAGACATCCATCTTTCCCTTTGTATCGTTCCACAGCTCGACAGCCGTTGTGGTCTCATGGATTGCAGGGTTTGCGGGATTCTCAAACTGCTGCGGCAGGAAATAGCGCGCCGGGTCGCTCTTTGCGATCGCTTCAGCCTTATCAACGGCGCCCTTCATGCCTTTCGGTCCCTCGGTAAGGATGATATTGGCCCCGAGGATCTTTAATACCTTCCTGCGCTCGATGCTCATCGTCTCCGGCATGGTAAGGGTGAGCTTATAGCCCCGCGCTGCCGCGACAAAGGCGAGTGCGATGCCGGTATTCCCCGATGTGGGCTCGATGATCTCCATACCCGGTTTCAGTCGTCCCGTCTTTTCCGCTTCCCAGATCATTGCGGCGCCTATGCGGCATTTCACCGAGTATGAAGGATTTCTACCCTCGATCTTGGCGAGAACGATTGCCCTGGCGCCGTCGGTAACCTTATTAAGCCTGACAAGAGGCGTCTTCCCTATTGAATAAGAGTTGTCTTCATAAATATTTTGCATACGTTACCTCCCTGATCTATTAATCCATACTAAAATAATAGGTTTAATATACTTTATCAATATCCCTGTGTCAATGTTTTTTTACAGACACTTAGGAAATAGTATATCAAGAAGGGATACTGGTCGCTCAATACTGGATGCCGGCGATACGGGCAGAGGATGAGGGAATGGGAATATGAGATGCTGATCGCTGACTGCTTACGGTTTATAGAATACCCCGCCGGCGAAACTCACCGATGATTTGCCGTCTGTCCACT
>MVRS01000214.1 GCA_002067975.1 Syntrophorhabdus sp. PtaU1.Bin058
CGCCTTGCGGGTTTATCTGTTCTTTTTCGACGTTATAATGAGGAGGCCCTCCCCGTAGGCATCGTCTCAGGAGAGGTCGAATGCCGATATCAGAGACACTTTCGAGGTCGCACCGTCCCAGAAATACCGCTCGGCATGAGGGTTTAATTCCCGGCCACGGCCAAACCGCTTGAATGCCTCTTTCTTGAGGGCCACGTAGTGAGAAAGGTCCTTCACCTTCAGGGTCACCGACCGGAATTTCCCCCGGAAGAATTCATACTCGATGCCCTTCAGGTCAACGCTGCCGAAGCGCAGCGCATCCCCTTCCCTGACATATATCTTTGTGTCCGGCGAATCCGTCCTGTTGCCTATTGCCTTCATGCCCTTCAGGGCCGAGATATCCGTGCCCCAAACGATCCCGCCGTACCCGTCCGGCTCATTCCGGAACGCGAGCACGCCCGTTGCGAACCCAACAATAAGCGCCGAACACAGCAATGCTATTATTAGGAACGTTCTATCCATAAATAATTGTGAGGGCCGCCCACTTTCGCCCCGGGGGATAGGCCGTCAATCAAAACCTATCCCGTTCCCTTGTCGTCTTCAACAACGTATATCTCCGGATAGTTCCTGTACAGCTCCGCGTAATCTATTCCATACCCCACGATGAAGCCGTCGTCGATCGTAAAGCCGATGTAATCACCTTCTATCTCCACTTCCCTCCTGGCCCTTTTGTCAACAAGGGCGCAGATCTTCAGCATTTTCGGCTTCCTTTTCTCAAGCATCTCGCGTATCGATTTTAACGTAAGCCCCGAATCTATGATATCCTCCACTATCACCACGTTCCTGTCCTTAATATCTTCTTCCAGGTCCTTTGTAACCGATATCTCTCCTTTTGACTCCATCGCATTCCCGTAGGAAGATACCCGCATGAAATCCACCTTGGAGGGATTTCTGATGCACCGCACTAAGTCAGAGGTAAACACGAAGGAACCCTTCAGGAGGCAGACAAAGAGGATATCTTCGCCTTCGAAATCCTTTTCTATTAATGAGGCGAGCCTCTTGACCGCACCCTCTATATCTTCCTTTGAAAACAGTTTTTTCATCATCCCCGGTCACCGCGCAAAGGCGCTACAGGGCGTAGCGCAACAAAACTATCTCCTGTGATTTCGGGAGGTTTGCCTTCGTGATCTCCACCTCGGTGCCGTCCGCCGTCTTGACGATCTTTTTGTCTCTGATAAATTCTTCCACGCCCGCGATCGGGAGATCGCATTTTTCCGTTTTGTAGTGCATCGGTATCGTAACAAGGGGGGAGAGGTCGTTCACTACCTTCGTCGCCCCCTTCGCATCGATAGTAAAATTACCCCCAACAGGCAAGAGGAGTACGTCAATCTTGCCGATCTGTTTCAGGGCGTCCTTTTCAAGGACGTGGCCGAGGTCTCCCATGTGTCCTACGGTCAGCCCGTCTGCCTCGATGATAAAGATCAGGTTCTGTCCCCTTTCTTTCCCCTCGGAGGTATCGTGATATGACGGGATGGCCCGTATCTTCACCCCTTTCTCTTCGTATGCCCCTGCCTTGTTGATATGTTTGAAGCTGCCCTGAATGTCCTTTATATAATTGTGGTCTTCGTGGTCGTGACTCGTAAGGACGATATCCGCCTCATCCGTGATCTTCCCGTAGCCGATGACGCCCCCGAAGGCCCCTGACTGATAAGGGTCAAGGATAATCCTTACGCCTTTTTCCGTCGTTATCTTGAACGATGCGTGGCCGTACCATTTTATCTTCATCTATTCCTCCTGTTTTTCCTTGATAATACAATGCATAGCGAGGGGGTGTCAAGGCCGGTCTTGTCCTCCTGCGGCCAAAATTGCCGGCAGCAGGCGATAAAAAGGCTTGATAAAAAAACCTCAGGACTTTAGACTGTTCTTGCTTGGCGTATAAGCCCGGATAATTCATTAGCGCTTGTATCGGGATGCCCTGTAGCAAACCGTCGGGAGGCAATGAACCCTGCAAAAGGTAAAAGGTAAAATGTTCAAAACTTCTCATGCTTTACTCTTCAAGGATTGTTTCTTTTGTCTCTTACCGCTCACCTTTTACTTTTCACCTTTCACTGCTTTTATCCAGCATGTTTACGGGGAAGAGCCCGACGCCGATGCCCTCAGTACGTATCATGGTTTAAAACCTTTTACTTTTCACCTTTCACTTTTCACCGCCTTTCGGGGTACATATGGGTCCTGAAGAGATCGTTAAAGGCATATATATCGTCGGCAGTTCGGACATCAGCGACCCCAAGGACTGTTCGGTATATCTCATTGACCTCGGTGAGTTGATCCTCATTGATACGGGGGCGGGGACTGGCACCGAAACCGTCATCGGCAACATTATAAGCCTGGGACTCGACCCCAAGAGGATCACAACGGTCATACTTACCCATTGCCATATAGACCATGTCGGCGGGGCGCACGTCTTCAAAGGGCGTTACGGCTCGCGGATCGTCATGCACGAGCTTGACGCCGCTGCCGTTGAAAGGGGCGACAACAGGATGACCGCGGCATACTGGTATGGTGTCGATTTTGCCCCCCTTGACGTGGACGTGAAGCTTGCCGGCAAGGAAAACCGGCTTTCCTTCCCCGGCAATGAGATCGTCTGCCTCCATACGCCCGGCCATACGCCCGGCTCAATCTCCGTCTACGTTGATACGGGCGGGAAAAGGGTACTCTTCGGCCAGGACATCCACGGTCCTTTCCTTGCAGAGTTCGGCGCCAACATCTCCCACTGGCAGAAATCCATGGAAATGCTCCTTTCCCTCAAGGCCGATATCCTCTGCGAAGGACACTTTGGCACGTACCGGCCCAACGAAAGGGTGACCGAATATATCGAACGGTATCTCGATGAATATGGGGAGTGATAAAAAAACAGTTCATGGTAGTTCGTATATCGTATATCGAAATGCAAAAGAGACCGTTCGGCGTTCGGCGAGAGGGGCGGCTAAGAGCAAAAAAAACAGATATAGGTCCTATAAGACCTATTGGACCTATATCTGTTTATAGTGGGTCGGGAAGCTCCACGGACCAAGGAGAATCTATGGGTTCAAACAAATACATTACCGGCTATGAGGGCAAAGATCCCCGCATCCACCGCAGCGCATTTATCGATATCTCTGCCCGCATCATAGGCGATGTCGTCATCGAAGAAGATGCGAGCGTCTGGCCCATGGCTGTTTTGAGGGCGGACAACGCCGGTATTTACGTCGGAAGGCGTGCTGCCCTGTTAGACCATTCCCTTGTTGAAGCGCCCGACGACTATCCCGTCCGTATCGAGGAGGAGGCCCTCGTCAGTCATGTCGCCGTTGTCCACGGGGCGCATATCTGCTCAAACACACTGATAGGGATCGGGGCCATTATCCTTGAGGGCGCCGTTATTTCAAGCGGTTCCATCGTCGGCGCCGGGAGTCTTGTGGTTTCCGGCACCCATATACCCCCCAATTCGCTGGTCATGGGAACCCCCGGTAAGGTCGTCCGGCAAACCACCCCTGAGGAGCGGGAGGGGATAGCAACCCAGATCAAAGGTCTTTCCCGCAAGGCAAAAAATTACCTTAAATAATTGTTACTCTTTTGTAATTTCCCCGGAAATGTTTCACGTGAAACAAAAAAGCGGTCGATAGTCGATAGTGAATAGTAGATAGTAAACCGCAAGGCATTACAATATCCTACGGGTTGAAATAAAGGCGGGAGGACCGTATTCCCGGATACCGGGGAATACCACATAATGATAATGCGTTCGGTAGTTTCTTTTGCCTCTCACTATCTACTATTCACTATTCACTATCGACTGCCTTTATAGAATTTGTTCTCGAACCTCATTGTGCGCTCAATGTCCCTGATCTTTCTGCTCAGCGTGTTCTTTGTGTTGCCCGGCATATTCAGGAAGGATATTGATACGATCTCGAGGCTTTTTTTGAGCCTGTCGCTCTCCGGTTCCTTTACCCTCAATACCTGTGCGTCGATCCTGGTCTCTGCCCCGTCAATGCTCAATATGATCCCGATGGTTGAGCTGGCCTGGAGGTGAGCGCCCTTGTTATGGCTGAAGCTCGCGCCGCCGATGGAAATATCAAGGATGCCGGTCCTCTCCCCCTTGATGTAGATATCGAGACCGCTGTTGCTCGGCGGTTCCAGCCTGTAGAACATTCTCAGGTTGTATGGCTCGGTGTCGGCTTCCTGCGTCAGGGCTATTGCCTGTGCCGTTTCAGAGGAGGTCAGCTTATAGTCTTTTATGAATTCCAGCACCCTTGCCGGAAAACCGTACCGTAAAGGCCTACCTCCTTCCTTCTCTATGTAGGTTATATGGAGGGTCTTGTTCAGGTAACTTTTCAGAATAGGGGGGTCTGTCTGTGCTATTATAATCTTTTCCCCTATAACATCGTGGACTATGGAGTTTTTAACGTCGATCGTTTCTCTTAAAGGGTCAATGTCTACTGTAATGGCGATGTGGGTTCCCGGTTTAACGTTCAAGGGGTCCCTCAATACGAACGTGTGTCATATGTGAATATCGATCGGTGTTTGGGGATAGGTCTCTCCCTGCCTTTACGGATACGCCGCGATCACAAGCACGAAGGTCTCCTCGTCCCCCGTGTTCCTGAGGCTGTGCGGTTCGCCGGTAGGGATCCAGACGGCGTCGCCCTCTTTTACCTCTCTCTCTTCCTTTCCCACCTGCATGGTCCCTCCCCCCTTAAAGATCAGGTATATCTCCTCAAGGGGGTCTATGTGTTCCTCGATGGCGTTGCCCGGCGGGATAATGGCATAAGCAAGAAATTCTATGCCTTGAAGAAATTCGCTGGTCATGACCATTCTCGCTACGGCGCCGCGGTGCGCTATGTAGGTGGTCTGCAGTACCTCCGGGTCGTTAAAGTTTCTTACTATCATCGTTGCTCCTCCACAAACAGCGTGCGCCGGGCGGCAGGCATAAAAGCTCTCGCAGCGCGTGAGCGCATGTTCCCTTCCGTCTGTTCTTTGCCTCTTTTACAATATGGGCAGATATGTCTCCACCTCGTACTTCGACACGTGGGTCCTGAACCTGTCCCATTCGATCTTTTTATTCTCTATAAGCTTTTCAAAGACGTGGTCTCCGAGGGCGTCCCGTATGAGCTTGCTGTTCTCTGCAGCCTCTATGGCTTCATAGAGGCTCCCCGGGAGAGATTCTATCTTCAATTCCTTTCTTCTTTCCTGCGACATCTCATACACGTCTTCCTCGATGGGCTTTGGCAGGGGATACCTGTGTTTTATCCCCTCGAGGCCGGCCCGCAACATGCAGGAAAAGGCGAGGTAGGGGTTGCATGCGGGATCAGGGCTCCGGTATTCCGCCCTGGTGGCCTTTTCCTTGCCGGGCTTGTAGAGGGGGACCCGTACGAGGGTCGAGCGATTTCGCTGTGCCCATGAGATATATACCGGCGCTTCGTAGCCCGGGACAAGTCTTTTGTAGGAATTTACCCACTGGCTCGTTACGAGGGTGAGCTCTTTCGCGTGCCTGAGGAGGCCGGCTATGTACCATTTGGCGGTATCTGAGAGAAAATACCTGTCTTTGGGATCGAAAAATGCGTTTTTATTTCCCTTGAAGAGTGACTGGTGAACGTGCATCCCGCTTCCGTTTTCCCCGAAGATCGGTTTGGGCATGAACGTCGCATACACGCCGTATTTTCTCGCAACCTCCTTGACCACTATACGATAGGTGATCGTGTTGTCGGCCATTCTCAGCGCATCCGTATAACGGAGGTCGATCTCGTGCTGGGACGGGGCAACCTCGTGGTGGCTGTATTCCACCTTTATCCCCATCTCTTCGAGCGTGAGTATTGTATCCCGTCTCAGGTCTGTCGCCTCGTCCAGTGTTGTGATGTCGAAATATCCTCCCAGGTCAAGGGTTTCGGGTTCCTTGTCGGATTTAAAGTAGAAATACTCCAGCTCGGGTCCGACGTAAAAGGTATCGAAACCCATGTCCTTTGCGATCTTCAGGTTCCTCTTCAGCACGTATCGCGGGTCACCCCTATACGGCGTGCCGTCCGGTTCATATATATCACAGAACATCCTCGCCACAACGGCGCTGTCCTTTGGCCTGTAGGGAAGTAAGGCAAAGGTGGAAACATCCGGCATTGCGATCATGTCGCTTTCATCTATTCTGGCAAAACCCTGGATCGAAGAACCGTCAAACCCCATGCCTTCATCGAGAGCGGCTTCAAGCTCGTCGATGGTAATGGCAAAACTTTTTGCAAAGCCCAGTATGTCGGTAAACCACAATTTGACAAATTTCACCTTCTTCTCGTGAACAAACTTAATGAGTTGCGCCTTCGTCATGTGGCGTCCCTCCTTATAAAAATGCGGTTTCGATCCAACCCCTCCATTATGAACGCCTCTACCAGCAAAGTCAATATTTTTCATGACGTGAGCCGATTCCATGATTGACAGGACAGGGGCATTTTTGGTACATTTCAGTCAAATCCTGTTTCGCCCCATGTACCGCGGACACATATGAAAGATGAGACATTATGAAGATTGCAAAAAGGACTGATGCCATTGCACCCTTCTATGTCATGGAACTACTTGAAAAAGCTAAGGAAATGGAGGCAATGGGCAAGGATATCGTTCATATGGAGGTCGGTGAGCCGGACTTTTCCACTCCTTTTGCGATCAAGGAAGAGGCGATTCAATCGATCAGGGGTGACCGCACCTTTTATACGCACAGCCTCGGTCTCCCGGAACTGCGCAAAAGGATCTCTCAATACTACCGGGAGACAGACGGGATAGTTGTCCCGCCTGAGAGGATCGTCATCACGAACGGGACCTCCGGGGCTCTTTTGCTTCTCTTCGCCGTCCTCCTTGAACAGGGGAGATTGCTTGGCATATCCGATCCGGGCTACCCCTGTTATAAAAACATTGCGTCGCTCCTGGACTGCGGGATCCTCCCCATACCGGTATCGGAACAAACCGGGTTCGAGGTAACGCAAGACCACCTTCGTTCCCTGGAATATCTTCCGGACCTTCTCGTCCTTGCCAACCCATCGAACCCAACCGGGACTATTTACAGGGAGGAGACGCTGTCAGGGCTTTACGAGGGCCTTGCCGCGGAGGACAAGCTCCTCGTCGTTGATGAGATATATCTCGGCCTTACTTACGGGCAAAAACAGAGGAGCGCCCTTGCCGTTTCCGACAACATTATCGTGGTAAACGGTTTCTCAAAGACGTATGCCATGACCGGCTGGAGGCTCGGATGGATGGTCGTGCCCGGGGAGCTCGTGAGACCGATACAGAAATTCGCTCAAAACATATTCATCTCACCGCCTTCAATATCGCAGTATGCAGCCATGCATGCCTTTGAAGATGCCGAAGAGCTCGGCCGCATGAGGAAGACATACGAAGAGAGGAAGGATTTCATGGTCCCGAGACTAAAGGGTCTGGGATTTCACGTGCCCGCAAGTCCCGAAGGGGCCTTTTACGTCTATGCAGGGATAGGGCGATGGGGTATCGACAGCATGGTGTTTGTCGAGAGGGCCCTTGAGGAGGCCGGGGTGGCCTTTACCCCTGGATACGATTTCGGCTCTTTCAGGGCAGGCTCTCATGTCCGTTTTTCTTACGCAACGGGCATTGAGAGGCTTAAAGAAGGGTGTGACAGGCTGGAGGCGTGGCTTTCCGGGTTGTAAATGCCCGTCGAAGAACATGAAAGGCTTAACATGTTATGTTTTTATCCGATCATATCTGAGAACTATTTGAGAGAACGAGAGGCTTGCTGTGCCAAAGATTACGCCCGATAAGCTGGAACCCGGAATGAAGCTGTTAAAACCTGTAATGAACCGAAGCGGGATGGTGCTGCTCGGTGAAGGGACCGAATTAACGGCCGAGCTTATAGAAAAGATAAAGGACATGGACGCCGACAGCATATCCATCTACGGGACAGCCCCGCCCTCGACGCCGAAGGAAGAGATGCTGTCGGCCATCGACGGGCGCTTTAAAGCCGTCGAAGAGGAGCCCTATATGGGCACAATAAAAAAGGTACTGAAAGAACATATAGAAGGGTTGTATGGGTAACATGGACATCAGGGACCTCCGGGCCAAGATTGAGAACATCAATACGCTGCCGACCATTCCGGGCGTCCTGAAAAGGCTTCTCGGGGTCATTGAAAACCCAAAGGTCTCTCTGAACGAGATCAGCAACTTCATATCCAACGACCCTGCCCTTACGACGAAGGTCCTTAAAATGGTCAATTCACCGGTATACGGATTCCCCGGCAGGATATCATCGGTAAACCAGGCCGTTATTCTCCTGGGCTTAAGCGTTGTTAAGGGCCTGCTCCTTGGCGTTTCGGTCTTTGAGCTCATGCAAAAGACGATGATCGGACTCTGGGAGCATTCCCTGGGCTGTGCCATCGCTGCAAGGCTTATCGCTGAAAAGAAGGGGTTGAAGGAGCCCGAAGAGGCATCTATCGACGGCCTCCTCCACGATATCGGCAAGGTCCTGCTGATCCTCCAGTACCCGGAGGAATATGAGAAGGCGATGCGCGATGCGGACATCGGGGACTTAAGCATATACGAAGCTGAACGCGCCCGCTACGGCACAACCCATTCAAGCGTCGGCTCGTGGATGGCCCGGAAGTGGCGCTTCCCCCTAAAGCTCGTCGATGTCATTGAGTACCACCACAAGCCTCATCTTTCAAAGAACGCGCCCGTTGAATCCGCAATCGTCCATCTTTCGGATATACTGGTACGGGCAAGAGGGTTCGGGTTTGCCGGCGATCACATCATTATGGCGGTCAATCCCGAATCCTGGCAGATGCTTGACCTCTCGGAGGCCGACCTCAGGGATATACTGGGGGTCCTTGAAGAATCCCTGGAGATGACGGAAGAGCTTTCATTATGACGAAAAAGGATATTGCCATTATCTCGCAGGATGCAGCCCTTTCGGCCCTCCTGGAGAGGATCCTGCAGGACTTCTTTCACCTGATACCCTTTTCCAACATCCGGCCTGCCCTTGATTATATCTATAATACAATGCCGGGCCTGCTCATCGTTGACATGACCGGGGACGATCCCTTCACAACGAATACCCTGAACAACCTGAAGGGCGATCCGATCTTCAACCAACTCCCTGTCCTGGCAATCTTCGGGGATGCCGCAACGGTTCCTTCCTGGGACTCGCTGCTTGTTGAAGATTACATGATAAAAAAGGAGATCGAGAGAGAGGGTCTCGCACGGATCAACCTCTGTATCCTCAGGTCGGAGAGGGTTGTGGAGGTAAACCCCCTTACAAAACTCCCCGGCAACATCTCCATCAACAGGCAGATACAGAATCGTATAGACCGTGGCGATATCTTTGCCCTTGCCTACGGCGATCTCGACAACTTCAAGCCCTTCAATGATTATTACGGCTTTACCCGCGGCGACGAGTTGATAAAGGTGGCGGGGCGCCTGATCCTGAACATCGTGAAAAACAGGCAGCCCGTCGGGGGTTTTATAGGACATATCGGCGGCGATGATTTTATATACATCATGGACCTCAACCTCGTCGAAGATGCCTCTGCCGAGATCATTCTTGCATTCGACAGGATCGTTCCCACCTTTTATGATCTCGAGGACAGGGAGCGGGGCTATATTCAAACAATGGACCGGCAGGGAAATGAAAACCAGTTCTCCCTTGTCTCTCTTTCAATAGGTATCGCCCATAACAGCCACAGGTCCTTTTCCCATTACGGGGAATTTACCGAGATCGCCTCGGAGATGAAAAAGCACGCAAAATGCCACAAGGGCAGTTGCTACAAGATAGACAAGCGGCAAGGCCTCGCAACGCGTGAGGCGTAAATCGTGAGGCGTGAGGGGACTACTACCTCACAGAAAACCGTATATCGTAGTTCGTATATCGTATATCGGAACCGTAAATAAACCGTGAGGCGCGTGATGCGTTCGGCGTTGGGCGTTCGGCGAGAAAGGAAGGACCGAGGGACAAGGGACGTCCGCTGCGCCAGGACGAGGGACGATGAAAATCAGAAGGGCAGAGAGCAGAATACCCCGTAAGGTGGAAGGGCTCTGCCGGATTATCTTTTTGGTCTGACTATCTACTATTCCCTATCGACTATCGACTGCCTCTATAATGCCTTGCTTTTTCATTGAAAACTTACTATCCTGTCACATGGGAGGACACCATGAGCGTTGGAATTGTAAAGGATGATCTCTTTTTAGAACATATCACCGACGACTATCACCCTGAAAATCCCAACAGGTTAAGGTCCGTCTACTCCATGCTGGACACCATAAAAGATGACAACATCGTCTTCGTGCCGCCACGGAAGGCGACCCGCGAGGAGATCGCCTTCAACCACGATAGCGCCTATATCGATTACGTTGCATCCACAAGCGGCAAACCGGCGAAGAGGCTCGACCCCGACACGGTCACCTCTCCAAAGACCTACGAGGCATCATTGCTCGCGGCAGGCGGCGTCCTGGCCCTCATCGACAAGCTACAGGCCTCCGAGATACAGAGCGCCTTTGCCCTTGTGAGGCCCCCCGGTCACCACGCAGAGCGCGACAGGGCAATGGGCTTCTGCATCTTTAATAACATCGCCATCGGCGCGCGGTATCTGGAAAAACAGTATAAGGCAAAGAGGGTGCTCATCGTCGATTTCGACCTCCATCACGGCAACGGGACCCAGCATAGTTTTTACAGGGATTCTACGGTCCTCTACTTTTCAACGCATCAATACCCCTATTACCCCGGAACCGGTTGGTATGAAGAGATAGGCGAAGGCGACGGCAAGGGATATACCATTAACGTGCCCATGTCCTATGGCATGTCCGACGAGGATTATCTCTATGCCTTCCAGGAGGTTCTGGTTCCTGTCTCCGATATCTACAGACCGGAGATGGTCCTCGTTTCGGCGGGCTTCGATGCCTATTACAACGACCCCCTTGGCGGCATGACGGTAACGGAAGGGGGATATACGGTGATGACGAGGATGCTCCTTGAGATTGCGAAGAAGCACTCGAAGGGCCGGGCGCTTTTTGCCCTCGAGGGCGGTTATGACCTGTCGGGGCTCGCAAGCTCCGTGAAGGCGGTAATAACTGAGATGAAGGGGGATCCTGCCTATTCCTACGGCAAGAAAAAGGGTCCGTCCGGCGAGACAATACAGACGGTAAAAAAGCTAAAACATCTTTTGAACCCCCATTGGGGGGATTTTTAGTTCCGACACTACTCGGAATCTTTCCATATCATCTCTTTCAGTTCCTTGCCGACCTTGAAATAGGGAAGTTTTTTCGGCTCAACATTTACCATCTCGCCGCTTTTCGGGTTTCTCCCTTTGTATGCCTTATATTCCCTCAGGGTAAAACTCCCGAAGCCCCTTATCTCGACGCGTTCGTTATTTATAATGGCCTTTTTTACGCTGTCGATGATCGTGTCAACTGCTATCTTTGCGATCTTCTGATTCACGTTGATGTCGGCAGCAAGCTTGTTGATGATGTCCATTTTATTCATAGAAATACCTCCTATTGATTTTCTGATACAAATCTATACGCATTCCTGAATATCCTCAGCCCGTCTCCCCCTGCCTCTTCAATGGGTTCCCGCATCCACCTTGGATGTTGCGTATAGTGGAGGAACCCCTCGGGGTGCGGCATAAGCCCGAAGATCCTTCCTGATGCGTCGCACAGACCGGCGATCGCCTCTGTCGAACCGTTGGGGCTGTAAGGATATTCATTGGTAACGTTTCCCTCTTCGTCGGCATATTGCAAAACTATATGGCCGCCTTCCTTTATCTTCCCGACGGTCTCCGGACCGTCAGTAATGCATTTTCCTTCGCCGTGTCTTACGGGAAGATAAATTTTATCCATATCGCGGGTAAATATGCAACGGGAAAGTTGATTGATTTTGAGGTATACCCACCGGTCCTCAAAGCGGCCGGAATCGTTAGAGGTGAGCGTTACGGTCTGTCTTCCGTATTCACCGCCGGTTGCCGGGAGCAGGCCGGTCTTCACGAGGAGCTGAAAGCCGTTGCATATGCCGAGCAGTATCTTGCCCTCGGCAACAAATCTGATCAGCTCGTCAATGAACCTCTCCGTCGAACCGCGGAGCTTCTGATACCGCCATTTTACTGCCTGCGCCTTGGCAGAGCCGAGGTCGTCCCCGTCCAGGAAGCCGCCGGGAAAATTGATAAAGGAATAACTGTGAATGTCCTTCGGGTTTTCCATAAGGCGGTCTATGTGGAGGAGGTCCGCATCAAATCCGGCGAGCCTGTTGGCATAGGCGGTTTCGTATTCACAGTTTATCCCGTTTCCGAACAATACTAAGCTTCTTGGTCTCTTCTTTTTCATATGGCGTAACTGTGCAACCCTGAAAGAATAATATTTACTCCGAAATATGTAAAGACCACACTCACAAAACCTATGATTGAAATCAAGGCGATCCTCCTTTCCCGCCAGCCTCTTACCAACCTGGCATGTAAAAATAAAGCATATATTATCCACGTTATCAATGACCATGTTTCTTTTGGGTCCCAACTCCAGTACGAACCCCATGCATAATGCGCCCAGACGGCGCCCGTTAATATGCCCAGGCTGAGCATGGGGAAGCCGATGGTCACGCTGCGGTAATTTATGTCGTCAAGGGTCTCTTTTGACGGAACAATGCCCTCCCATCCGACAAAATAGAGGACGCCACAGACAAAGGATATGACAAACGCCGCGTAGGCCACAAAGCAGGTGATGACGTGGATGTGAAGCCAGTTGCTCTGCAGCGCCGGGATCAGGGGCTGGATGTTTCTCTCCACGGAGGGCGAGAGAGAGGCATACCCCATCAGGAACAGCGAGGACGCGGAAGCGCACATGGTGATCACCGGGTAGGGGATCCTCCTCCGCATTATGATGAGTACAAGCGTTATTGACCAGGCAAAAAAGATGAGCGATTCGTAGAAATTTGCCAGCGGCACGTGCCCCATATCCATCCTGTACGATTCGATCCAGCGGAGAACAAGGCCGAGGGTATGGATGCAGAAGGTCCCGTAAATGGTTATCCATGTGACGGACAGTATCCGCTCCTTTTTTACGGAAAGATAGAGGACGTGGAGAAAAAAGACAAGGAGATACAACAACGTTGCCACCCCGAGGATCTTATGATGTATGGCCATGGATCTCCTCTACCATTTTCTCAAACTCCCTTTTGAAGTCTTCCCTGTTCTTTAATGCCATCCCCGCCACCAGCAGCCCTTCGGGGACCGTCAGCAGGTAGATCCTTCTGTAGTGTAAAAAGAAATTAACATACAGGCCCAGGAGGATCAGGGCAAATCCCGTCCATACCATGGGCACGCCCGGGTCTTCCGACACCTCGAGGCCGGTGTAAGGTTGTTCCCGGATGTCGTTCAGGCTTACCTTCACCCCTTGCAGGGTTTGCTCCCTCAGGCGGTCGACGCCCTTCAGGAACCAGACGGCCTTCGGCTCGCCGTTGTCAAGATAAGCAACGAGCACACCGGGCCCGAAGTCGTGGATCCTGTTCTCAAAACGTGCCGGCATCAATAAGAGATCCTTTTTCCTGAAGATCTCCCGTTCCGTCAGGGCAACCTCCTCCCCTCCGATGTTGAAGAGGAAAACAGGTGCGCTGCCGTACGTTGACTGGTAAATGCGTGTCCCCTTATAGGAAAGCGGGTCGTTCACCCTTATCTCTTTCTCCAGCACAACCTTTTCTTTTTCTATTATCTCAACGGTGCTCACGTAATCCTTCGGTTCCCCGGTAGGGTAATGGTTTACCCTGAAATCCTTACACCTCAAGGCAAAGCCGAGGGGCCTCTCTGCAGATTCCTTCCCGCTCAGCGTTAACCGGTCTTTCGTCTCTCCTATCCCGAGCGTTACAAACCCCCTGTATCCGAAGAGGAGTCCCGCAAACCCCCCTGCGAGGATAACAAGAATGCTCGTGTGGATAATAAAAACCCCGTATCTCGACAGTCTCCCCCTCTCCAGGACCGCGCCCTGCCCTTGTCTGACGGCAATCCTGTAGTCCCGCGTCAGGATGCCGATCGTCTCCTCTAAGCCTTTTCCCCGGACATAGGCATGAAGCTCCATCTTTGACAACCTGTCCTCGCCGGGCAGCCTGATCCCCCTTTTTTCCTTCACGAAAAGGGCCAGCCTGCGAAGGGTGCAGAAGACAAGGCTCATTGCAAAGAGGAGGACAAGCGCAATAAACCACGGGGCACGGTATGCATCGTCAAGCCCCAGGAGGCTGATGATCCGGTAGGTTCTTTCCGAATAGACGGCGAGGTATTCCTCGGGGGATGCGCCCTGCTTTATGACTGTTCCGAAAACGGAGGCAAGGGCGATAAGGGAAAGAACGAGCATGGCGAATCGCAGCGAAGCGATATAATCATAGATTGCTTCGACTAAGCTCTTTTTGTGTTCTGTCAGTTGGCCCCCGCTTGCTTTTTATGGCACTCCGCACATTTCACCGGCGCCTTTATCCCTTTTGCCGCGCTTTCCTTGTGACAGGTCTGGCAGTTCTTGTGGAATGCGTCCTTTGCGGGGGGTGCACCCTCTTTAACCTCTTTCAAAAGGTGGCACGTGACACACTTGTCCGGTTCTTTCGGGTTTTTGTCCTTGTGGTGACAGGCAATACAGTCTAACTTTATCTTCTCGACATGCGTGGTGTGTGAAAATGGAACAGGGGCAAGCTTTGCCCCTTCGAGCAGAAGGATCATCGGCTCGGGTGCCTTTTTTTGTGCAGCTGCCGTACAGATTGTGATTACAACAAAAAATACCGCCGCAACGCACAGCGTAACGGCAGGCAATGACCTTCTCATAGCTCACCTCAAAGGGTTTTTCCCATGTTATCGCAAAAAAAGCCATTAAGTCAAGGGAATCCACTGCGATAAACGTTCGGCGTGATGCGTTCGGCGTTCGGTGAATTGGTTTGTGCTCCGAACCCCGAACTCCGAACTCTCAACTGCCCCGCAGGGGCCTTTTCGTTCTACGCGTGAAGGGCGATAAAGTTCTTCAGCAGTACCTGTCCTACCCTCTGGCTCTTCTCCGGGTGGAACTGGCATGCAAAGACATTGTTCTTCAGCACCGAAGAGGCGAAATCCCCTCCGTAAGGCGTTTTTGTTGCCGTCACGTCTTCTTCCGGGAGGCAGTAGTAAGAGTGGACAAAATAGAAGTGCTCGCCGCTTGCAATCCCCTTCAGGATGGGGGTCTCCTTCACGATCTCGATGCTGTTCCAGCCCATATGAGGAACCTTTATCTGTCCCTTGAATTTCGGCACGCTGCCCTTTATGATGCCCATACCCTTAACGCCCGGGGCCTCTTCACTTTTCTCAAAGAGTATCTGCATGCCGAGACAGATGCCGAGATAGGGCTTGCCTTCCAGGATGATCTTCCTGAGAAAGGCAAGGAGGTCGAGCTTTTCAAGGTTTTCTATGCACTTCCCGAAGGCCCCTACGCCCGGTAAAACAACGGCGCCCGCCGACCCTATGGCCTCCTTCTCGTTTGTGATCTCTACGTCGGCACCGAGTTTTTTGAATGCGTTGGTAACGCTTTTCAGGTTCCCCATGCCGTAATCAACAATCGCTATCATGGCTTTTTCGCTCCTGCGCGTGCCCCGTTGACTGTCTTTCTACAGAACGCCCTTTGTTGAGGGCACGCCCTTTACCCTCTTGTCTTGTGTCACGGCCCCCTCGAGGGCCTTTCCGAAGGCCTTGAAGATCGCCTCTACCCTGTGGTGGAGGTTTCCCCCGTAAAGGAGGTTGATATGCAGCGACAGCTTTGCTTCATTGACAAAGCCCTGGAAAAACTCCTTTACCACGTCGGCATCGAATTCCCCGGTCTTGCCCTGCACCTTCCCCTTCCATACGAGGGTGGGCCTGCCGCTTATGTCTATGGCACAGATGCACAACGACTCGTCCATGGGTATTATAGCATAACCGTACCGCCTTATCCCCTCGTAACCCCCGAGGATCTTGTTGAAGGCCTTCCCCATGGCAATCCCGATGTCTTCAACGGTATGGTGGTAATCCACGTCGATATCGCCCTTCGCCTTTATCGTGAGATCAAAAAGCCCGTGCTTTGCAAAGAGGCTCAGCATGTGGTCAAAAAAGGGTATGCCTGTCGAGATGGCGTAGGTGCCGCTTCCGTCTATGCACCACTGTATTGATATGGCCGTTTCTTTCGTCTTCCTCTCTATCTTCGCTTCCCTTTTCATGTAACCCCCCTACGGAATGACCTTGTTCAGCGGGTACTCAACGATTCCCTGCGCCCCGGCGCGCTTAAGCTCCGGGATGATGTTCCTCACCGTTTTCTCGTCCATGATAACCTCCACGGCAACCCACTTCTGGTCCGAAAGGTTTGAAACCGTCGGCGTGTGGAGTGACGGCAGTATTCCCGTTACCTTGTCCAGCTTGCTTTTCGGCACGTTCATCTTGAGCCCTACCTTTTCCTCGGCCAGGAGGGCCCCCTTCAGCAACATCGTGATGTTCTCCATCTTTCTCCGCTTCCATTTATCCTTCCACGCACCCCTGTTTGCGATCAAGACGGTCTCCGATTCGAGGATCGTTTCGATGATCCTCAGGTTGTTTGCCTTAAGCGATGCACCGGTCTCGGTGACCTCAACGATCGCGTCGGCCAGCAGCGGGGGTTTTACCTCTGTCGCCCCCCATGAAAATTCTACTGCCGCCTCAATGCCCTTCTTTTTCAGGTATCTTTTTGTAAACCCGACGAGCTCCGTGGCGATCTTCTTGCCCTTCAGGTCCTCAACGCGCCTGATGCGGGAATCCGCCGGGACGGCAACGACCCATTTTACCCCCCTGAATCCTACCTTTCCGTACTTAAGCCTCACGAGCTCTACGACCTTTGCATCCTGTTCAAGCACCCAGTCCCAACCGGTAATGCCCATATCGAGGATCCCGTCTTCAACGTAGCGGGCCATTTCCTGTGCCCTTATAACAAGACCTTCTATCTCAGGGTCATCGATGGACGGCACGTAGGACCTTTCGAGCAGCTTTATGGTGTACCCGGCATTTTTAAACAACTTGAATGTGGTCTCCTGCAAACTGCCTTTCGGCAGGCCTATCTTAAGAACCATGCTATAGCTCCTTTCTCGCTTTTATCGCCTCTCCGTGGGCGTACAGGCCCTCGATACGGGAAAGCCTGACCGCATTGTCTCCATACTGGTCAAGAAAGTCTTTGTTGATTTTAACAACTACTTTCCTCTTTGTAAACCTGTCAACGGAGAGGCCGGCGGTAAACCTGCCTGCGCCGCCCGTGGGAAGGACGTGGTTCGTCCCTATGTAATAATCACCCATGGCAACGGTGGTATGCCTGCCAAGGTAGACCACTCCGGGATAGAGGACGTCCTTGGCCTTTCCGTCATCCCCTATCAATTCCATGTGCTCCGGGGCAATGCGGTTGATCGCCTCGATTGCACGGTCCATGTTCTTATAGTGGACCATAAAGCCGTTATTCTTCAGCGCCTTCTCGATGACGCCCCTTCTCTCGTTCGACGAGATGAGTTGCCGCATCTGCTCCCTCACATCGTCTATGTGTGTCTTTGAAGAGGAGAAGAGGCCGACCATTGCCATCTCGTCGTGCTCTGCCTGGGAAAACATGTCCCAGGCTATCGCCTTGGGAGAAAACGCCCCGGCGCAGAGAATGATCAGTTCCGTGGGCCCTGCGAGCATGTCAATGCCCACCTTCCCGTATACGTCGCGCTTGGCCTCCTCCACGTATGCGTTCCCCGGTCCGACTATCATGTCTACCTTTGGTATGGTGCCGATCCCGTACGAAAAGGCATATATGGCCTGGGCGCCGCCGAGCCTGTAGACGTCGCTTATCCCAAGCAATTCGCATCCGGCGGCGACATAGGGGTGTATGTCCCCGCGGGCCGCAGGCGATGTGACGAATATCCTCTTTACGCCCGCCATCTGGGCCGGTACAGCGCCCATAATCAGCGAAGAGGGGTACGCTGCGGTGCCTCCCGGCACATACACGAGGGCCTTCTCCACGGGAACAAATGTTTCTCTCACCACGACCCCCTTTTTCCTGTATACCCTGCCCGGCGCCGCCTGTCCTTTGTGGTAAGACCTTACGTTCCCGATCATCCCCTTCAGTACCCTGATGTCCTTCTTCTCTATCTTTGAGGCGGCCCTTCGCAGTTCGTCTGCGGTGAGCTTCAGCGGGTAGTCCCCGTCCCACTGGTCCCACTTTCTGGAAAACTCTGCAAGCGCCTTCTCTCCTTTTGTCTCGAGCGCCTTTTTGATCGTCTCCACGGCCCGTTTAACATTGCCGCGCTTTCTTTTCCGCCCCTCCACAACAAATGCAAGGAGGTCGTCGTATTCCTTTTCAAGCTCCCACGTCTTCATCCTTCCTCCTCCTTATCTTTGCCCCGAGGCCCTTCAGTTTTTCCTCTATCCTTTCATATCCCCTGTCTATGTGGTAGATCCTCGAAACCTCCGTTGTCCCATAAGCGGTAAGTCCTGCGATTATCAGGGACGCGCTTGCCCTCAGGTCCGTTGCCATCACCTTTGCACCGGAGAGTTGTTCCACGCCTTTTACTATGGCCGCATTGCCTATCACCCTGATATCGGCGCCCATTCTGCGGAGTTCCGCCGCGTGCATCATCCTGTTCTCGAAGATCGTCTCGGTAATGGCGCTCACCCCTTTTGAAACCGACATAAGCGCCATTATCTGGGCCTGCATGTCTGTGGGGAAACCGGGGTAAGGGGTTGTCTTTGCGTCAACCGATATGGGCCTCTTTCTTGACATTGTCGCCTTGATTGTTGTGTCGCTCTCCTCTATCTCCATGCCTGCCTCTTTCATCTTCTCGATGACTGCCTTAAGGTGGCATGGGTTGCAGTTTTCGATAACGATGCTCCCTCTCGTGATACCGCAGGCGGCGATGAACGTGCCCGCCTCGATCCTGTCGGGTATTACCTCATAATCACAGGGCGCAAGCGCCTCTACACCCTTGATCCTGACGACCTCCGTACCCTCCCCTTCTATCCTCGCACCCATTCGTTTCAGCATATGGGCAAGGTCAACCACCTCGGGTTCACGGGCGGCGTTCTCAATGATCGTTTCGCCCTTTGCGAGGACGGCTGCCATCATAATATTTTCCGTTCCCCCAACCGTCACGGTGTCAAAGGCTACCCGTCCGCCTTTAAGCCTTTTCGCGGTAACGTCAACATATCCTTCGTTGATCTTTATGTCGCAGCCGAGTGCGGCGAGCCCCTGAAGGTGCAGGTTTATCGGCCTCTCTCCGATCGCGCAGCCCCCGGGATATGATACGGTTGCCCTTTTCAGCGCCCCCACAAGGGATCCGAGGACAAGCACGGATGCGCGCATCTCTTTTACTATCTCGTATGGTGCCACGTGGTTATCGAGGTTGCTCGTGTCTATGGCGAGGGCATTGTCCCCTGCCCATTCCGCCTTACCGCCGAGCATGGCAAGGAGCCTGATCATGGTCTCCACGTCCCTTAAGCGCGGAACGTTTCCGATCGTGTAATGACCCCCCTGAAGGACCGTCGCCGCAATAAGGGGGAGTGCGGCGTTCTTGGAACCGCCGATCCTTACCTTTCCCTTCAGCCTTTCCCCGCCTTCTATGATGAACGCGTCCATGTCCCTATGAGCACCCTTTCGATACCGGAGAGGTCTCTCTTTGAAATAACGGTAAACCCTTTGGCCATAAGCCTTTTTCCGATTATTGCCGCCTGTGCGGAACCGCCGATCTCACACAGCACATGCCCGCCTTCCGCAAGGTGGCCCGGCAGTCCTTCTATAAACCTCTCGTATATCTCCGTGCCTTCCCGCCCTCCGAGGAGCGCCGTTTTTGGCTCGAATCTTCTCACATCTTCCATAAGTCCGTCCCACTCGTCAGCGGCCACGTAGGGGAGGTTTGCAATGACCATGTCGAACTTAACGCTCTCCCGAAGACCGTTAAAGAGGTCTGAGCAGAGGAATCCCGTCTTTCCGGATACGTTGAGCCTACGGGCATTATACTGCGCCACGCGCAGGGCTTCAATGGATATGTCTACGCAGAGGACCTCTTTCCGTGTCTTTTTGGCAATTACCGCACCTATTGCGCCGGACCCCGTGCCCATGTCAAGGATGTGCCGTATCCTGTCAACGGCCCCCCCCATTATCTTCAGGCCTTCTTCGACAAGAAGCTCTGTTTCCGGTCTCGGTATAAGGACCCTTTCGTCCACATAAAATTCCTCTGAGAAGAACTCCCTTTTTTTCGTGATGTATGCAAGCGGCTTCCCCCGGGCCCTTTCTTCGAGGAGCCCTTTGATCTTCGCCGTCGTTACCCCGTCAAGCTCCCGGTGCTGATTGGCCAGCACCTCCTCGTTCTTCATGTCGGAGGCCAAGGAGATGATGTTGATCGCATCAAGCCTTTTAACGGCTACGTTTTGAAACATAATGTCTCTGATACGCACCGTTGCGGTTATCCTTTTTTTAATGTCTCTGATTGGAAATGGGCTATCAATGGGGAGATTATGGCGGTGATGTCGCCGTTCAAAACATCCTGCAGCTTATATAAAGTAAGGCCGATCCTGTGATCGGTAACCCTGCCCTGCGGAAAGTTGTAAGTCCGTATCCGCTCGCTTCTGTCACCGGTACCGACCTGCTTCCTCCTCTCGTCCGACATCTCCTGTTCCTTCTCGCTCTCCAGCTTTTCTTTCAGCCTTGCCCTGAGCACCCTCATGGCCTTTGCCTTGTTCTTGTGCTGGGACTTCTCGTCCTGGCACGTTACCACGATGCCTGTCGGCATGTGCGTGATCCTCACCGCGGAATCGGTTGTGTTTACGTGCTGGCCGCCGGGCCCGCTGGAACGGAACACGTCGATCCTTATCTCGTCGGGGTTTACGTTTATCTCCAGCTCTTCGGGTTCGGGCAGGACCGCTACGGTTACCGTGGAGGTGTGTATCCTCCCTTGCGCCTCTGTCTGTGGAACGCGCTGAACCCTGTGAACGCCGCTCTCATGGCGAAGCATGTTGAAGGCGTCTCTCCCCTCCACCATCATGATCACCTCTTTGAGACCGCCCAGATCGGACATGCTCACCGTCATTACTTCCGTCTTCCAGCGCATGTTCTCGGCATACTTCATGTACATCGAAAAGAGGTCCCTTGCGAAAAGGGCTGCCTCTTCCCCGCCTGTCCCGGCCCTTATCTCGAGAAACATGCTCTTCGCCTGTTTCTCCCCCTTGCTGAGCAGCTTTTCCCTCAGAGAGGATTCAAGCCTCTCCTTTTCCTTCTCGAGGAGGTCTATCTCGTCCCTGGCAAGGGCCCTCATATCCTCTTCCTGTGCCGATTTGAGGATCTCCTGCGTCCTCAGCGTCTCTTCCTCCCTCTTCTTCCATTCCCTGAAGAGGTCTACCAGCTCCTTGATCTCTGCCCGCTCTTTGGCAAGTCTTTTATAGGACTCCAGGTTGGCAAGGGTTTCGGGCCTCACCATCTCTTCCTCTATCTCCTGATACCTTTTTTCTGTCTCCTGGAGCCGCTCAAACATTATTTCGTCTTTTTGCCGTAGCGCTTTTCAAACTTCTCAACCTGGCCGGTTGAGTCCAGACGCTTCTCTTTGCCGGTGAATATGGGGTGGCATTTTGCGCAGATCTCCACGGTAATCTTATCCTTAACGGACAGCGTCTCGAAGGTGTGGCCGCAGGCACACTTTACCGTCGTCTTCTTCAGGTCCGGGTGGATTCCCTTTTTCATGTTCAACCTCCTTTGCTCATAGAATTGAGAAAATCCTGGTTTGACTCTGTGTCTATCATCTTTTCAAGGAGAAACTCCATCGATTCAACGGGGTTCATCGGCTGCAAGACCTTCCTCAGCAACCATGTTCTTGAAAGGTCGTTGCCTTCCAGCAACAACTCCTCTTTTCTCGTACCGGATTTATTTATGTCGATAGCCGGGAAGACCCTCTTCTCGGCAAGTTTTCTGTCCAGATATATCTCCATGTTCCCTGTGCCCTTGAACTCCTCAAAGATCACCTCGTCCATCCTGCTCCCCGTGTCTATCAACGCAGTGGCAACGATTGTGAGGCTTCCCCCCTCTTCAATGTTTTTTGCCGCTCCGAAGAAGCGCCTCGGCTTCTGCATCGCTGAGGCATCAATGCCTCCCGACAGGATCTTCCCGCTCGAAGGGACAACGGTATTATATGCCCTTGCGAGCCTTGTGATGCTGTCGAGAAGTATTACCACATCCCTCTTGTGCTCTACGAGCCTCTTCGCCTTCTCTATGACGATCTCCGCGACCTGAACGTGTCTCGTCGCAGGCTCGTCAAAGGTCGAGCTTATGACCTCCCCCTTTACGGAACGTATCATGTCCGTTACCTCCTCCGGTCTTTCGTCGATGAGGAGGACGATAAGGAATATCTCTTTGTGGTTCTGTGTGATGCTGTTTGCGATGTGCTGGAGAAGCATTGTCTTTCCTGTCCTTGGCGGTGCAACGATCAACCCCCTCTGGCCCTTGCCGATAGGGGTAAACAGGTCCATTACCCTTGTCGAGAGGCCGTTCTGTTCTGTTTCAAGCTTTATCCTTTCGTTGGGGTATATGGGTGTAAGGTTGTCAAAGATTATCTTGTCCCTGACGACGCTGGGGTCATCAAAGTTTATCGATTCGACCTTTAAAAGTGCAAAGTACTTTTCGTTGTCCTTCGGGGGACGGATCTGTCCCGAGGTCGTATCCCCTGTTCTGAGCCCGAATTTCTTGATCTGTGATGGTGATACGTATATATCGTCCGGACCGGGCAGGTAGTTCGAATCTGTTGAGCGCAGGAATCCAAACCCTTCGGAAAGTATCTCCAGGACCCCTTCGCCGTAGACCGACTCGTTTTTGTCAACGAAGGCCTGGAGTATTGCGAATATGAGCTCCTGCTTTCTCAGTCCCGAGGCGTTTTCAACGTTCAACTCCCTTGCCATGTGTGTAAGCTCTCCTATCTTCTTGCTTTTCAGCGCATTAAGGTGCATCTGCCCTTACCTCCCATTCTTTTATCCTTTGCAGCAGTTTTTCGACCTCTTTCTCGAGGCCGTCCCTTGTTCCGTTGTTGTTAACCACGTGATCAGCCATCCTCTCTTTTTCTTTCAGCGGTATCTGGTGCGGTATCCGTTGATTGATGTCTTCTTCTGTCATGCCCCTATCCTTCAGCCTTTCCTTTATCGTTCCCGTCTCTGCCGTGACAACAACGATCCTGTCGAGTTTTTTATACAATCCCGTTTCAAACAAAAGCGGTCCGTCAACAAAAACAATCTCTTCCCCCGCCCCCTCCAGCTCTTCGAGTCTCTTCCGGAGGGCATCCCTCACCCTGGGGTGCATAATTGCTTCGAGTGCGCGGAGGGCTTCGCTGTTTTTAAACACCTTATCGCGTAAGCGGGCCACGTCAACGGTCTTTCCCGAAACATACTCGTCGCCAAATTGACCTCTTATCTCCGCCACAACCTCCTCTTTCATGATCAGATCCTTTGACAGCCGGTCAAGGTCTATTATCTCAAACCCTCTGTTTTTCAGCATGCTTGTTGCGGTTGTCTTACCGCTCCCGATAATCCCCGTTATACCTATGGTAATCATACATCAAGATTTCTGACGCTGAGGGCATTTTCCTCGATAAATCTTCTCCTTGTTTCGATGTTGTTTCCCATGAGCACCGTGAATACCTGGTCTGCCTCAACGGCATCCTCTATGGACACCTTGAGAAGGCGCCTTTTGTCCGGATCCATGGTCGTTCCCCAGAGCTGTTCCGGGTTCATTTCTCCCAGGCCCTTGTATCTCTGTATGGTTATCCCTTCCTTGCCCTTTTCACTTACAAGGTTCAGAAGTCCTTCCGCGCTTATCGTTTCCGTGCCCTCTGTCCCGTTCCCGATCCTTATCTCTTCGTCGTAGAATTGCCGTATCTCCTGAAAGGTCTTGTAGGACTCTATATAGTCTCCCTGCGAACAAAGCTCGTAGTCGATCCGTACCGGAGGGACGCCCTTTTTTGTGTCAGGCCCTTTTATGTTCATCGCAAAGAGGTTGTGCTCCCTGTCCCTGATCCTTTCGACGGTGTGTCCTGACCTCATCAGATAATCTGCATAGGCATCGGTCTTTTCCTGGGACTCGAAGTCCTGCCTTGTTGATATGCCAAGGCGCATGAGCCCGAGTATTGTCTCGCGTGTCGCGCCCATTGCCTGCATGCTTTTTGTGTACTTTTCCACAACCTTCAGTTTCCCGACCTTTTTTCTCAACTCCTCCCTGTCCGTCTGTGTGTCCCCTATGTAACACTGTAACTTTTCTATCCCCCTGTCTGTAATGTTCCTGTCGAACTCCTCTTCGTCCTTTGCATAGATCTCCTTGCTTCCGTGCTTTATCTTGTACAGCGGCGGTTGTGCTATAAACAGGTGTCCTTCTGTTATAAGGTCCGGCATCTGTCTGTAGAAAAACGTTAAGAGGAGTGTGCGTATGTGAGATCCGTCAACGTCGGCATCGGTCATTATTATTACCTTGTTGTAGCGCAGCCTTGCCTTGTTGTCAGAGTTGACCCCGACCGCAAGGTAGATGGATTTGATCTCCTGGTTTGTAAGGACCTTTTCTTCCCTTGACTTTTCAACGTTCAGGATCTTTCCCTTCAGTGGCAGTATTGCCTGGACCTTCCTGTTCCTGCCCTGTTTTGCTGAGCCCCCTGCGGAATCGCCCTCTACTATAAAGAGTTCGCAAAGTTCCGGGTCGCTCTCCTGACAGTCCGCGAGCTTACCGGGAAGAACCCCGCTCTCGATGAGGCCCTTGCTTTTTACGAGCTCCTTTGCCTTTTTCGCGGCCTCCCTTGCCCTCTTTGTCTCAAGGGCCTTGTTGACTATTGCCCTTCCTTTGTCCGGGTTGAGCTCTAAGTATTCCGAGATCTTTTCGTTAAGCACGGACTCCACAAGCCCTTTTATCTCGCTGTTTCCAAGCTTCGACTTTGTCTGGCCTTCAAACTGGGGGTTCTGTATCTTTATGCTGAGAACGGCCACCAGACCTTCTTTTATATCGTCACCGGAGAGGCTTTCCTTTACCTTCTGTGACATGTTGTTCTGTATAAAGTTGTTTATGCACCTTGTCATTGCCCCCCTGAAGCCCGCTACGTGGGTACCGCCTTCTTTTGTATTTACATTGTTTACAAAGCTGTAGATGTTTTCGTTATAGCTGTCGTTATACTGAACGGCAAGCTCTATGCTGTCGAGGGGGGGTTTTGTGCTTGATACATATATCGGCTCTTCGAAGAGGACCGTCTTGTTGGTGTTTAAATACTTTACAAAGGATTTTATTCCTCCTTCGTGCTTGAACTCCTGCCTTCTTCCCTTTTTCTCGTCAACGAGGATGATGTTTATGCCGTTGTTGAGGAACGAGACCTCTCTCATCCTGTGTACAATAATATCGTAACTGATATCGGTCGTTTCGAAGAGGTTGCCGTCAGGCTTGAACCGCACCTTTGTGCCGGTTTTGTCAGTATCCCCTACAACCTTAAGCTCCGTCATCTTGTTCCCATACTCATATCTCTGGTAGTAGACCTTGTTGTCCCTCCTTACCTCTACCTCAAGATACTCTGAAAGTGCGTTTACGACGGAGAGCCCTACTCCATGGAGCCCTGCCGAATATTTATATGTGTCTTTGTCAAATTTTCCACCTGCATGGAGCCGTGTAAGTACCACCTCGAGCGCCGTCATGTTTTCTTCGCTGTGTTCCTCTACGGGGATGCCCCTTCCATTGTCCTCAACAGCAACGCTGTTGTCCCTGTGCACGGTTATTAATATCTTGTTGCAGTATCCTTCAAGCGCCTCGTCGACGCTGTTGTCCACAAGCTCGTAAATAAGGTGGTGCAGGCCTTCTATTCCTGTATTTCCTATATACATAGAGGGCACTTTCCTTACCGCGTCAAGGCCCCCGAGTATCTTTATACTTTCTGCTCCGTATTCTTTCATTTTATATCCTTATGGGCATTACTATGTTTTTATAATCTTCTTCCTGTTCGCCCTTGAAAAGAACGGCACCATAAGTTACCGGTGCCATCATTATTACCTTTTCACCTGCTATGTGCGTGACTACGTCGAAAACAAATCGTACGTTAAAACTCATACCGATTCTTTCCCCTTCATATTCTATTTCCAATATCTCTTTTGCCCTTCCTATATCCGATTCCGCATCTATTTCCATGTTTGTCCCGTCAAAGGTTATCTTTACCGGCTCTGATCTTCCTATAATTGAAGAGACCCTTTTCAGTCCTCTATGAAATGATTCCTTGTCTATCTTCAATGTGTTTGAATTCCCTGATGGGAGAACATTTTCATAGTCCGGAAAATTTCCTTCGATTATCCTTGTTATGATCTTTATCTTTTCTGTCCCGAACTGTATATATTTTTCTTCGATCGATATCTTTACCTCGTCTTCCTCTTCTATAATCCTCTCTACCTCCGTTATCGACCTCTTCGGTATCGTAATGCCTTTAAATCCTTTTATCCCCTTTATCTTCCTCTGACATAACGCCATCCTGAACCCGTCCGTTCCTACTACAACCAATTCTCCTTCCAAGCCCTGGATATACATCCCCGTTAATATATATCTTGTCTCGTCTGTCGATATTGCAAATCCTACCTTTTCTATCATGTCCAACAGCGTCTTCCCGTCTATTATAAATTCCTCTTTGCCTTTCAACTCCTTTGTTTCCGGAAATTCTTCCGGGTCCTGCAAGCTTAATACGATCTCTGTCTTCTTTTGTTTTATTGTCAGAACATTATCATCAAGCGACAATGATATCTCTCCGTTTTCAAGTTCTCTCAGCACCTCCAGAAATTTTCTTCCATGCACTACTATCTTTCTCTCTTTTTCAACTTTACAATCCACATATGCAATTGCGCTTACCTCAAGGTCTGTTGAGAATATCGTTGTTCCTTCCCTTCCGAATTCCAAAAGTATATTTGACAGTATGGGCATAAGAGATCTTTTCTCTGTAATGCTTACAACCTTTGACACCGGCACCAGTATTGTATTTTTATCTATTAATATATTCATATATACTCCTCATATAATTAATAATTGCTGTGTATATGTTAAAAAATATGTATATGTCTAAAAATAAACAGGAAAGTATTTTTTAACTATGTTCAAAAGAACACACGGAATGTAAACTCATGTTGATTTAAGTTTATGTTCTATCTTTTCAACAGCACCCATCAACTCCTTTTTAACCTTTATATCATCCTTTATTTTTTTAATGGAGTGAATAATAGTGGCATGATCCTTACCCCCAAACTTCTCGCCTATACTGACAAGTGAAGAATCGGTAAGTTCACGTGACAGATAAATCGCAACCTGTCGCGGCACGAGAATGGATTTGATCCTCTTCTTAGATTTAAGGTCGGAAGGACTTATGGAAAAATATGTTGCCACCTCTTTAATGATCATATCCATTGTGATCTCTCTTTCCTTCTCTTTGATAATATGTCCTATCACCTCTTTTACAAGATCAATGGTGATGGGGACCTTATTTAAAGATGCAAAAGCACCTATTCTTATAAGAGATCCTTCAAGCGAACGAATGCTGTCCTCAGAATTTGAAGCGATAAAAAAGGCAACGTCCAGCGGGAGATCTATACCCTCGATCTCGGCCTTTTTATTTAGTATGGCAACCTTGGTCTCAATATCGGGAGATTGTATATCGGCCACAAGA
>MVRS01000215.1 GCA_002067975.1 Syntrophorhabdus sp. PtaU1.Bin058
CAGCGATGAGGAACCGTCGGAACCGGTCAGTAAAAGACACTGGTTTTCCAATAATGATTGTCCGTCAGCCATATCACCGGCAGGGATCTCACCCCTGGAATGAAGTTCATCGATGATCTCCTTTGAAACGGTCAGGGACGTATGTCCTGAATATATCCTCGACACATCCACCTTATCGCTCTTATAGTCCTCAGTCTGTATCCCGAGCGTCCTCGCCTTGATCCTTGCGTTGATATCCTTTGAGACAAAAACGGTATTTCCGTTGTATCTTTGTTTGTAGAGCAAGGCAAGCGAGATGATCTTGTTGTCTATAACGCAGTCTCTTTCTGCAGGCACGACCATCGTTCCATCGGCATGCGGTTCGTACATCCGGACGGGCGACCCTATCCTGAGCGCTCCCCTTTCCCTTAAGGCGGGCTCACCGGCTTCTCCTTCCTTATCGATAAGATCGCCGAGGTTCCTTATGACGTGCCGTGCGTTATGTCCGATCTGATCAAAGCGTTTTTTTAGCCTGTCAAGTTCTTCGAGGGCTTCAAAAGGTATTACCACCTCATGTTCCTGGAAATGATACACACTCTCAGGATCGTGAATCAGGACGTTTGTGTCGAGAATATATGTCTTTTTTCGTGCCAATACCTGGTGTATGTCTACCATCCTGTCCGCATTATTTCTTTTATCCGGTAATCAAGCATATGCATCCACTGTTAACATTTGATAAAATTGATATTAATATATTGTTAATGGCTGCTGAAACAACGGTATATCGCGGGAAGCAAGAAATAATTAACCAAATATTAACAATTTTTTTACATGAACGTAACAATCGTTGTTTAGTATTAGTCACAAAACTGAAATTGAAGGAGGTTCACATGTTTAAACTATTCAAGTCTTTGTGTATCGTCGCACTCATTACATTCGCTCTGTTTGCAGGCACAGAACTCCGGGCAGCCGATCAGGAATTGCTCGGAGCGGGTGCCACGTTCCCCCAGCCGCTTTATTCCAAGATGTTCGATGCCTACAACCAGCAGTATAAAGTTAAGATCAATTACCAGGGGATCGGTTCGGGCGGCGGCATCAACCAGCTCACCAAAAAGACCGTCGATTTCGGCGGCACGGATGCGTTCATGACTGAAAAGGAATTGAAAGCGGCAGGCGAAGAGGTTCTCCATATACCCACATGCCTCGGCGCTGTTGTTGTTACCTACAACCTTCCGGGAAACCCCAAGCTGAATTTTACCTCGGAGCTTATCGCCGACATCTTCCTGGGCAAGATCACGAAATGGACCGACCCCAAGATCGCTGCCGCCAATCCCGGCATCAAGCTGCCTGATCTTCCCATCAGTGTTGTCCATCGCGCAGACGGCAGCGGCACAACCTATATCTTCAGCGAATACCTCACGAAGGTCAGCCCGGAGTGGAAGGAGAAGATAGGCACAGGCAAATCACTTAACTGGCCTGCAGGACAGATAGGGCAGAAGGGAAACCCCGGAGTGGCAGGCTACGTGAAACAGACACCCGGCGCTGCCGGTTATGTCGAGCTCCTTTACGCCCTCCAGAACAAGATGCCCTACGGCAATGTGAAGAACAAGGCAGGCAAGATTATCGAGCCGACCATCAAGGCGGTGAGCGCCTCTGCAAACGTCAGCATACCCGATGACACGAACGTGTCCCTCACCGATTCCGCTGCGGCGAACGGTTACCCTATCTGCAGCTTCACCTGGCTTATATTCTACAAAGAGCAGAACTACGGCGGACGGAGCCTTGAAAGGGCCGAAACCCTTGCCAAGATGCTTTTCTGGGTAGTAAACGACGGCCAGAAGTATGTGGAACCTCTTCAGTATGCCCCTCTTTCCAAAGAGGCGGTGGCCAAAGCGGTAAAGATTATCCGTTCTATGACCTATAACGGCAAACCTATTCTGAAATAGTTTTCCGTTCGACTACCATAAACCAGGGTTTGCCCTCCCCCTGGTTTATGGTGTACAATAAATACAACAATATGGAAATCATCATAATAAAAGATAGATTATCGCCGCATACCAGGAAAGAGGTCCCGGATACGTTTGGTAACGATGAAAATGGGTAAACAACAAACCGGTACAGACCGCTCCGAAAGGAGATTTACAAAGACCCTGATGGTCTCGGCAGTGCTCATCGCCTGCCTGCTTTTTGCAATCGCCCTGACGCTCCTTATAGAGTCAATTCCCGCGATCAAGACCTTCGGCCTCGGTTTCTTTATCGGAAAGACGTGGAATGCCGCTTCCGAAAAGTTCGGCGCCCTCCCCTTTCTCGTCGGAACCCTGTTGACCTCATTTCTGGCGCTTCTCATATCGATCCCCTTTTCCATCGCCATATCGATCTTTCTCGGCGAGTATTTCAAGGAAGGCGCCCTCTCAACGTTTCTCAGGAGTTCGGTGGAGGTCCTTGCGGGGATCCCTTCGGTTATATACGGCCTGTGGGGTCTTTTCCTGCTCATGCCCCTGGCACGCGCCATCGAGATCAGGCTCGGCGTTCCCCCCCATGGTGTCGGCATCTTCACCTCTTCTCTGATACTTGCCATTATGGTCATACCCTTCTCTGCCTCAATTGGCAGGGAGGTCATTACCCTTGTGCCGTCCGACCTGAAAGAGGCTGCATATTCGCTCGGCGCGACACGGTTTGAGGTCCTGAAAAATATCGTCATCCCTTATGCCCGTTCAGGGATAATCGCCGGCATACTCCTTGCGCTTGGCCGCGCAATCGGGGAGACGATGGCCGTTACCATGCTGATAGGGAACAGTAATTTTCTTCCCACGGGTATCTTCAGCCCCGCGAATACCATGGCAAGCGTCATCGCCAACGAGTTTGCAGAGGCAACAGGCATCGTCTCATCTTCGCTGATCTATATTGCCTTGGTATTATTTCTTGTGACGATGCTCGTCAACATCATCGGCAACTATATCATTCAGAAGATCAGCATCGAGGCGTCGAAAGAGGTCACATAGTTGAAAGAGGCTACATGATGGAAGACCACGTTAGGATGCGGCTTATCAAGAACCATATATTTAAAGGGACAGTGGTGCTTTTTGCCTTTATCTCCCTGCTCCCGCTCCTGCTGATCCTCTATTACATCACTAAAAACGGCATATCCGTCATAAACTGGGATTTTCTGATGAACCTCCCGCGTCCTATCGGTGAGACCGGAGGGGGTGTTTTCAACGCCATAATAGGGACGATCATACTCATCGCCCTCTCATGCGTCTTCTCTATTCCCTTCGGTATCGCCGCCGGCATATACCTCGCAGAAAACAGTGTGGGCAAGCTCGGCAACCTGGTACGGCTCTGTGTTATTGTCCTTCAGGGGACGCCGTCTATCGTCATCGGCATTATCGCCTACCTCTGGGTCGTTGCCCCCCTCCACACCTTTTCAGCGCTTTCCGGGGGTGTTGCGCTCAGTATTATGATGCTGCCCGTCATCGTCAAGACGACAGAGGAGACACTCAAGCTGATCCCCTATCATCTGAAAGAGGCGTCGCTGGCACTCGGCGTGCCTTACTACAAGACGATCCTGAAGGTAATATTGCCTTCAGGGTTAAGCGGCATCCTCACAGGCATACTCCTGAGTGTGGCCAGGATCACCGGGGAAACGGCCCCCCTGCTCTTTACCGCCTTTGGAAGCCAGTTCATGAACTGGAATATATTCAAGCCGATAGATTCGCTGCCGTACCGGATCTTTTATTACGCCATGAGCCCCTATCCCGAATGGCACACGTTTGCATGGGGGGCATCGTTTATACTCGTGGTACTCACGTTGGCCTTTAACCTCATCGCAAGGGGAGTCTCGATCAAATGGAAAATTCAGTTCTGACCGTAGAGCGCTTTTCCGCCTATTTCGGCGATCACCAGGTTTTACACGATATCGATCTTTCGGTGCCGAAGAATGTCGTTGCCGCCCTCATGGGGCCGTCAGGGTGCGGCAAGACCACGCTGATCCGCTGCGTAAACCGGATGCACGAGCTCCTCCCCGATACAAAGGTCGCCGGCAGGATGTTCCTTAACGAAAAGGATATCTACACCATGGAGCCGATTGTCCTCCGGAGGAAGATCGGCATGGTCTTTCAGAAACCGAACCCCTTCCCCACGATGAGCATATACGACAATGTCATTGCCGGATACAAGTTGAACGGCATCCGGCGTTCAAGGGAAGAGTTCAACAATATCGTTGAACAATCACTCCGGAGCGCTGCCCTGTGGGACGAGGTCAAGGATTACCTCCACCGGAAAGGGACCTTCCTATCGGGAGGACAGCAGCAGAGGCTCTGTATCGCAAGGGCACTGGCCATGAACCCGGAGATACTCCTGCTTGACGAACCTACGTCCGCCCTCGATCCGAAATCGACCTCCCAGATCGAGGAACTCTTTGTTGAGCTGAAAAATAACGTCACCATGCTCCTCGTTACGCACAACATCGGCCAGGCCGCCCGGGTCTCGGATTTTACCGCCTTTATCTATCTCGGCGAGTTGATTGAATACGGTCCGACGGAAAAGATGTTTACCGTTCCGAAAGACAAGAGGACGGAAGAATACCTTACAGGTAAATTCGGTTAGGAGGGAGATGTGTTAGAAGAAAGGATCATCGAGCTCAAGAAAGAACTGATCGATTTCGCCACCCTCGTCGAAAACATGATCATGAAGAGCATCAAGGGTCTGATAAAGAAAGAGAAGGCATACCTGCTTGAGGTCATCGAGAAGGACGAGCCGGAGGCGAATAATTTTGAGATCAGGCTCGACGAACTGTGCACGCACATGATCGCCCAGTATCAGCCCATGGCAAAAGACCTGAGGACAATTCTCATGGTCTACAAAATGAACAGCGATCTGGAAAGGATGGGCGATCACGCCGTCAACATCTCCGAAAGCGGGCTCTATCTCATTTCAAAACGGCCGGTGAAACCCCTTATCGACATACCCCGGATGGCCGACGAGACGGTCACAAGCGTCGACAATACCATCAAGTCCTTTATTAACGAGGATGCCGGCCTGGCGCAATCCGTCTGCGAGCATGACAGCGTGATCGACGCCCTGCACAACCAGATCTTCAGGGAGCTTGTCGCGTTCATGACGTCCGAGTCAGGCACCATAGAGCGTTCCCTCCATCTTGTACGGATATCGAGCAACCTCGAAAGGATCGCCGATCTCTGTACCAATATCTGTGAGGATGTTATCTTCATGGTCGAAGGCAGGGTCATAAAACACCACATCGAGAATTACGAATAAACAGGTATAAAGGCAGTCGATAGTCGATAGTGGATGGTGAATAGCAAGAAACAAAAGAAACAATTCCTTTCGTCCTTCGTCCCAGCGCAGCGGACGTCCTTCGGATCTCTCTCGCCTTACTAATTATAGCGCTATGCCGTAGTCCTCCCACGCAGAATCTTTTTCTTAGAATTTCAATATACTGTCTGTAAAATCCGCATCGGACACATTCTATTTGTGTTATAGGTGAAAAATGGCTATACTCTACTAACTTCAACAAGGAGGACCGATGCTGGAAGGACACATTTACAAGGCCTTTGATCTTGAACTGAAGGAATTAAAGGAAAAGATCCTTTACGAAGGCGGCCTCGTAGAAAAGGCCATTCAGAATGCGATCAAGGCGCTCCTCGAAAGGGATTCGGAGCGTGCAAAGAGTGTCATTGACAATGATGATATTATTAACAGCAACGAGATTGAGGTGGACGAGCTTTGTCTCAAGCTTCTGGCGCTCCGGCAGCCGGCTGCCAGGGACCTCAGGTTCATCACAACGGCCATAAAGATCAATTATGACTTAGAGCGGATAGGCGACATGGCGGTCAACATCTGTGAGAGGGTACAGGAGATAAACCAGGAACCGCAGCTAAAACCATATATCGATATACCGAAGATGGCTGAGATCGTGCAGGTCATGGTTAAAGAAAGTCTTGATTCATTCGTAAGGGAAGACGTACAGCTCGCCCTGAAGGTGACAAGGGATGACGAACAGGTCGACCAGTTGCTTGACCAGATATTCCGTGAACTCTTGACCTATATGATGCAGGACATGCGGACTATCTCGCGGGCTACGAGACTCCTTTTTATATCAAAATACCTTGAAAGAATGGCTGACCACGCAGTAAATATTGCCGAACTGGTGATATTTATGGTAGAGGGGAAGATCATACGGCACCTGAAGGACCCGGACCCCGAGGAATAGAAATGGTCAGAAAACTCGGCATTATCGTTGTTGCACTTGCAACATTGATAATCTCCTGCAGTAACAAACCTGCCGCCAGGGCAAAGAAAGACAAGCACACCATCACCATTGCAGGGTCAACATCGGTCATGCCCTTTACGGAAAAACTCGCAGAGCATTTTATGATCGACCATCGCAAATTTGTTATTGACGTTCAGGGAGGCGGTTCCACTGCCGGCATCCAGGCGTGCCTCAATAACACCGTCGATATCGGGATGTCTTCGAGGGAGCTGAAGGAAGGGGAAAAGATGCTGAACACGATAACGATCTGTTATGACGGCATTGCCATTGTCGTACACCCGAAAAACCCCCTTAAGGCCCTCACAATGCAGCAGGTAAGCAGGATATTCAACGGTGAGATCAAGAACTGGGACGAGCTTGGCTGGATCAAGAGAAAGATAGACGCGGTGACGCGCGAGGAAGGTTCCGGCACTCGGAGTTCCTTTGAAGAGCTTGTCATGAAAGGACGCGGGATAGACGACGGCATCATGGTCCAGGATTCCAACGGGTCGGTAAAGGAAGTGGTTGCCACCGACCCATACGCGATCGGGTATATCTCCCTCGGACTGGTCGATGAAAGGGTAAAGGCCATGACGATCGACGGCGTCATCCCAAGCATCAGGAGCATCAAAACCGGGAAATACAAGATCGTGAGACCGTTTTTATATGTAACAAACGGTGAACTTGACGAAGACGGGAAACAGTTTGTCAAGTTCGTACTTTCAAAGGATGGGCAGGGCATCCTTAAGAAAGAGGGCCTGGTAGGTTTCTATGATTAAGAATCCTGTAAAAAAGGAACAACTCGTGAAGTGGGTACTGGTTACCTTTGCCCTTTCATCACTCCTGTTCCTCTTCCTGATCTTTATCTTCATCCTCTTTGAAGGGTTGCCCCTCTTTCACAAGATCGGTCTGAAAAATATCATCCTGGGTTTCAAGTGGGCCCCCACAAAAGGTTCTTTCGGCATATTCCCGATGATCGTATCCTCCTTTCTCGTTACATTCGGCGCCCTTATCATAGGCGCCCCCATGGGGCTTTCCTGCGCGATATACCTCGCGGAATATTCCGGAAAACGGCTCAAGATGTTCCTGAAACCGGCCCTTGAGCTCCTTGCCGGCATCCCGTCGGTGGTGTACGGGTTCCTCGGCGTCGTTTACATCGTGCCCATCATAAGGGACTACATCGGGGGGTCAGGTTTTTCACTCCTCGCGACCTCCATCATCCTCGGGATCATGATCCTGCCCACTGTGATCAGCATCTCCTTCGATGCCTTGATGAGTGTCCCGAAGACGTACCGTGAGGGTTCTTTTGCCATGGGCGCAACAAAATGGCAGACGATCCACAAGGTGGTTATCCCTGCGGCAAAATCGGGGATCCTCGCGAGTTTTATACTGGGCATGGGGAGGGCCATCGGGGAGACAATGGCCGTCATCATGATCGCCGGGAACGCCCTCAGGATACCTTCCAGCATCCTCGATCCTTTACGGACGCTTACGGGCAATATTGCGCTGGAGCTTGCCTACGCAACAGGGGATCACAGGCTCGGGCTCTTCTCCACCGGTATCGTTCTGCTCGTTATTATCATGATCCTCAACTATATAGCCAATTTCGGGATCAAGAGAAAGATGTGATATGAGAATAAATCCAAGGTTCACCAACAAATTTGTACAGATCGGGTTAAATCTCCAGGCCTTCTTTACGGTGGGCATACTGGTGATCATCGTCGCCATCATCTGTTTCAAGGGACTCCCCTATGTAAATTTTGAGTTTATCTTTTCCTATCCTGAAGACATGGGAAGGCTCGGCGGCATATTCCCTTCGATCGTCGGGACGATATTGCTTGCGCTCCTCTCGATCCTCTTTGCAACGCCCCTTGGCGTCGGGACGGCAATATTCCTCACCGAATACACAAAAGAATCGAAGTTCACCAAGATCATACGCTTCGGCGTCGAGTCGCTTGCGGGGATACCGTCGATCCTGTACGGTCTCTTCGGCTTCATATTCTTTGTCATCAAGCTGAGGATGGGCTGGTCTCTCCTTGCAGGGGTCCTGACCATAACGATCATGATACTCCCCACGATAATCAGGACCAGCGAAGAGGCCATCAAGGCCGTACCGAGAAACCTGAGGATCGTCAGCTACTCGCTGAGCGCGACAAAATGGGAGACGGTGACAAAGGTTGTGTTGCCGTCAGCGATCCCGGGGATCTTAACGGGCATCATGCTGAGCGTCGGGAGGGCCGTGGGCGAGACGGCAGCGGTAATATTTACCATGGGCAGTTCCCTGAGACTGCCGACCTCTCTTTTCGATTCCGGCAGGACCATGGCGGTCCATTTTTATATCCTGGCCCGTGAAGGCATATCCATGGAAAAGGCCTACGGCACCGCGCTGGTACTCGTTGTAAGCATATTACTGATCAACGTTGTAGCGTACTACCTGATGAACAAGGCAATATCAAAGTACTCCTGAGGATGATGAGCACAAAGATTGCAATCAGCGGACTCCGCGTCGCTTTTTCAAAAAATGAGATCCTGAAAGGCATTACCATAGATGTCCACAGGAATACCATTACCGGTTTTATGGGACCTTCGGGCAGCGGCAAGACCACCCTTATCTCAGTCATCAACCGGATGATCGATTTTGAAGAAAATGCCCACATAGACGGTGAAGTGCATATAGACGGGCATAATATCCTCGATGGCGGACAGAACACCGTTGAATTGAGAAGGCGTGTGGGCACCGTCTTTGCCGTCCCCATCCCTCTCCCCCGTTCAATTTACGAAAATATCGCCTACGGGCCGCGCCTGAGGGGGATCGGAGACCGCATCATGCTTCACTACATTGTGGAAGACAGCCTGAAAAAGGCATTCCTCTGGGATGAGGTAAAGGACAGGCTGAGCATGTCCGCCCTGAAACTATCAGGAGGACAACAGCAGAGGCTCTGTCTTGCCAGGACGCTGGCCCTGAAACCGGAGATCATCCTCCTTGACGAGCCCTGCTCGGGGCTTGACCCGATCTCAACGGCAAAGATCGAAGATGCCCTGAGCGAACTGAAAAAGGATTTTACGATCATCCTCGTCTCCAACAACACAAAGCAGATCGCCCGTATTACAGACTTCTCTGCCTTCTTCTATCTTGGAGAGCTCATCGAGTACGACACGACGGAAAGACTTTTCACGAAACCGTCGGTGAAAAAAACCGAAGATTACATCCAGGGAAAATTTGGATAATGAGTAACTTTGTTCTGAAAACTGAAAACCTGAATCTCCACTATGGCAGCTTTCACGCCCTGAAAGAGATCAATTTCAACGTCCACAAGAACTCGATCACTGCGCTCATCGGGCCTTCGGGCTGCGGTAAGTCCACCCTTTTACGTTGTTTTAACCGTATGAACGACCTCATCGACGATATCCGGATATCAGGGGACATCTTTGTCCATGACCAGAGGATCGAGGAGGTGGACATCATAGAACTCCGAAAAAAGGTAGGCATGGTGTTCCAGCGGCCGAACCCTTTTCCTTTCACGGTCTATGAAAATATGATCTACGGGCTGAAGATACATGGCCTGGGGAATAAAAGGAAAAAGAGGGAAATGGTGGAGAATTGCCTGCGGGCCGTCGGCCTCTGGGAAGAATTAAAGGACAGGCTTTCCGTCCCTGCGCTTAATCTTTCCGAGGAGATAAAACAGAGACTCTGCATCGCGCGCCTTCTGACCGTGGAGCCGGAGATCATCCTCCTCGATGAGCCCTGTTCCGCCCTCGATCCGATTGCAACCATGAGGGTCGAAGAACTTATGATGGAACTGAAAGAGAAGTATACCATCCTGATCGTCACGCACAATATGCAGCAGGCGGCAAGGGTATCGGACTACACCGGTTTCATGCTCCTCGGCGACCTCGTGGAGTTCGGTGAGACCTCGCAGATCTTTACCTCGCCCTCAGACGAGAGGACTGAAGGATACATAACAGGACGCTT
>MVRS01000216.1 GCA_002067975.1 Syntrophorhabdus sp. PtaU1.Bin058
GTCCCCCTGCTTTAGTCCCATAAAGTTTTCCGCTTCATGTCGGGCTGAATATCATAACATAACAGACAACATAAAGGCAGTCGATAGTATAAAGGCAGTCGATAGTCGATAGTGAATAGTATAGAGGCGGTCGATAGTCGATAGTAGATAGTAGATAGCGAATAGTACAGAGGCGGTCGATAGTCGATAGTGAATAGTAGATAGTGAAAAACCCGTGAATCGTAAGTCGTGAGACGATGAACCTCTGTGAAAAGTGAGGGGTAATAGGTGATAGGCCGCAGGGAGCGGCGTGGTGTCATTGCGAGCAGAACGCGGCAATCTCATTCAACAGATTATACCCTATGAGATCGCCACGTCGCTTCGCTCCTCGCGATGACAACATAATGATGAACCTCGTTACTCGCTCCCCGATGTACCTGACGGGTATCCGGCATCTGTTTTTTCAAACCTTGAACGTTGAACATAGAACGTTGAACGGATTTTTGTTTCTCGCCGAACTCCGAACGCATTACGCCGAACGTTCTCAAGCCGGTTACCGCATGATCCAGTGAATGGAGGCGGCGGAAACGATAAATGTTACGGCAAGGACCGTTGCGATGATCTCCCACTCCCACCGGTTCACCTTCACGATCTCCCGCCAATCACAGTGCGTACAGTATAGTATCTTCCGTCCTGCAAACTTAAGGAACCACTCCTTGGGGTGTCTCCGGTAGCTCCGTCTCACGGGCTGTTTGCACTTGGGACATTTGATCGATGTCAGCACTGTCCTCAGATATAACTCGTCAACCGAAGTGGAAAATCTTCTCGGAACGAGATTGATCTCTTTCTGTATATGGGTATGGTCGGCAAAAAAATCGAGGTCCTTGATGCCCCTGTACTCTTCATCGATTGCAACCCGGAGGTTTCCCTGCTGACTTCTTGCTTGGTTATTAACGGACATATCGGCCGTCCCTCCCCTTTATCGTACTGACATTATACATCTTTTAAAATTGGAATTGAACTCATTTTTCACAAGCCTGAGCTTTTCTTCAGCTTCTCGATAAACCGGTCCAATTCGGACTCCGTGAACAATGTTCTGCCTACGAGTTTGACGGGTGATATTTGTCCCCTGGCGATCAACCTATAGAGATTGGCTTTTGAGATCTTCAATATCCCCAATGTCTCCTTGATAGTATAAAGTTTGTCCATGCACTAAAATCAATTATATATTATAGTTTCATTTTGTCAAGTAGTTTCTCATGTTATCTCATTATATATTTTATTGTCTCATTTATAATACACAATGGTTCTTAATGATATTATATGATACATTATGATACATTGTAAATAGAGGAATGTACGCTGACGGCTATTCGCTATCGGCTATTCACCGGTTTCTTGCTATTCACTATCGACTGTTTTTGTGCTTGTTTAGAACAACCATTTGAATCCAAGCTGCAGGCTGTTCTCCCGGCTGTCAGGCGACACCATGAATGCATATTCCACTGAGACGATAAAACCGCTGCCTTTATGCAAAGACACCCTGGCGCGCAATTCGGCGGCATCGCGGTCTGAATCGATCCCCCTGATCGATGCGCTCTCCCTGAGAGAGGAAAGGCTCGCCGTTACATCGCTGCCACGGCTGAAATCGTGCAGCCACAGGGCAGCAAGCTCGATATTCATCCGGATATCTCCATAACGGAGATCCTGCCTTAACTGTGAGCCAAGGTGGCTTCTGAAGGCCCAGTTGGTCCTGGCATCTACGGTCAGGTTGGCGGCACCGGCCCCTGTCTCGCTGAAACCGTCTTCATCGATATACGACAGATAAAAGCCCGCTACGGGTTCCAGGATTGTTCTTTCCGCCGGTTTGAACCAGTACCCCGCATCGACCATACCGGAGAACTGATTGCCGTTATGGTCGCTCCTGGCAGTCCTGCCGACATTGCCGAAGGCGATTGCCCGGTCGCTATGGTACTGGTTGTAGCTGTACGCAGACACAATATTAATACGGAAACGGTCGAACAAGGCGCCTGCAAAGAAGGCCGGGCCGATCGCATCGATCTGTGCCTTGCTCCCCGCTGTATCCCTGCTGGATATAGAGGTCCTGGAACTACCCATCGAAAAACCGGCGGCACTCGTGCCGGAAAAGCGTTTTTCCAACCCTGCCGTGAATGACCACGCATCGTATCGGTAGCCCGGTATATTGTCTACCGTATCCTGGCTCCCCTGATAGCCTGCTGCAAGGGCAAACCCTTCCCAAAGACCCTGACCGGGGGACCTATATATCGGGTATATCGGGGCCCCATCGTTTACCGGTGAAGCTGCCGCGTACCTGACCGGCCTCAGGCTGGCCTGAGCCTCTGCGTCCGGGCCCATGCCCTTTCTCGCCAGAAGTTGCTTCAGACGCATCCCGTCCGTTGCAAAAGCGGCGCCGGGTACGGCAGCGAACACAACGGGAGAAAGCTGGCGCACCGCGTCGGCCACGCCGCTGCTGCTGTTCTGCCGGTCGATCTCCGACATCAGGAATGCCATATCGCCGCTTGCAGTCGCAACGCCCCTGTCCAGGGTACCCGCAAAGGCCGCCAGTTTGGGGTCGGAAGAACCGGCAACGGATGCATAGGAGACCCGGTTGACCCCGATAGAGATGTCCGCCCCGGTTGATGAAAGAGAAAAATCAAAAAGCGGGTAATTATCGATGATAGTGCCGAAGGTGCCCGTAACGGCCGTCCCCTGGGCAACGCGGTAAGTGGTCCCTGACAGGATCAGGCCTGTGCCGCTTAATTCCGGTGTTATGGCCGCACCGCCCTGGATGGTTATATTTGAGGCATTTAACGACGATGCGATGTTGTTCTGCCTGTCGATCACGGTGCGGTACGTGGAGCCGCTTTTAAAAAGGATATTGTCAGCACCCGTTCCGAGATCGACGGAGCCGCGGACCGTACCCCCGCCCTCGACCGTAAGCGAATCATCGGCTGCGCCTGTCTTCACCGCGTACTGGCTGCCGGAGAGATAGCCGTAGTTGGTTACGGCTACACCGTTTGCTGCGCCGGCGCGGTTGCCTATGGCAATACCGTCGTTCGACATAGTGCCGGATGCATTGTTGACAATCGTTCCTCCGTCGTAGAAGTAGATGCTTGTCCCTGCGGGGCCGTCGCCGTAATACTTCTGACCTGTGGGCCCGATGATGCTGCCGTTGTTGGTGACCGTATATCCGGCAGACGATATATAGATACCCTCCCCGCCTGCGACAACGCCGTTCTGCCCGATAATGACCGTATTGCCTCCCGGCTGGAATTTGGTGCCTGTCCAGATGGTGTCGCAGTGACCGGTAACATTGAAGTTGCCGACGCCGTCGCCGTCTGTTCCGGTCTTATAAATATAGGACTGTATCGAATAGACGGCAAAGGTCTCCAGGGGACTGGTAACACCGGCCCTTGTCCCCAGGATGACAAATTCACTCAACCCGGCGATTGACGCCAGTGTGTCCTGATCTCCGCCCCAGTTATAGGTATAACCAAGCTGTGTCCACGGATATTGCTTGTTGGGATCAGGGTCGCTATAGCTCGATGCGATGTTGGCTATGTACCATGTCTTGAATTTATCATAGTCGTAATCGGTCATATATGCAGGCTTCGCCGCGAAGTCCTGGGTCGGAAGGGCCGTCGGCTGCGCTGCCCTGTTCGGATCGCGCGTGGGGCGGAACACCTTGTCAGGGTCTATCCACAGCTCCACGACGGCGTTGTATTGCGCAAGCGATGAGGCCGGCAGGCCCAGCAACCGGGCCGTCTTAAGGGCTATATTTTCCGCGTTGACCCCGTTCCCCGGATTGCGGTACCAGTCGGGCAATGCGTTACCCGTTGTCACCCACAAGGCGCCGGGATAGAGGTCCTGGAATTTTTTTGTCGTGAGGTTGTAATACTGCGGGTCCGTGAATGCCCTTACCATGACCTTGTTATCGGAGAGCCGCCACGTGTTGCCGTCTCCGGGGCCGGTTATTGTCTTTAACCCCGGAAGCACCCAGTCCGTCGGATTTGCAGCGTGGGCCTGTGCATTCTCATTGGCCCTCAGATATTCAGGCGGCTCGCCGGCCATAAGCCAGAGCGGCAATGCCAGATAAAAGGCAATGCAGACGGGGAGCACGTACAGAATAAGCCGCCTTATCCGCTTATGTCCCGAATGAGATGTTTTTTCCGTCATTGCGGTTATTCTTCATTCACCCTGCCGGGACCGTTCACAACGTTACAACCCGGCACCGGCCGCTATATTATCTGCTCATGTTGTGCGAATAGCAAGAAGGCAGTGAATAGGATAAAGGCAGTGAATAGTCGATAGTGAATAGCGAATAGCGAGAGACCAAAAAACAATTCGAACGTCCGCCGCCTTCCGGGATCTCTCCCCCTCTGCTCTTCTGATCTTCATCGTCCCTCGTCTTAGCGAAGCGGACGTCCCTCGTGACTTACACGGACAGAAAAAAACCAGGTTGGGATCAGGGACCCCAGCCTGGTTTTCGTCTTCTGCGTTACGTATCCGGGTTAGCCCGTCTGCACCGGTTGGACAACGGGCGGTTTCCCGTGTTTCACGCGCCTTATTATCTGCGGCACCATGACAAAACAGAGCATCACAATACCGGCAGCGGTGGTTAACAGGCCGGGGTCAACGAGCAGGACGGCCGACACGACGGAGAGTATTCTCATGGGCCAGGTGAGGGGAAAAAGAAAATACCCCGTAAGTCCGGAGGCCAATGCGTAGACCCCTATAATTGTAGCCATGATCGGCAGTACCATGCCTGCAGAAGGATTCTGCAAGAGAAGTTGCGGATTATACACAAAGGCAAAGGGGAGAACAAAACCCACTATGGAGATACGCGCCGATGCCCATCCCGTTTTCCAGAAATCGGCATGCGCAATGGATGACGCCGCCATAGAGGCGAGCGCAACAGGAGGGGTCAACACCGAAAAGCATCCGAAATAAAATACGAACATGTGGCTCACGATGAGGGGAATTCCAAGCTGTTCAAGGGCCGGCGCAACCATAATAACGAGCAGCACATAAGCGGCTATGGTAGGAAGCCCCATCCCGAACAGGATGGAGGTGACCATTGTAAGCATAAGGAGCACCGGAACACTCCCGCCTGCAAGGTCGATAATGATCGATGAGAGTTTAAGTGCAAGCCCGGTCAACCCGAAGATACCCACGATGATGCCCAGGGCGCCGCTGATGGTGCCCATCATGGCAACACCGTCAACGCTTGTTATCAGTCCCCTCCAGACTATATCCCTGAAAAAATTTTTATCCTTTTTAATGAGACATTGTATGAGGCTTACTATCAACAGCGCTATTAACGCCCAGAATGCCGCCTTCGTTGCAGTCCATTGCGGCACGGCCATAAGGTAGATCAGGACCGCCAAGGATATACAATGATGCCAGCCTTTTTTCATGACCTTCTTCAGGTTCGGGATATCCTCCTTTTTCATTCCGGATATTCCGTGTTTTGCAGCCTCTAAGTCAACCGCCGCAAAGAGCGACAGGTAATAGAGCAAGGCAGGAATGGTAGCGCAGCAGGCAACATAAAAGTAGGAAACCCTCAAAAAATCGGCCATCAGGAAGGCTGAGGCTCCCATAACGGGCGGCATGATCTGCCCGCCCGTTGATGCCGCTGCTTCGATCGCGCCTGCGATATGCGCGCGGTATCCGCTCCTTTTCATCAGGGGGATTGTTATGCTCCCCACGCCGGCCACGTTCGCCACAGCGCTCCCGCTTATCATTCCGAACAAAGAGCTTGCAACGACGGCGGATTTTGCAGGGCCTCCTCTCACGCGCCCCGCTACGGCATGGGCAAAGTCGAGAAAAAAATCTCCGGCGCCCGAGATTCTGATAAACTGCGCGTAGATGATGAACAACCCGATATAGGAAAAGGAGACCCTGGCAATCATACCGTATATACCGTCAGGCCCGAGATACAGCAGGTTTACTATCCGTTTCGCATCAAAATCCGCATGGGCAAAAATGTCGGGCATGATCTCCCCGAAACGGGCATAGAGGAGTGCGACGACCACTATGATCGGAATGATCCATCCTTCAAGCCTCCTGTTCCCCTCAAGTATCAGAAAGAACGTAAGGAACCCCAAAAAGATGGACATGGGGAAGTCCTTCCCTATAGCCCCGGCCAGCATTTCGGGCATCACAATGTAGATATAGACACCGGTAACGACGATAGCGGCGGCCATTGCCAGATTGAGCGTTTTAGCCGGCACGGACCTGTTGTTGTATTCCTTGAACATCGGCTTCATCAGGAAGGTGAAAAGCACCGCACCGTTTATGTGTATGATGCAGGATTCCGCATCACCCAGGAGCAGGAACTGTCCGGCAAGCACGTGGTAAAGGATCCAGACAGCCCCCAGAACCTGTATCGATAAATCAGCGTTGAACTTCTTAAGAAAACCCATCAATCCGCCTCCTTCTCATTGACGGTCATTACGATCTGTGGATGAACGATCTTCCGTTGCCGTTATTGCCTATTTCAACAGCCCCATCTCCTTGTAATACTTCTCTGCCCCGGGATGAAGCGGGACCAGGTGTTTCAGCTTTAAGGCATTCTGCTTGTTGAACTCTTTCGCTTCCCTGTAAATCTTCTGGTAATCGCTGTTACGCTCAATGATCGTCTTCACCATCTGGTATACGAGCTCGTCAGGCACCTTTGCATTGACGACCCATGCTACAGGGTCCATGATGGCGTGGTAGTCCTGATCGAGGCCCTGGTAGTCGCCTTTTTCCACGACAGTTTCAATCCAGTAGGGGTATTTCTCGAGCAGGGCCTTGATCTTGGCAGGATCGATATTCAGGAACTTTGATTTGGTAATCTTGAGGGCCTGCGTGATCAAAGGATGGGGGGCGCCGAATCCAAGGATAAAGGCGTCCACCTTCCTGTCCTGGTAAGCCTCCAGCACCTGCGCGCCGGCCATGGGCACGATCTTTACTTCGTTCTTCTTTATTCCATAGGCCTCAAGGATAGCCGGTGCACATTCACTGGCATTGAAACCCGGCGTTGTGCCTATCCGTTTTCCCTTCAGGTCCGCGATGCTGTTGACCTTCAGATCTGCATGCACCACGATGTGCTGTGTCGGCGTGTACGTGCCGATGAGGAGCCTGATATCCTTACGGGGTTTGTCAAATTCCCTTCCGCCGCGGTAGCCGAAGTACATGTGGTCTCCGCCCGCAAGACCGACCGTGGCCATGCCGTCGCCCACAAGCCTCACGTTTTCCGCTGCCCCCGTCGTTGCCTGGTTATTGGCTACGACGTTTGGTATGTTTTTTTGCAATATCGTTGCCAGTCCGGAACCGAGAAGATAGAAACCTCCGCCCGTGGAACCGGAAGCACAGGTCACGATATTCCTGCCCTGTGCCGAAACGATCCCCGGCACGGCAAGCGCCAATACCGTTGTCAATCCCAAAACCAGTGCACCGATCAACCTTATTCTTTTCATTGTACCCTCCCTATATTTTTATTTCGAAAACAGGCAAAACCTGCATACTGCAATGTAAGATCTTCATACGTTCTATTCGCCTTCTAATAATTTTCAATGATAAGTGCATACCCCAGCCCTCCGCCGGCACAGAGACTTGCCAGCCCGTACTTCAGGCCTCTTTTTTTCATTTCATAAAGGAGCGTTACCACGAGCCTCGTCCCCGTTGCCCCCACCGGATGGCCCAGCGATATCCCGCTGCCGTTGACGTTCACGATCTCCCTGTTTAAACCAAGTTCCCTTTCGCATGAAAGAAACTGGGCGGCAAAGGCCTCGTTTATCTCGAAAAGCTCTATATCGTCGAGAGAAAGCCCTGCCCTCTTCAATACCTTCCTGCTTGCCGGGACAGGACCGATCCCCATGTATGCAGGGTCTACCCCTACGGACGCGTCGCTCACGATCCGGCACAGGGGCTTAAGCCCCAGTTCAGTCGCCTTTTGCCCGGTCATCAGCACCACGGCTGCGGCTGCATCGTTTATGCCGCAGGCGTTGCCCGCCGTCACGGTTCCGTCCTTCTTGAAGGCCGGCTGCAACTGTGCAAGTTTTTCAAGCGTCATATTGGGCTTTGGATACTCATCGGTGTCGATAACCTTCGGCTCGCCCTTTTTCACCGGTATCACCACCGGGGAGATCTCTTCCTTGAACCTGCCATCCTTCACTGCCTTGCTGGCCCGCTGCTGGCTTGACAGGGCAAACCTGTCCTGTTCTTCCCTTGTGATCCCGTATCTCTCTGCCAGGTTTTCCGCGGTCATCCCCATCCCTCCCCCGATGGGGTGCTCGTGCATCGCACGCCACAGGAGATCGACCGCATAACTGTGGTTCAGTCTTTGGCCCCAGCGGGTCGATGTAAGCAGATACGGAGCGGTGCTCATGCTTTCAAACCCTCCGGCAACCACGATATCGGCGTCACCTTCCCTGATACTGTGGATCCCGGAGATGATCGCCTGCATGCCTGACCCGCAGGTCCCGATGATCGTATAGGCGGGGGCCTCTATCGGAATACCGGCCTTCACCGCGGTGATACGGGTAACGTTCGTATCCGCCGGGTCGAAACAGTTGCCCATGATAACCTGGTCGATCATCTGCTTTTCTATGCCCGCACGCTCGACCGCTGCATTGATAGCGGTGATCCCCAATGATACTACAGGTACATCCCTCAGCGAGCCGCCGAATTCACCGATCGGGGTCCTGGCTGCGCCGACGATAACAATATCTTTCATGCCTTCTCCTCACTTTCCCTTGAATTGTGGATATCTTTTCTCGATAAATGCCTTTATTCCTTCTTTTGCGTCCTCGCTGTTGCATGCGAGCCCGGCAATGTTTGACTCGACCATAAGCGCCTCATCGAACGACAGGTCTTCGGCATAATGCAAGGCCTCCAGCGCCAGCCTCACCGCAACAGGGCTGTTGTTCATGATCTTCAGGGCAAGGGCCTCCGAGGCGGGCAACAGTTCCTCCGGAGACACCACACTGTTGACGACCCCAAGATCCAGCGCCTCTCCGGCATCGATATGCCTGCCTGTCAGCACCAACTCTGCGGTTTTTGTTTTTCCAAGAATACGCGTCATCCTTACGATACCGCCCCACCCGGGTATAAAACCGAGGGAGATCTCGCTGAAACCGAACCGCGCCTTCTGCGACGCGATCCTGAACGTACATGCAAGGGCCAGCTCAAATCCGCCGCCCAGCGCCATCCCATTGATTGCGGCAATGGAGGGTTTGCCGAGGTTGTCGAGCATGCTGAAGATAGTCTGGCCGTACCGGGACCAATCCCGTCCGCCCAGGGCATCATGGATCACCTCTGTGAACATATTTATATCAGCGCCTGCGCAAAACGCCTTCTCCCCAGCCCCTGTAATAATCAGTATCCGGCAGTTGTCGTCATGTTTGCATGCGGACAGGATCGTAGAGAACTGATCCAGGATGTCCTTATTAATACTGTTATGGTGATCGGGCCGATTCAGGGTGATATATCCCACCCGATCCTTCACTTCATACAAGACAGTGCGATTATCCATCACCGGACTCCTTTCGCTTCGGGTTAAATCGATAACAGGGCCGGCCTCGGCCTTTTCAGGTCGGACCAATCATAAAACCCTGTTCCCGCCTTCGTTCCTATGCATCCCATTATCACCAGCCGTTTCAGGATTGGAGGTGGGGCGTACCGTTGCTCCCTGTATTCTTCAAAGAGGATATTGGCGGCATTGTAAAGCACGTCAAGGCCGATAAAATCTGCCAGCATGAGAGGTCCCATGGGATGATTGCAGCCGAGCTTCATGCCCGCATCGATATCCTCTACAGAGCCTACGCCGTCCCCCACCGCCCGCATGGCGTCCAGCAGATAAGGCGTAAGGAGCCTGTTAACAATAAAGCCTGCGCTGTCCTTGGCGACTATAGCTGCCTTCTTCAAGGACTTAACAAAATCTATGATTTCCTGCAGGATTGTTTCATCTGTTGTCATGGTCCTTATTACCTCAACCAGGGGCATGAGCGCGGGCGGATTAAAAAAGTGGAGACCTGCAAACTGCTTCAGTCTGGATGTGGCGGCTGCAATCTGCGTAACAGACAGTGACGATGTATTGCTCGCAAAGATAGCCTCTTTTTTACACACGCTATCGAGGGCGGCAAACAGTTTTGCCTTCACATCGAGGCTCTCGACAACGGCTTCGATAACAAGGTCGCATTGGTTTAGTTCATTGAGGGTGACCGCAGGTGATAATCGTTTTGCCATCTCATCCCTGTGTGCATCGTCTATCAGTCCCTTCTCCTTCATCTTATCAAGTGAACCGCGGATCCGTTCCAGTCCCTTGTCAAGCAATTCCCGGCTGACTTCATTCACCGTCACCAGGTAACCGGCCTGAAGGGCTATCTGTGCAATTCCCGCCCCCATCGTACCGCATCCAATAATTCCAACATTTTTAATCGCCATGCCTGCTCCTTTTCAGAATCTCAACAACCTCAACACCGCGTTCCTGATCCCTGCACCCTTTTGCGCCGGCGTCATCCGCGGCGTGGTATTTACGTTCGGCCTCTCGTCAAGGCTTTACCGAGTACGTGATCAGCCCCTTGGCAACCATTCTCTCTCTATGATCCCAGACCTCGACATCGCCGAGCGCCGTATCTTTTCCGAGATGAACGACCCTCGCCTCCGCAGTAACGGCGCCCTCCTTCACCGGTCTTATTATGTTCATCTTGTACTCTATGGTGACCAGCCTGCGCGTGGGGCTTTCGTCGGTCATTCCCAGGAGGGCGCAGGCCAGCGCAGCGTCCGCGAGGATCGAAAAAAAACCGCCGTTCACAAAGCCGTAAGGGTTCGTCAGGTTCGCGTCATAGTCCATCTTCAGCTTCGCGTATCCCTGTTTTACATCCAGGATATTGATGCCCAGCAGTTTGTAGTAAAGGGGCCTTTCCCGTTTTGCTATCCCTTCGAATTTCTTCTTCAGATCTTCACTTTCTCTGTTGTCCATTCTCCCGCCTCTTCTTTGACCTTGTGCCGCCCTTCATACCGGTCCGGCTCAAAAACATTCCGGATCAAAACGCAATGTTCAGGATCCTCGCTATGTTCCTGCCCAGTATCTTTTCCTTGGCCTCATCGCTTACCTTCGCCAGCCTGACCTTCAGGATTTCATGGAGGGGGTTGTTCATCGGGATCTCCCCGCCGTAGACGATCCTGTCATCGCCTATTGCGTTGACGGCCTTTGTGATAGGGAATTCGTACATGACACCCGTGGTGCCCAGGATGATGTTTTCGCACCTCTTTGCCATCTTTATGGCGGCATCGGTGAAGCACATCGCGTCGAAGCCCATGTGTTCAAGAATAACGGTCGTCCCCGGGAAATCCATAGCCGCCAGCCCGATCTGCCACGGGGTTGCATAGGGCGCTTCCCCTGAATGGAACATGACGGGGACCTTCAGCTCTCCCGCCCTTTCGAGGAGCGGGTAGACCCATTTCTCGTCATCTGCGGCACAGGCGGCATATACGGGATGGATCTTCAAACCCATAGCGCCGTATCTCGTGACCGCCTCCGTAAAGAGGTCCACCGCGTCTTTTGCCTTTACATCGCTCGAAAAAAATCCGACCAGCCTGTCCGGCGCCTTGTCCACTTCCGCTTTCATCTGCCGGGCCGTTATGTATCTCCCCGTCGAGGCAGTGGGAAGCAGGATGGCCCTGTCGATACCGGCGCCGTCCATCACCTTCAGGACGGCCTCGGCAGTGATCAGGTTGTCAGAGTATTTACTGTGGCCGACATGCGCATGGATGTCAAATATCATCTGTCACCTCCATTTTTTACTTCCGGACTGCAAACTCCTCACTACCCCCCTGCATCTGCAAGGGTCCCCCGCCGGGTCGGCGGTTATATCCTGGCAATCTTCAATGTCTGCTTCATCACCTTGCCGCCGGGGTTCCGGGGCATCTCGCCGATGAACTCCACGTACTTGGGCACTTTGTAATCCGCCAGGTTCCTGGAGCAGTAGCTTTTGACCTCATCTTCGGTCAATCGCTCACCCGGTTTAAGGACTATGAATGCCTTCACCTGTTCGCCGAAGACATCGTCCGGCACGCCCACAACAGCGGCCTCCATGATCCCGGGGTGTTTGTAGAGCACGTTCTCCACCTCGAGGCTGAAGATCTTTTCGCCGCCCCGGTTGATCATGTCTTTTTTACGGTCGTGGATAGAGACGTAACCCTCCTCGTTTCTGCTGGCTATGTCCCCGGTATAGAGCCATCCGTCCACGATAAGCCTTTTTGTCTCCCCTTCGTTTTTCCAGTAGCGGGGAATGATCTTCGATCCCCTGAAGGTGAGCTCGCCCGCGACGCCGGGAGGACATTCCTTGCCCGATTCATCAACGATCCTCACCTCGGTGAGGGGCGACGGCTTTCCTACTGCGTCGAGGTGCCCGTCCATCTCTTCGTCGGTAAGGATGATATCCATCGTGTGTGTCTCGGTCATGCCGAAGGCCTCGGTCAGTTTCAGCCCGGGGAGCTTTTCCCTGATCTTCTTGAACACGTCGGGTGACTTGGGTGAGCCGCCGATACAGGTAATACGGAAGGAGCCCAGGTCGTAATTCTCAAACTCCGCGTGGTTGATCATGAGCCACAGGATTGCGGGGACCATGATCGCAACGGTGATCTTCTCCCTTTCGATGATCGCAAGCATGTCCTTTGTCTTGAACTGGCGCATATAGACGCAAGGGATGCCCATCAGGATAGACCCGAGCCCGGACATGATAACCCCCGTGGAATGGAACATAGGGACAATGCACAATGCCTTGTCTTTGTCTGCATCCGTTCCGTACAGATCATCGATGCTCATGCAGGCCTCGATCATCCCGCGATGGAACTGCATGGCGCCTTTCGGATGCCCGGTGGTGCCTGACGTGTACATGATCATCACCGTGTCGTCCTCGGTTGCGGGCACCTCTTCGATCTTTCCTTCCCTGTCCTGCAAGAGGGCATCGAAGGAAAGGGCGCCTGCCGGCGTGTCCGGACCGTTTACGAACACATGCCTGACCGTTGTCCACTCCTTCCGGTAAGGCTCCACCGTCTCCCAGAACTCGCGGTCAAGTATCAATATGGTCGCCTCGGAATTCCTTATCTCAAAGGTAAGCTCTTCCCCTTTGAAACGTGAGTTGAGGGGGACGATAATGCCGCCGATCCTCGTTGTTCCGAAGAAGGCAAGGAGAAAATCCAGGTCGGTGCCCATGAGTACGGCAACGCGGTCGCCTTTCCGTATCCCGTATTCTTTCTGCAGTGCCAGGGCTATCCTGTCCACCTTGTCGGAGAACTCCCTGAAGGTCCAGCGTCTCTCTCCCGAGATAAAGCCCGTCCTATCCCCGTATCCGGCAACCGTGTTTCGCAGGACCTCGTTTACGTTCTTCGGCCTGCCCTTGAAAACCTTCTGCATGCGGCCGCCGATAGGCTCCTCAACCACTTCATAACGTCTGCACACGTAATTACTCGGCTTCATTTTCCATCTCCCTTGAGCCTGGTACCGGACCCCCGTCGGGGGGGGGTTGAAGGATTCAGAAGACGCGGAGTCCGGCCGGGCTTAAGCATTTTCACATTCGTGGAACCTGATCGGCATTGCACTTAAGCCTTCACAGGGTCCGGGTATAACTTCAACAGTTCCCTTGCAACGATTACCTTTTGGATCTCGGTGGTGCCTTCGTAAAGCCTCGGCGCCCGCACTGCACGGTAGAGCCGCTGCATCGGGTAATCCATCATAACCCCGTAGCCTCCCCACATCTGGAGGCACTTGTCGACGACCCTCTGCGCCATTTCCGTACACCACCACTTTGCCATGGAGGACTCCAGCGTCACGCTCTTTCTCGTGCCGGAATCCTTCAGCCACGCGGCGTACAGCGTCATGAGCCGCCCGGCGTTGATCTCCGTCGCCATGTCGGCGAGCCGGTCCTGCGTGATCTGCTGTTCGGCAAGCGGCTTGCCGAACTGTACCCTCGACTTCACCCTCTCGATCGTGATGTCCAGGGCATACTGCGCCAGCCCCACGGCCGCCGCTCCGACGGATGTCCTGAGCACGTCGAGCGTCTTCATGGCCACCCTGAAACCGTGTCCCACTTCGCCGAGCACGTTTTCCTTCGGTATCCTCGTATCCTTCAGTATGATCTCTCCGATATCGTGGGGTGAGAGCACCTGGAAGGGCCGCACCTCGTATTTCGAGACCTTAGGATCCATGATAAACGCCGTTATGCCGTTCGCCCCTTTGCTTTTGTCCACAGTGGCGAATATCACGATCACACCGGCAACCTTGGAATTGGAAGCGAAGATCTTCTCGCCGTTCAGCACCCACTCATTCCCGTCGAGCACCGCGGTGGTGCTCAGGGCCGCCGCGTCGGAGCCCGCGTTCTTCTCGGACAGCGACATGCAGGCCAGCATCTCCCCCTTTGCGATAGGAGGGAGGTATTTCCGTTTCTGCTCCTCTGTCCCTGAATGGGTAATAGAGTAGCTTCCCAGGCCGTTCAGCGCGTATATGGCGTCTACCTGGCAGGACCCCCTGGACAGCTCCTCCCGTATTATGCTCAGTTCAAGGGCCCTCAGGTCGCCCTTTCCGGACCCGCCGTATTCCTCGGGGATCAGGAACTTGAAGAGGCCCATATCTGCCATTATCTTCATTACGTCCCAGGGTATCTCGCTTGTCGAATCTATCTGTGCCGCCCTCGGCAGGACATGCTTGTCCACCATGTCGCGGACCTTTGCCTTCAGTTCCTTCTGTTCATCGGTAAACTCGAAGTTCATCGTATCCTCCGTTATTACTTCTTGAAGCCGTATTTATCCCAGTTCTTTCTTACCATCGCCATCGTATCGTCATCAGGGTATGCGAGATACGGGAACCTCTCTCCGAACCACTTCTCCGTCCTCGGCCAGTTGATCGGCTTTGTGCAATCAAAGAGGAGCCTGTCGCCTTTCTTGATCGCTTCGTGGACCGCATCCTTCGGGTGGACGCTCGGATCCAGCGGGGAGATCCATCCCGGGAACTTCGCGATGCCGCGGTCGGTGGTGATCCGGTACGCCATGGCCCACATAACCTTTTTAAGATCCCAGATATCGATGTCTTCGTCGAAGACAAAGACGTTCTTTCCCACCATCGTCGATATGCCGGAGCTCCAGACGTTCGCCGCTACCTGCTGCACCTGGCCGTAGTAGCTGTTATCGATCTGTACAAAGACATTGGACCACCCGGTGCTGGGATCCACGTTCACCGCCTTGACCCCGGTCATCCTCTCCTGCAGCAGGTCAAATACCGATGCCGAGTGATGTATCGAGCATATCCTGTGATCTTCATTGATGGGCACGCCTTCCAGCGTCCCGCGGAGTATAGGGTCGTTCCTGAAGGTTATGCATTTGATGGTAATCACCGGCCTCTTTGAAGGGACGGTGCAGTAATAGCCGGTATATTCACCGAAGGGCCCTTCCATCGTGAAGGTATCCATATTGGTGTTCAGCTCGCCCTCGAAGACGATCTCTGCCGATGCCGGTACGAGAAGACCGGACGTCTCGCATTTCACCAGTTCCACCGGCTCGCCCATGAGCCCGCCCATGACGTCGTATTCGCATACTCCCCTGGGCACGTGTGCACAGGAAACCGAAGGCAGAACGGGGTTCCATCCTGTGGCTATCGCGATAGGCACGTTCTCGCCTTTTTTCCTGAAGCTTCTCCAGTGTTCCCAGATATGCTGTCCGAGGGGGAATGCAATGCCTATCTGGTTTTTATTATGGACCATGCGCCTGTAGTTGCCTACGTTGATCCAGTCCCCGTCGCGTTCCTGCGTGACGACACCGTCGAATGTCCCGATGTACCGTCCTCCGTCGTGATTGTGCCAGAAAGGAACGGGGAACTGTTTCGGGAGGTCGATCTCATCCCCTTTGATCATGTTCTCCTTGCAGGGACCCGTTGCGACGATCTTCGGCTTGATCAGGTTCTTCGATCTCTTTCTCCAGATATCGATCAGCTCCTTCGGCGGCGTGTCTTTCGGTACGCCGAGCATAAGGGCGATCCTCGAATACATCGAGACGCCGCCCGTGAAGAAACGCCTGCAGAGCGCATTCTCATAGTCCTTGATATTCTCGAAAAGTACTGCCGGGCCTTCCCTGTCGAAGACCTCCTGGGTTATCCCGCCGAGTTCAAGGTTCCAGTCAACCTTTTCCTTGATCTTGCATACCTCGCCTTCCTTCTCCAATTGTTCGATCCACTGCCTCAGGTCTTTTATTGCCATTACGTCCTCCTCGTTTGTTTATATTGAATAATCTTCGTTATCCGCTGCACGCCGTCATGGTACGAATGTCGGCGGAATGTTCAACCGCTTCATAGTCTCAACGTACCGCGCTATGCCGGTCTCGACGTCGCATTGCGGGATATACCCCAGATCTCTTTTCGCCTTCGATATGTCATATACGCTGTAGAAGATAAAACCCGACCCTACATGATCGAGCCCCGGCCCTATCTCTGCCTGAAACTCCGGGAACTGTTTTTTTGCGCCGGCGGCAAAGTCTTTCAGGGTGGAGCCTGTCCCGGTGCCTATGAGATAGACATCGGAGGGAGGGTTTTTCACCGTAGCGGCCAGGACAGTGCCTTCGGCCACGTCATCGTAATAGATGTAATCGTCTTTCTGGTCGCCGCCCTTGGGCCAGCTGAAAGGCTTTCCCAGCATTGCGTTCTCGATGATCCTGCACGGTAAAACCATCGGTGAATTAGGGTTTTTCAGGAGTCTCCCCGGGCCGTAGATCGTGCTGAAGCGAAGCGACACGAAGTCAATGCCGTAGAGTTTTTTGAATTGGTATCCCAGGCCTTCCCCGTAAAACTTCGTGACGCCGTACACCCCCATGGGCCTGTCCTTCGGGTAGTCTTCGTTTATCGGCTCATAGCCGGGGGCGAGGTGCTTCCCCGTGATCTCGCCGAATACGCCCTTGGAGCTTGTATAGACGACCTTGCCCACCTTGCATTCCTTCGCTGCCCACAGCACGTTCTCCGTGGACCGCGTGTTGACCTCGACGGATATCTTCGGGTCGGCCTTCGACAACACGGCCACTGTATGGATGATCGTGTCAACGTTGTATTCTTTCACCGTTGAGATGAGTTTTGCGAGATCGAGGATGTTTGCCTCGACGAACTTCATCTTGTTTTTGATATCGCTGATCAACGTGTAGTCTTCGATCAGATCGTACAGAATGGGCGTCTCGCCTTTTTCTGCAAGATTTCGCGCCACCGCAGACCCCAGAGCCCCCATACCGCCTGTAATCAATACCGACACGGTCTTACCTCCCTTTGTTTTTCATTATAACTTCACCCCATGAGGATCAATCGATTCAGAGATGATGCCCTTCAGCAGGACCCTCTTAAATGTATCGACATAGGCCCGCTCGTCTATCCGGCCTTTATTCATGAACCACTGGAAGAGTATCCCATTGTGAAAGGCGATGATCACGGAGGCGACGAGGTCGGGGTTGAGGTCCTTCTTGATGACCCCTTCCTTTATGCCCTGCACCATTATTTCCGCAAGAAAATCCTGGTACTTTTTATAGATCCTCCGGATCTCGGTCTCTATTTTGTGGCGCGTGCCGACAAGCTCGCCGGAGAGCGTCGTAAAGACAACACAGAGTTCAGGATTGTAATAGGCAAAGGCCGAGGTAAAACGAACAAACTTGGCGATCTTGCCGAGGGTGCCCTCCTCCACGGCACTGATGGACTGGATCAGCTTGTCCAGAAAAAGGTGCTCGAAGTCGAGCAGGATCCTTTTCAGCATGTCTTCCTTGCTCTTAAAATACCAGTAGAACGATCCCTTGGTCAGCCTCGCAGAGCGTGTGATATCGTCAATGGTAGTTCCGTGGTAGCCCTTTTTCAGGAACTGGTTTCTCGCGTGCTCCATGATACGGTTTCCCGTGTAATCATAGTCATCACTGCCGGTTGTCTTCTTTCTGACTGCGCTGTTGTTCCTTGACATATATACTAACCGTTTGGTATATACGTACTATTTAGTATAGTGAATAATGCTTGTCAAGAAAAAAATATTTTTCATATTCATCGATTTGAATGCGAACCGGGGAATCCACAATGTTATTATGCGTGTAGGGTTGCTCTAAGGAAACCTTGTTTTGTCGGCCAGAAAACCTTTCAGCAGGACCCTGTTAAATGTATCGACATAGGCCCGCTCGTCTATCCGGCCTTTATTCATGAACCACTGGAAGAGTATCCCATTGTGAAAGGCGATGATCACGGAGGCGACGAGGTCGGGGTTGAGGTCCTTCTTGACGACCCCTTCCTTTATGCCCTGCACCATTATTTCCGCAAGAAAATCCTGGTACCTCTTGTAGATCCTCCGTATCTCGGCCTCTATTTTGTGGCGCGTGCCGACAAGCTCGCCGGAGAGTGTTGTAAAGACAACGCAGAGTTCAGGATTGTAATAGGCAAAGGCCGGGATAAAACGAATGAACTTCGCGATCTTGTCGAGGGTGCCTCCCTGTACCGCATTGAGGGACTCGGCCAGCCTGTCCAGAAAAAGGTTTTCAAATTTCAGAAAGATCCTTTCGAGCATCTCCTCTTTACTTCTGAAATACCAGTAGAACGATCCCTTGGTCAGCCTCGCAGAGCGTGTGATATCGTCAATAGTAGTTCCATGGTAGCCCTTTTTCAGGAACAACTTTATCGCGTGCTCCATGATGCGGTCTTCGGTGCTTTTGTTGTTCTGGTTGTCCTTAGCCTTCATCCCCTCTGCCCCTTTTGTTTTATGACTCGCTTAACCTTTTTTATATCATAGAAACATTTTTAAGTAACTATAAAGCTTGAAAAGGACTGTATTGACAGGTTGCACAAAATACCTGTAAAATAACATCTGTCATTGGTCTCAGGGAGGAAGTCGTGAGTGTCCTGCCGTGGAATAAGGCTTCGTTTTACACCAGCCAGGTCCGCGAAGACGGGTTAAAGATAAAGGTAATGTACAAGGCCGGATCGGTCTATTCGGACATTATGATCGGCCCCCGCTTTGTGGATTACAACGGCTTCGTTGATCGAAGCCTGGCCTTCGGGATCATGGACGAGCTTATCTGGTACGCAATTATCATGCAGCTCAAAAAGGTGTCCATGACGAAAAAGGTGACTGTAGAATTTTATCAGCCTCTTCGTTGCAACGTCCCCTACCGGGTTAAGGCCGTTATAGACAGTTTCGAGGGGAGGGAGATCTTTGTAACCTCCTGGGTGCAGGACGCAGACGGCAGGGATTATATAAAGATCAAAGGGGTCTTCAGCGAATTTAAGAACGCGCCCATTCAAAAGTTTCTGAAAAATTTTGATTTCAGCGATAGTTCACCGGAGATCAGGAGATTCTTTCGCTCCCTCGGCACGAATTGATCCGGTCATTGACTCCGATGCAGCCCTACACCTTCCTCTCCTTCCCCGCATAGTATATATCCCTCAGTTCCCGCTTCAGTATCTTGCCCGAGG
>MVRS01000217.1 GCA_002067975.1 Syntrophorhabdus sp. PtaU1.Bin058
TATTATCTATACATTGATTTATACTGACAACTTAAATGTTATGGTTTTTTTGTTTTGATTATTTATCTACCGGACGATGCAGGGAAGTCTATCGTTATGGCGCCGGCAGGGCATTCTGCAGCGCAGAACCCGCATTCCTCGCAGAATTCCTGGTCTATATAAGCCTTCTCTTCCTCTATGTATATTGACCGTGGTGGGCATACCTCTATACAGCTTTTGCACCCTGTACATATTACTTCGTTGATCCTCGGTATCATCAGATCACCATCCCCAGGCGGTATCCATCGTGGACCGCATTATTCAGCCGTCTTGGCCTTTTTGCATCGCCTGCAAAATAGACCTCTTTTGCCATACTCGGGTCTTTCCATCCCTTCTCAGCATCCATAACGGCCGCTATAACGCTATCAGCCTCTATGTCCCTTACCTTTTCACCGTTGAGATAAAGAATCCCCTTCCCTATCTCTTTAACGCCTGTATTCATTAAAAAGGCGGTTTTTTTTGCCTTCATCAACCTGATATATTGCCATAGATAGAAGGGGTTTACGTCACGCCCGAGCTTGCCGCTCTCTTCGATGATCGTTATCCGGTAATCCCCCTGTCTCAAAAGGAAGATCGCTACGCCGAGCCCTACCCCGCTTCCGCCGATAATCGCAACCCTCTCCCCTGGTTTATGGCCCTTTACCATAATGTCCGAAGGGGTAAGAAAGGATCCTTTCCCGATTACCGGGTATTGCCTGACCGTTCCGCCCGTGGCAATAACGGCAACATCAAAAGACCCCCTTTGTATTGTCTCTGGCGTACATTCCTCCCCTGAGCGGATCGTGACACCCAGCTTCCCGCATTCTGTCTCGAGCGCCCTGATGGGCCGCAAAAGCTCGACGGCGCCTTCATCGACCATGTAGGCCAAACGGATATTCCCACCTAAAGCCTCGCCTTTTTCGAAAATAACTACTTTGTGGCCCCGTTTTGCGGCCGTTACACCGCACTGAAGCCCGGAAGGACCTCCCCCGATGATCGCGACCTTCTTTTCTCTGGCGGCCTTCTGAAACCCGTAGTAACCCCATTCCGGTTCTCTCTCATGACCGACCGTAGGCCGGACGGTGCACATGACAGGCTGGTGAAAGTAAAGTCTCGAAAAACAGAGGTTGCAGGCGATACAGGGTATGATCTCGTCCTCGCGCCTTTCTGCAACCTTTCGCGGCAATTCCGGATCGGCGATCATCGGACGGCACATCTCCCAGAAATCGATCATGTTGTTGGTTATCGCCTTTTCCGGTATGCCAGGGGTAAACTGGCGGAAGGCCATCATGACCGGTATATTGACGTTCTTTTTGACAGCTTCGGCCACGGGCAGCCAGTGTCCCATAGGGACATCCCTCGTAATGACAGATTGAGAGGATTCATGCCATCCTATCGTGACACTGACATAGTCGGCGCCTGCCTCTTCTGCGATACGGAAGCTCTCAATGCTTTCCTCCATCGTATTGCCGCCCCTGTCGTCAAGTAGTTCGTGGCCGCACAACCTGATCCCGACGGGCATGTTCCCCACTTCGGCCTTTATGCCCTGGAGTACTTCGACCATCAAACGGCATCTCTTCCTGATATCTCCGCCGTATTCATCTTCACGCTTATTCGTATAACGGGATATAAAGGTCGAGATAAGGTAACCGACTATGCCGGATACCTCTATCATATCAAAACCTGCTGCCCTTGCCCTTTTCGCCGCCTCTATGTGGTCCTTCAGGGAGGCCTTGATCTCCTCTTTTGTTATCTCCCGGGGCGGCTTGAAGTACGAGAGTTTCTGGGACACTACCGATGGCATAAGACAGTAGTCCAGATCAACCCCGCCTTCCCTGCCGCAATGAAGGATCTGAAGGCATGACAGGGCTCCGTTTTCTTTAATAACGCCGGCGATACGCGCCAATCCCGGGATAAAACGGTCATCCCATATCGCCATCATCCCCTTGAAGCCTTTTCCCTCACCCTTTCTGTCAGGGTAAGCCCCCTGGGTGGTGACGATACCTGCCCCGCCCTTTGCCTGAGCCTCCATGTATGCGACCTCCCTGTCGCTGACAAAACCGTCGCTGAAGGGAAAATTGGTCTCTGTCGCAGCATATTTAATACGGTTCTTCGTTTGAAGATGGCCTATACGACCCGGTGAAAAGATATGGGGATATTGTTCCATATAGATCCCTTATTTGAAATTTTTTGTATTATGCAAGGCTACTGGTTGAAATGAGTATCATGCCGGAATCGTTGAAGTCAAGTAAATCTCATCAGGATCACATGTCCAGTGATGTTATATGCCAGATATTTTCGCCATACTCCCTGATAGCCCTGTCGCTTGAAAATTTTCCTGACCGTGCGACATTCAGAATAGCCATTTTTGTCCACCGGTCACGCTCCCTATAGACCCTTGAGACCTCTTCCTGACAGTTTACATATGAAGTGTAATCCGCCAGGACGCAGTACGGGTCACCGTCAAGGAGGCTGTTCACTATAGGCTGAAAATACCCCTGGTTCTCAGGTGAAAAAAAACCGCTCGACAGTTGATTCATTACCTGACCAAGCTCTTTATTCTGCTCCATATATTGACAGGGGCTGTAGCAGTGGCGTAATTGAATGATCTCTTCTGTTGTCAACCCGAAAAGAAAAAAGTTTTCCTCCCCCACCTCTTCACGTATCTCGACGTTTGCCCCGTCCAAGGTGCCTATCGTCAGCGCCCCATTGAGCGCAAATTTCATGTTACCCGTCCCGGAAGCTTCGTAACCTGCAGTCGATATCTGTTCCGACAGTTCGGCGGCGGGCATTATAAGCTGTGCGAGCGTCACACCGTAATTCGGGACAAAGACCACCTCCAGTTTATCCCTTACCTGCGGGTGGGCCGATATGACCTCTGCCACGTTATGTATCAGCTTGATAATCAGCTTGCACATAAAGTATCCCGGCGCAGATTTACCTGAGAACATAATGGTCCTCGGTACAAAATCCTCGTCCACCCTGCCTTCCCTGATCCTGTTGTAAAGGGTAATTGCATGGAATACGTTCAAAAGCTGACGTTTATATTCGTGGAACCTTTTTACCTGGCAGTCAAGGAGAAATTGCGGGTTGAACGACAGGTTAGATTCGTTCTCAAGGACCTTCAGAAGCCTTATCTTGTTGTCTTCCTTTATCCTGGTAAAGCGCTTGCAGAACTCGCCGTCTTCAGCAAAAGGCTCCAGCTTACTTATCTCTTCAAGGTTCCTTGTCCACCCGTCGCCTATCGCTTCGGTAATCAACCCGGAGAATTCCGGGTTCGCTTCGAGAAGCCATCGTCTGTGCGTGATCCCGTTGGTAATGTTCCGGAACCGCTCCGGGAACATGAGATAAAAATCCGGGAAGACATTCGTTTTCAGTAACTCCGAATGGAGCCTCGAAACACCGTTCACGGTATGGCTTCCCACGATTGCAAGCCGGGCCATATGGACCGCCTTATCCCCGTCTCCTGTTATGATAGCCATATTATTGCGCCTGCCCGGCTCATCGGGGAACCTTCGCGCGACCTGGATAAGAAATTTTCTATCGATCTCCTGAATGATCTGCAGATGGCGGGGGAGGAGGTGACCCAGAAGCCCTTCGGACCATGTCTCCAGGGCTTCAGGGAGTATCGTGTGGTTGGTGTAGGCAAAGGTTTTCATCGTTATCTTCTGCGCGACATCCCACGACAGCCCCTCTTCATCTACGAGGATCCGCAAAAGCTCGGCAATTGCAATAGACGGGTGGGTATCATTGAGCTGTATGGCAACCTTCTCGGGCAGGTTGTTGTAGCTGAGATGGAACTTCTTGTAACGCCTCATGATATCGCCAAGGGTAGCTGCAACAAAAAAATACTGTTGCTTGAGGCGCAATTCCTTCCCCGCGAGAGAAAGGTCGTTAGGATAGAGCACCTTTGAAATATTTTCGCTGTTATTTTTGTCTTCAACGGCCTTTACATAATCGCCGCTGTTGAAGTATTCAAAATCAAAATCTCTCGTTGACTTTGCCGCCCATAACCGGAGGGTGTTTACGACCTCATTACGGTATCCGGGGATCGGGTAATCATAGGCCATTGCCATGATCTCGTCGGTATCCACCCATTCTGTCTTACCGCCGGAATGGACATCAACGCGTCCGTGAAAATGGACCGGGTAAAGGAGCTCAGGCCTTGCAAATTCCCATGGATTCCCGTACCTGAGCCAGTTATCGGGTGCTTCCGCCTGGTAGCCGTCCTTTATCTTCTGGGTAAAGATACCATACTCATAACGGATCCCGTATCCGTAGCATGGGTACTGGAGGGTTGCCATAGAATCAAGGAAGCAGGCTGCCAGTCTTCCAAGGCCTCCGTTTCCCAGCCCGGCATCCCACTCATATTCAAAGGCCTCTTCAAGGCTTATAGCGAGGACATCTACGGCCTCCCTGTATTCATCGACCAGGTTCAGGTTTATGAGATAATTTTTTAAAAGCCTTCCGAGAAGAAACTCCAGCGAAAGGTAGTATAACCGCTTGGCGTCAACCTTGTAATAGTACTGCTGTGTCTTAATCCATTTCCTTACAAGCTGTGTCCGGACGGAAAGAACAATAGCGTTGTATTTATCCCGTTCGGTTGCCGAATACATATCTTTCGAGAGCGAATAGGTCAGGTGATCAACAATGGTCTGTCTGTAATCATATTTTTCCAGTGTCATAGGGTATTCACTCCCTGATCCTTATTTAGTCTCACCTTTATTTCTTCACACCTTTTTTTGATCTCTTCTTCTGGTTGTTTTCATCACCTCTTAAGTACATTATCCCAAGGCCTGCGCAGACCAGCACTATTATTGCAGAAAAGAAGACCTTCAGGTCTCCGTCTGAATACACCAACGAATAAACCATTAAAAAAAGAAAGACCGCCGCTATGACGAGCAGGATAATACCTTTTATCTGTGGGGCTCTCATGGACTCAAACCTTTTCACCATTCTATCAGAACTTTCCATTAAAAGGAATGGAAAATCAATGAATTCTGATATACTTCTTTGAGTACCTTCTAAGGACATAATTGTATTATCGTCGTATTATCGGAAAAAATAAGCTTTATCCCAGATTATACATTAGTAAAGACAGCGAAAGGTGAAATGTGAAAGGTGAAAGGACCTCGTAAGTCGTTAGTCGGAAGGCGTTAGGCGATAAAACCTGAAAAAGATGAAAAGGTGCAAATTTTGTCCTTCGTCACTCGCTCCTCGATACCTGTCCAAACCAGTATCAAGTTTCCAGCGGCGAGTGACCAGTATCGAGTATCCAGAATAGGTTCTTTCAGTCAAACTGACCGAGCGGCCTCGTAAATGTGTATTCACCCGGTTCTGTCAAAAAGGCGTCGAATGCCTGTTCGCTTGTTCCGGACATTGCAGCAAACGGCGCCGATACGATAAGTCCTCCAAAACCGACAGCGCACGCTAAGATGCCGATTGGACGCGCGACAAGGACATCAATAATATACGCCTCAGGACGTCCTGTGGCTTTGTAGGATTTCTTCTCCATCTCCTGGCAGTATCCGGGCACAACAACTATTCCAAGAATAAAGACAACCAACAAGGCAAAAAACATAATTTTTTTCATATCATGCCCCCTGTTCATTACAATGTATCTTGGACTATTATACCACTAATCTGTTTTTAATCAAGTTTTTTTAATAATTTCTATTCATGTCATAGGACTTACATCTCCCCCTCTCTTTAAACCAGCTATCAGCAGTCAGTATACAGCCGTCAGCTAAAACAAAAATGAAAACTGATCCCTTATTGCTGACAGCTTCGGTTTTCCTCCCCTTACGCCTCACGCCTCACGGACTTTCTGCCGTAAGCTGATTGCTGACGGCTGAAAGCTATTGTTATTTGCATGACAATTATCTACAATTAACAAGGTACTTAATATGTCTGAATCCAACGCTATCTATAAAAGACTCGCGCAACACCTGTCATCGCTCGGTATGGGGTACCCGGAAAAGGACGAGTTACTCGATATCCTTCAGGAGAACTTCACCACCCTTGAGGCAGAGATTGCACTTGCCCTGCCCACGAGGGTAATCCCTTTTGAGGCTGTCCCGTCGTCAGCAATCTCGGAACAAACCGGCATACCGGAGAAAGAGCTCGAGGAGATGCTTGCGAATCTCGCTCACCGGGGGCTTTTATATTCCGGAAAGACAAAAGACGGCATAAAAGGATATGCACTCCAGCAGTTCGGTTATGGTTTCCCCCAGACCTTTTTCTGGCGCGGGACAGATCACCCTCATGCAAAGAGGATGGCGGAACTCACGGTGCAATATACGCGGATAAAGGAACTGAACGAGGTATACGGCAAAACA
>MVRS01000218.1 GCA_002067975.1 Syntrophorhabdus sp. PtaU1.Bin058
GGGCGGGAGTATGCAAAGCAACATAGACGGCTCCCTGGCAGTCAGGGTAATCCAGGGGTCTGCCTCCCAATCGGGGATCATCGCAGCTCAACTGGCAAAACGTGGCATTACGGGACCGGAGAATTTTCTTGAGGGCACCTACGGTTATTTTCATTTCTACGCTAAGGACAAAACAGCGCTCCACCGCGTCACGAGCGAGTTAGGGAAGAGGTTTGAGATGGACAGAACGCTCTTTAAGAGATATCCGAGTTGCGGCGGGACGCTCGCACCCACCGACGCTGTCCTTGACCTGATTCGAGAGACGGACATTGTCCCGGAAGAGATAAAAAGTATTGATATTCTGGTATCGCCGCACGTCTACAAACTGGTAGGCGGTCCGTTCAAAGTCGGGAAAAATCCGAAAGTTGACGCGCAATTCAACATCCGGTATTGCGTGGCGAACGCACTGCTCAGAAAGGGTTCCAGGCTCCGCCACTTTGACGCATCCTGCGTGAAGGACCCGAGGATAACAGATCTCGTGAACCTCATCCATGTGTCACCGGAAGCCTCATACGAGAATCCCGAGAAGGCGGCCTTCTCGATCGGCTGCCAGGTGGACATTACAATGAAAAACGGGTCTGTTTACAGCAGTTCCTCCGGTGTCCCTCGCGGCGGCGCGGGCAGTCCTTTGACTGCGGAGGAGCATGCGGAGCGTTTTCAAGACTGCATTAATTATTCGGAAGGTCTGCTGCCGCAGGAACAGGTAGAGGAGATCGTTTCGTTGGTAGGCCGGCTCGAACAGGTCGATGATGCGACGAGGCTGATTCCATTACTGATGCCTAAACAGGTTTATGGTGCCACGGGATCACGGGGTTGAGGTCTTGCCGAAAACGTGAACCTGATGTGGACACGATAAAATCAATAAGGAGGGTTAACCAATGAGAAAGACAATGCTTGCGACCGTTTCACTATTTCTTCTTATTATACCGGTTCTGTTATTTGGCGCCGGCAAGGACGCACCGATCGAACTTAAAATGTCTCACCACGGGGCTGCCGAAAGTAAGAACCAGGAGATCATGAAGGCCGGTGCCGACTGGATAGAAAAGCGATTCCCCGGGAGAATCAAGGTAACCATCTACCCTTCCCAGACACTGCTGAACGCAGCATCGGCATATGAAGGGACTGTGAACGGTATTACGGATATCGCTTACGTGATCCCGGGGTGGACGCAAGGAAGGTTCCCCAAGACCGAGGTAATAGACCTTCCCCCGGCGATCCCTTCCGCAGTGGATGCCACCAATGTCTACTGGGAATTCTATAAGAAATTCCTCGCCGATGAATGGAAGGCGGTAAAAGTGCTGTCGATACACGTGCAGGTGCCGCAGAACATCCATACGAAGAAAACGCCGATCAGGACTCTGGAGAATATAAAAGGACAGAAGATCAGAGTTTACGGTGTGGGCAAGAGCATAATGAACGCATTCGGAGGGATACCCGTCGCCATGCCCATGCCCGAATCCTATGAGGCAATAAGGCAGGGGATAGTCGCCGGCATAATGGTCCCCTTCGCAGAGATGAAATCCTACCGCCTTATAGACGTGTGCAATTATCATACGCAGGTATACATCCACGCCTCGCCGTTTTTTATGGTAATGAACCTGCAAAAGTATAATTCACTTCCGGATGATATCAGGAAGGCCTTTGACGAAGAACTGCCTGCCTATTGGAATCGCGAGTCCGCCAGGATATGGGATCGGTCGGAGCAGGAAGGCGTGGAATTTGTAAGGAAGACGCCCGGACATCAGATCATTACCCTTTCTCCGGCAGAAAGGAAGGTATGGAATGACAGGGCAAAGAGTATCAACGGCCCCTGGGCACAATCCCTGGAGGCTAAGGGGCTGCCGGGCAAGAAGCTGGTGGAAGAAAAACTTAAGGCGATAGAAAAATATATCAAGTGACCTTGTCGCGCATTCATTCTGGACTTCTGCGGATTAAACTTTATCTTTGGAGGAGGGACAAATGAATCCGATATTCACCGTCACAAAAACCTTGGTCAAATATCTGCACTGGATTGCCGGTATTGCGCTTGTATGCCTGATGCTTCTCACCGTCTTTGACGTTGTCGGGAGGGCCTTCAACAGACCGATTACGGGTGTCTACGATCTGACGGTCTTGCTGGGAGCAGTAGTTATCGGGTTCGCAATCCCTATGTCTACCCAGAAGCACATGCACGTCTATATGGAGTTTTTCGTCGATTCAGTTCCCCTGAAATGGAAAAAGACGATACAGACCTTCACGTATTGCCTGGGGATATTTCTGTTTCTCCTGATTGGCTGGAACCTGATGAAATACGGGCTCACGTTATATCAACGGGGGGAGGTCTCTTCAACAATATACATACCTATCTACCCCGTGGTATTGGGCATGGGGGTCTCCTTTTTCCTGAACTGTTTTGTTCTGCTTCGACAATTAACCACGGTCTTTGGTAAGGAGGAGGAAGCATGAGCCTTACTGTCATTGCAGCAATATCCATTGTCCTGTTATGCGTACTGTTCACGATCGCGGTGCCGATAGGGTTCTCCATGGCCTTAGTAGGCTTCCTGGGCTTCGCGTACGTAGTAAGCCTGAAAGCCGCATTCAGCTTAGTGGCGATCGATACGTACAACACCTTTGCCAACTATGGTTTTACGGTGGTGCCCCTCTTTATTCTGATGGGACACATCGGTGCGAATGCAGGCGTTGCGAAGCGCCTCTACAGCCTCTCAAACAGATTCATAGGACATATACCGGGAGGGCTTGCGTTGGCCACCATTGTCGGGGCCGTATTGTTCAAATCGATATGCGGGTCCGCTCCGGCCACGTCTGCTACATTCGCGAAAGTGGCGGTACCCGAGATGGACAGGTACGGGTACGATAGAAGCTTTTCATGCGCGACGGTTGCGACCGTAGGGACCCTCGGGAACCTCCTGCCTCCGAGTGTGGCCATGATTATCTACGCCATCATAACCGAACAATCCATCGGACGGCTCTTCCTGGCGGGCGTGATTCCAGGGTTGCTTGTTACGTTGTCTTTTCTTGTCACCATAGTGGGATGGTGCTCGATAAGGCCGGCGATAGGTCCCAGGGGGGAGCGGTTTGGATGGAAAGAAAGACTCGCCGGACTTTCCGCCATACTCCCGGTCGCTATCATCTTTATTCTCGTGGTAGGCACATTGATGCTGGGCTATTTTACGCCGACCGAGGCAGGGAGTGTCGGAACATTCGCGGTGCTTATATGGTCTCTGCTGAAGAGGGATATCTCCTTCCGGGGGTTCATCGCGTCCGTGCTGGATTCCCTTGGTGCCGCCTGCATGGTGCTTATGCTGATTGCCGGTGCAACGATCCTGGGCCACTTTTTCGCTGCCACGAGAATGCCTTTCACCGTCGCAGACTGGCTGGGGAATCTCTCCCTCCCCAAAGAACTCATTATGGTCATCATCATGCTGGTGTATCTTGTCGGCGGTTCGTTTATCGACGACATCGCCTTCGTTATCCTGATTACGCCTATTCTTATCCCTGTTATAAACAAGCTTGGGTTTGACCCGATCTGGTATGGGATCATGGTGATGGTGACGTTAATGATAGGGGTCGTGATACCGCCGGTTGCGATCAATGTGTTTATAGTGTCGTCCATAGCAAACGTCCCCCAGGCCACCGTATACAATGGGATTTACCGCTATCTGATCGGATTGGTTGTATGCGCGGCCATCTTGTTGTTGTTTCCGCAGATATCACTCTGGCTCCCAAACCTGATTATGGGGTGACCTTCTGTGACAGGACGGCATTGAGGGAACGCAAGGAATACGAGGTTGTGATGAGCATCTGAGGCGGTTGAATCATTAAATGTGTAAAAGATGGAGGAAGGAATATGCCCTATCGTTCATTGAGAGATTTTATTGCACGACTTGAAACAGAAGGACAGGCGGTCCGCATCAAGGAGACGGTGAGGCCTGAACCGGACATCAGGGCTGCTGCATGCGCAGCGGCCAGGATGCCGGCGGGGCCGGCCCTGCTTTTCGAAAGGATTGAAGGTTACGGCGATAAACAGGTGGCTATGAACGTGCACGGTTCGCCCCAGAACCATGCGCTGATGCTCGATTTGCCTAAGGACACCGGCATGAAAGCCCAATTCCACGAGTTGGTTCGCCGTTTCGATTGCTACCCGGTGCATCCCGTGAAGGTGAGCGATGCGCCGCTTAAGGAGGTGATTGTTGACAACAAGCCCAGCCTTTACAGGGAGCTTCCCCTGTTCCGGGTCAATCCCTGGGACGGCGGTTTTTATCTGTCAAAGGCGTGCGTGATCTCCCGCGACCCTGAAACAGGCGAGAACCAGAATGTCGGAATATACCGGCTTCAGGTAAAAGATCATGACCGGATCGGTATCCAGGCCGCTGCCCATCATGATATCGCCGTGCATCTGCGCAAGGCCGAAGAGTTGAATATACCGCTTCGGGTGGCTATCGCAGTATCGAATGATCCGGTCACCAGCCTCATCGCATCGACCCCCCTGCGCTATCTTGAGGACGAGTACGCGATGATGGGCGCCATCCGCGGCGAGCCCACCGAAGTGATACCTTCCGAACGGGGGAACCTTGATGTGCCCGCCGGGGCGGAACTGGTCATCGAAGGGGAGATCATCCCCCGCATGCGCTTCGTCGAAGGTCCCTTTGCAGAATTCACAGGCTACTACTCCACGTGTATGATACAGGCCGAGATCAAGGTGGACGTTATAACGCGACGACGCGGCCCCATCATCTTCGAGAACCTTTACAGCGGCGTCCCCTGGACCGAGATAGATTACCTGCAGGCGTTGAATACGTGCGTTGCCCCCTTCAAACAGATGAAGGCGGATTTCCCTGAGATTGAGGCCTTGAATGCTACATATTGCCATGGCTATTGTTCGATCATCTCAACACGGATGCGGTTCGGTGGATTTGCGAAGACGCTGGCACTGCGTTACTTGAGCACCCCCCACGGGATTACATATCCGAAGTTCATCATCGTGGTCGATGACGATATTGATCCTTTTGACCTTCAGCAGGTGATGTGGGCGATAGCGGTCCGGTTCCGGGCCGAACGGGACCTGGTGGTCATCCCAAACGCCCCCGGCTCTACCGTTGACCCGGCCCATCTGGTACGGGGCATCACGACCAAGGTGATTATCGATGCAACAAAACCGGTGTTTCCCGATATTCCTCTTGCCGATGCCTCCATCGTGGACATACCGCCGGAAACCGTGATCTGGGCGGAGGAGATCATGAAAAGGAGAAAGGTGAGTATATGATATGTCCCAGGTGTGAGTACGACGAAGCGTACAAAGTGTTCGAGGGCGAGGATACAATATGGGAGGTGTTCCGTTGTCCCCGGTGTAACTTCAACTGGCGAAGCACGGAGGGGGAAGAGTTTACAAGCCCGGCAAAGTACAACACGAGATTCAAGCTGAGCGAAAAGCAGATCCGGGAAATGGCGCCTAAACCACCCATTCCGCCGTTGAAGGTGTAGACGCCCATCTCCATTAAAATGTTTTTTGAGCCCTCAAATCTGTTCATGGAGTAAGAGATTATAATATTGAGGTGAATCATGATGGATATACCTGAAGAAATAGCCCTTACCCTGAAGTCCCTTAAGGCTAATGGTTTCGATGCCCGCTTTGTACAAACCAGTCCCGAGGCAAAAGAGATAATGCTTGAGATGATACCGCAGAATGCCCTGGTTGGCGTTGCCGATTCAGTAACGCTGATGCAGATAGGCGTCCTCGAGGCACTGGCGCGAAGAGGCAATGAGATTTTAAATCCTTTTGTGCCGGAGATGACCATAGGAATGCGCGATGACCCGGCAAAGCGCAGGGAGTTTATAAGTATGACGAGGAAGACCTTCGGGTCTGATGTATTTATCACAGGCAGTAATACCGTTACCATGGATGGGAACATTGTCAACATAGACCGTAACGGCAATAGGGTTGCCGGTATAATCTTTGGAGCGCCCAAAGTGATTTTGGCCGTCGGCCGGAACAAGATCGTAAAAGATGTGAATACGGCTATCGATCGCATCAAGAACGTTTTGGCCCCGGCACATGCAAAACAAAAAAGATACAAGACGCCCTGCGCCGAACGAGGGAAGTGCTTTGATTGTGACAGCCGGGACAGGCTGTGCAACATTACCGTTATCCTGGAGAAGAAGCCCTTGAATACCGATCTCTCCGTAGTTCTTATTAACGAGGACCTGGGGTTGGGCTGGGATCCGGAGTGGGATGGGGCACGGATAGCCAGGATTACAGATAATTACTATAAATACAGCTGGCCTTTTTAGATCAAGGCGGGGACTAAAATAAGGGAGGAGGCGTTTATGGTAATGGGTGATTCGCAGGGAGTTAATAAAAAAATTAATGGAGTATTCCTTCTGACCGAAAATACAGGAGATATTTCCGGTTACTATAAATGGGAAGAGGTGTTGGATAAGCGAGATTATAAGGCAATAATAAAGCCGGAAAGATCAGTCCTCCAAAAATATCCCGACTATTTCAAAAATTTAGCGGGCAAGGGGTACGAAATTGCAATCGGCTACGGCAAGGCCCCTTTCTGGGATATGCCTTATGAAGAACAGTACAACATCATAAAGGAATATAAAAGTCATGCGGAAGACATCCTGGGAAGGCCGATCAAGATATTCAGCTCAAAATATTTTGCATACGATGAAAATACCCTTAAAGCGGCTGATGAGCTTGGGATCTCTTACATTTTGGGGAGAGGCACCGGTATAGGGGCAGTAATATATTCCCCTGAAGAGTACAAGGCTAAAATCGTGTTAGTGTCAAATCTGGTTTTTGAAGACATGGGATCCGGTTCTTTGTGTGATATCAGTTTGTATCAGAGAGGTTCAACCGCCGGAGATTTCAGAAAGGTTCTGGACGATAGTTTTATTGAAAATCCTGATGATTTAATTTTAGTGTCTCACGTGTATATAGGGGGAACCAGAGTGGGTTGGTGGGATGCCTATGAATCGGCGATAAACTCCGATAAGGTCAATTGGCGGAGTTTTGACCAGTGGATCGATAAAACAAAAAAGACTGTTTTGCCCTATTCCGAAATACCTTATAACACCGAGGTCAAATATGTTGAACCCAGACCTTCTGTACCTTTGGGGGAGATCGAATTAATCCCAGAACTGCGAAAATCAAACAAATAGCGTTTATCATACATCAAACAGGGGTTGTCTTGACCTGCCCTCCCCAAGGCAACCCCGCCCCCCCCCTTTTTTTTTAATCTCCAAATATTTACCAAATATTTTCTTGACTCAAAATATAAATTGTACTAAATTTAATACACTATGATTTCAGACATGAGAAAAAGCGCCGTGGGTTATTGGTATTTTTACTGGAGGAATACGCACCCGGGGCGTTTTTTGTCGTAAGACGACTGGACAAAGGCCGTGGGTGCACAACCCACGGCCTTTTTGGTTTTGCAGGCCGTGGAAATACCCACGGCCTTTTTTGTTATTTAAAGTTATATAAGGAGTCGTTATGAAAAATATCAGACTTGCTTCATTGAGGGAGAGGGAGAAGACAGTCGTTCGTGTCGACGGCATATGCATCGGGGAAGGGTTCACGGTCATAGCCGGTCCATGCAGTGTCGAAAGCGAGGAACAGACGATCGAAACAGCCCGCGCCGTCAAAGAAAGCGGGGCCGATGCGCTCCGCGGAGGGGCCTTCAAGCCGAGAAGCTCGCCCTATGCGTTCCAGGGCCTCGGCCTGAAAGGGCTCAAGATACTGAAAAGGGCAAAAGAGGAGACGGGGCTGCCGATCGTGACGGAGGTCCTCGATTCGAGAGATATTGCATGGACGTGCGAATACGCGGACATGCTGCAGATAGGGACAAGGAACATGCAGAATTATTCGCTCCTGAAAGAGGTGGGGAAGACGGACAAACCTGTTTTATTGAAACGGGGCATGAACTCCACCATAGAGGAATGGCTGAACTGCGCGGAATATATCCTCAACGAAGGGAACCCTAACGTTGTCTTGTGTGAAAGAGGGATCCGCACCTTTGAGACATATACGCGGAATACGCTCGATCTGAGCGCTGTCCCCGTCATCAGGGAGCTCACCCATCTCCCCATTATTATCGACCCCTCTCACGCGGTAGGGAAGGTAAGCCTCATATCCAGGATGTGTCTTGCCGCCGTCGCTGCCGGCGCGGACGGCATTATCGTCGAGGTGCACATAAGGCCTGACGAGGCGCTCTCCGATAAAGACCAGACGATGGACCCCGGACAGTTTTCCGAGATGATGAAAAAGGTGCGCCCCCTCCACAGGTTCATGGATGGATTGCAATGAAGCACTTAGAAATAAAAGGAAGATCGGACGCCTGCCGTATAGAGGTGGGTGTCCCGATAGGCAGGCTGGAAAGCTACTGCGACCCTGACAGGACAATGATAATAACCGATGGGACCGTGCGCAGCCTCTATGGGAGCCTCTTTCGCACATACGAGATCGTGGAGATCGGGATTGGCGAAGGGTCGAAGATGCTCGATACGGTGGAGGGCATATACGAAAGATTTTTATCCTGCGGGCTTGACCGTTCTTCGTTCGTGGCGGGGGTCGGCGGCGGCATCGTCTGTGATGTTGCAGGTTTTGCAGCCTCAACGTACCTGCGCGGCCTGCCTTTCGGTTTTGTCCCCACGACCCTCCTTGCACAGGTCGATGCGGCCATAGGCGGAAAGAACGGGGTCAATTACAGAGGATACAAGAACCTTATCGGCACCTTCAACCAGCCCCGGTTTGTTCTGTGCGATCACGGACTGCTCGCAACCCTCCCTGATCGTGAGTTGAGAAACGGATTTGCCGAGGTAATCAAGCACGCCCTGATAGCCGATGCCCCATTGTTTTCTTACCTTGAGGACAGGCTGGAAGACGTGCTGGCGCTTGACCCCGGCGCGATAGAAAAGGTCGTCTACGATTCGATCTCAATAAAGGCAGGCATAGTTTCGGCGGATGAAACAGAGAAGGGGGAGAGGAGGAAGCTGAATTTCGGACATACCTTCGGTCACGCGCTGGAGCTGTCCGCCGGTCTTGGGCACGGTGAAGCGGTAAGCGCAGGCATGGTGATGGCGGCAAGACTTTCTGAGGCAAGGGGCATGCTCGCGGGAGATGACGTTGAAAGGATTGAGCGGTTGCTGGAGAATGCGGATCTTCCCCTCAGCGCTGAAATGGATAAGGATCTGATAATAGAGGCTGTAGGAAAGGATAAAAAAAGGGCAGGAGAAGAGATAAACTTTGTGCTCCTTGAGGGGATCGGGGCTGCCAGGGTTGTGCCTGTGAAGATCGGGGAGCTCAGGGAGGCGATGGATGATCTGCGTCAGCATTGCTGAAAGCACTGCGGGAGCGTGTCTTGAGGCGCTTGCAGGACTTGCCTTTGCGGAGATCAGGATGGACAGGATGGAGGAGCTTACCGTAGATGACGTCCGTGATATTTTTTCTATCGGCATGTCTGCCGGCGTGGATCTCGTAGCGACGTGCAGGCCGGGTGCTTTCAGCGAGGATGAACGGAAACAGCTTCTTGTTACGGCGATAGAATCAGGGGCCGCCTACGTCGATATCGAGGAGGACTCCGATGGATCGTTCAAAAGAGAGATCATCGCGAAGGCGAGGCCGAGGTCCTGTGCGGTCATCGTCTCTTTTCACGATTACGAAGGAACGCCGGAGAGGGAAGATCTGCTGAGGATTGTTTCCCGCTGTTTCGAGTCAGGGGGAGACATCGCAAAGATCGCGTGTATGGTGAACTCGGAAAGGGACAGCGCGAGGCTCCTGGGGCTTCTGGATTCCGGCAGGGACATCATCGTGATCGGGATGGGCGGGAAAGGACGCATTACCAGGATCGTCGCTCCCCTTCTCGGCAGCCCATTCACCTACGCGGCGCCTGCCAGGGGAAGGGAGACCGCCGATGGACAGCTTGACCGGGAGACGCTGGAAAGATACCTCAAACTCCTCCCGGAAGACGGATCCGGGGAGAGTACGGACGTTGTTCGGATAATGGAAATTGAAAAGGCCGGGGAGGCGGACAATGGGTAAGATCTATGCGGTGGCCGGGAATCCCGTCCTCCACAGCAAGAGCCCTGAGATATTCAACGAGGCATTCCGCGCCGTGTCGCCGGACGCCGTCTATACCCGCATTGCTGCATCCGGCGCAGGAGAGATCATCGATATCGCAAAAGAGGCAGGGATCTGCGGCCTCAATGTCACGTCCCCTTTCAAGGAGGAGATCATTAGATACCTCGATGGAGTGGAAGAGGATGCAAAGCGGATTAAAGCGGTGAATACGGTGGTCCGCGAAGGCGGGCGGTTCATCGGATATAATACCGATTGTACGGGCGTCGTGGACGCATTGCAGCATAGCGGCATCGATGCGAAGGGGAAAAGGGCCGTCGTGCTCGGCGCAAGCGGTGCCGGGAGGGCAGCGGTGTTCGGGCTTCTGTCCTCCGGCGCACAGGTAACCGTCATAAACCGCACCTATAAAAAGGCAGCAAAGGTCGCCGGGATCTTCGGATGTACGGCAGCCACGTTCGGAGAGATCGGCAGGGCGCTCCCTGAGGCCCATATCCTTATCTCCTGCATCTCCTCACCGGATAGGATCGTCGATCCTTCCCTTCTCAGAAGGGACCTTGTTGTCCTCGACGCGAATTATTCCTTACCCACCGCGCTCAGCGTCGACGCACAGTCGAGGGGATGCAGGATCGTTGACGGGCGGGAGTGGCTTCTTTTCCAGGCGCTCCCGGCGTTTAAACTTTTTACGGAAAAGGAGGCTCCCGTGGAGATCATGCGCAGTGCGCTTTACAGAAAAAATGACTATAATAAGAGAAATATCTCGTTGATCGGCTTTATGGGGACGGGGAAGACAACCGTTGGAAAAAGGCTGGCGGAATACGCCCGCATGAAGGCTGTGGATATGGATAAGAGCATAGAGAATGATACCGGTCTCTCCATCAGGGAGATCTTCGGGAAGGACGGCGAGGAAGCCTTCAGGTCAATGGAACGGAGGGAGGTCTCCAATATGGAAAATGTCTCGAATATTGTTTTTTCCTGCGGCGGCGGCGTTGTGCTCGATCAGCAGAACGTGGATACCATCAGAAGCACCAGCGTGCCCGTCTGGCTGTGGGCAAAGATCGGAACGATACTGGACAGGGTCGGGGACGGGGGCGTAAGACCGCTCCTTAACGGGAAAGACAGGGAGGCAAGGGCAAGGGACATACACAACGCAAGGCTCCATCTCTATGCCCGGACAGCAGACATGCTTATCAGCACCGAGGACAAAAACCCTGAAGAGATCGTGAAGAGGATATGCGATGAAATTCATATCAGCGTCAACCGTTAACGGGACCGTGATTGCCCCGCCTTCGAAAAGCATGACGGGCAGGGCGATTGCCGCAGCCCTCCTGTCGGGAGGGACCTCCGTGATATTCAACCCTTCATCGTGCGACGATTCCCTTGCCGCGCTCCGCGTTGCAGAGGCCATGGGCGCAGAGGCGACGAGGGGAGGGCGTGAGATTGTTGTAAAAGGCAACGGGGCATTGCGCGGCAGCATGACAGAGAGGGTGCTCGATTGCGGGGAATCGGGTCTCTGCATACGGATGTTCGCGCCTATCGCCGCGCTGACCGGTGGAGAGGTAACCCTTACCGGGACCGGCTCGCTCCTTAAAAGGCCGATGCACATGGTCGAAGAGATTGCGGGACTGGGTGCGCTGTGTACGACAAACAACGGATACGCCCCGATAACAATAAAAGGCCCTGCTAAGGGAGGCAGCGTACACGTCGATGCCTCGGAGAGTTCCCAGTTCCTGACGGGTTTGCTTATGGCCCTTCCGCTGTGCAGGGAAAATTCTCTTGTTACAGTCTCCAACCTGCGAAGCAGGCCCTACGTAGCGATGACCCTTTCACTCCTCAGACATTACGGGATCAACATCACCCGCGAGGAGGGTTTTGAAAGGTTCTCCATACGGGGAAATCAATCCTACAGGCCGTGCGTTTACCGGGTTGAAGGCGACTGGTCTGCTGCGGCGTTTCTTTTAGTCGCAGGCGCGACAGCAGGAAGTGTAAAGGTAACGGGTTTGAAAGCCAATTCCTTCCAGGCGGATAAGGCCGTTATGGAGGCGCTGGATATAGCGGGCGCAGAGATCACGATTGACGAAGATTATGTTTTGGTTGCAAGGAACGAACTGAAGGCATTTGAGATTGACGCCAAGGACTGTCCTGATCTCTTTCCGCCCTTAGTCGCACTTGCAAGCTGCTGTTCGGGGATAAGCGTGATCCACGGCGCACAACGTATAAGGCACAAGGAGAGCGACCGGGCCCATGCATTGTGTTCCGAGTTCGGCAGGCTCGGGATTGCGATAGAACTGTCGGGAGACACCATGAAGGTGCACGGGGGAAAGGTGACAGGCGCCCAGGTGGATTCGCATAACGATCACAGGATCGCCATGGCCTGCGCAATTGCGGCGTTGAACGGCGAGGGGAAAACAGCCATAGGAAACTGGAAGTGTGTCGCGAAATCCTATCCAGGTTTTTTTACCGATATAGAAAGATTACAGGGGAACAGATGAACACATTCGGCAGAATATTCAGGATAAGCATACTGGGCGAATCCCACGGTGAATGCGTCGGCGTCCTGATAGACGGATGTCCGGCAGGGCAGCCCCTCTCCGAGAAGGACCTCCTTGCCGACCTCAACCGGAGAAAGAGCGGACGGAAGGGCACCACGGCGAGGATGGAGGAGGACATCCCGTTGATACAAAGCGGCGTCTTCAACGGGAGGACCACCGGGGCGCCGATACTGATCCTCTTTGAGAACAAGGATATCGATTCGGGCGCCTACGAGAGGATCAAGGATACCCCGCGACCGGGCCACGCGGATTTTACGGCCTTTCACAAATATGGCGGATACAACGATTACCGCGGAGGCGGGACCTTTTCCGGCAGATTGACAACAGGACTGGTAGCCGCAGGGGTTATCGCAAAGATGCTTATCCGTCCCGTAGAGATCGAGGCACGCCTCACAGAGGCCGGAGGATCGGATGATATTGAAGGGGCGGTCCGGTCTGCAATCGAAAACAAAGACTCTGTCGGCGGGATCGTGGAATGCAGGGCAAAAGGGCTGCCGATCGGGCTCGGCGAACCCTTTTTTGATTCGGTGGAATCGCTGCTCAGTCATATCGTCTTTTCCGTGCCGGGTATCAAGGGGATAGAGTTCGGCGCAGGTTTTGCCGGTACCGGAATGCCGGGGAGCGCATACAACGACATCATCCTCAATATAAAAGGGGAGACAAAGACAAACAACGCAGGGGGCATAAACGGGGGCATAACGAACGGCAACGAGCTCGTCTTCAGGGTTGCCGTCAAGCCGGCATCCGGCGTCCAGGGGAAGCAGCAGACGATAAATCTGAAGACAGGGAAGTCTGCTGAGCTTGTCATCGGCGGGCGACACGATACGTGCATAGCGTTGCGCGTGCCCGTTATCATGGAGGCGGTTACCGCTATCGTGCTTGCGGATCTGATGGGTATCGGGCAGATGATGCCGGCAGTTGTAAGGTAATACTTATGGACATACAGGAGATACGGAAAAGGATCGATCTGATTGACTTCGAGATCATCAACCTGTTGCACCGCAGGATGGAACTGGCACTGCGATTGAAGAGGCTGAAGGACAGCGTCTTCGAGCCCGAACGGGAGATGGAGGTCCTCGGGAACGTCCGCAGATATTCGCAGGGCATCATGCTGCCTGAATTTGCAGAGCGCCTGTACACAAAGATCATCGACGAATCCAAACGGATCCAGCAGCAGGGCCTTAAGATCATAGGGTTTCAGGGGGAACACGGCGCATACAGTGAGGCCGCCTCCCTCGCATATGAACCGTCTTTGATACCGGTCCCGTGCAGGGAGTTTCGCGAGGTCTTCGAAGAGGTCGGGACAGGCCAGCTTGATTTCGGCATAGTCCCCGTGGAGAATTCCCTCGAAGGCGCAATCACCGAGGTAAACGATCTCCTGATCGAAACAGGGTTGAAGGTCGTCGGAGAGATCAGCATACCGGTCCGTCACTGCCTCCTTGCCCTGCCTGGTACGGAATGCGGGAACCTGAAGGTTGTCTATTCGCACCCCCAGGCCCTTGCGCAGTGTCGTGGATTTATAGCGAGACACGGGCTTGAACCGAGACCGTTTTACGACACTGCCGGTGCTGCACGGATGCTGTCCGATGAAAGACCGCAGGATGCCGGCGTCATTGCGAGCAGACTCTGCGCAGAACTTTACCACCTGGAGGTCGTGAAGGAAGACGTAGAAGATCATGAATCGAATGTCACGCGGTTTATAGTCCTGTCAAAGCACGCGGGCACCGGAGAGGGAAACAAGTGTTCCGTGGTATTTTCGTTAAGGCACGAGGCAGGGGCGCTCTTTTCCGTCATGAAGATATTTTCCGATGCAGGGATCAACCTTACGAGGATAGAATCGCGGCCGATAAGGACCGCCCCGGGCAATTACGCATTCTTCCTTGATTTTGAAGGGTCCGACAAGGACGCAAGGGTTGCCGGCGTGCTGGATAAGATCGGAAAGGGCGTACCGATGTTTAAATTTCTTGGCTGTTACAAGGGGAGAACAATATGAAGATTGCAGTATCGGGGATCGGACATATGGGGGCGTGGCTTGCAAAGGGGCTTCGCAAGGACCATGTGATTGCTGTATACGACAGGGACGAAGGGAGGTCAGGGGCCATCGATGGCGTAACGGCGCTCTCCCGGCCCTCAGGGTTGGCAGACTTTAAACCGGAATTGTTTATCAACGCGGTGAGCCTCCGGAATACCATCTCCGCCTTTGAAGAATCTGTGCCTTATCTCCCGAAGGAGTGCATCATCTGCGACGTCGTGTCGATAAAGACGGGCATGCCTGATTATTACAGGGAGAGCCCCTTCAGGTTTGTCTCGATGCACCCGATGTTCGGGCCCACCTTTGCAAACATGGATTCGCTCAGGGAAGAGAACGTTGTCATCATCAACGAGTCGGACCGGGAAGGCGCGGAATTCTTCAGGGGGTTCTTTACCGGCCTGGGCCTTAAGGTATTTGAATATTCCTTTCAGGAGCACGACAGGATGATGGCCTATTCCCTGACGCTCCCGTTCATAGCGACCATGGTCTTTACGGCATGCGTCGATGCAAAGACGGTCCCGGGGACCACCTTCAGGAAACACATGGCCATTGCGAAAGGACTTTTGTCCGAGGACGACAGCCTCCTCACCGAGATCCTTTTCAACCCCCATTCTATCGCACAGGTGGAGAAGGTTACCGCCCGCCTGGAATTCCTGAAGCATGTCATACGGGGGAAGGACGATGAGGAACTGGCATCATTTTTTAAAAAATTGCGGGATAATATTGGATAAAAAACAACAGAGACGATACGGCGGAGCTTTTCGCTGAACAGATTTATTGGAATCTCGATATACGATATACGAAATACGATATACTGTATTAGACCGATGCTCCGGCAGAACCTTTCTTGAGCGAGCCGGATGTCAGTTTGCTGGTGTATAAAGAATGCAAGCCAGAAATTTGCTTTATATGCCATTGATTTGCAATTTATGCGCTTGACAGCATTGTATTAAATTTAGTACAATATTGATTATGAACAATATGTCGTCCATACAGAACCAGATGTTGAATATATGGTGGTGGGATAGCTAAGAGGCTGTCCCGCAAAGAGTAGGCCGTTTAAGCTCTTGGGGTGGCTGTCCCGGAGGGTTTAAACGGTCTTTTTATTTTCGGCCGTTTTAAGACCTCCCTGCAAGGGTTTTCTTAAAACGGTTTTTTTATGCCGGAACGGAGGTTATATGTATCCATCTTTTGAAGGGTTCAGGGAATTAAAAAAGGAATTTAACAGGATCACCGTCTACAAAGAGACTGACGGCGATATGGATACGCCCGTGTCGATATTGCTGAGGCTTCTCGGCACAGGCAATGCGATCCTTCTCGAAAGCGCAAAGGAAAACAAGGTCTACAGCAGGTTTTCATTCCTCGCCTTTGATATCAGGGAACGGCTTGTCCTGAAGGGTGACGGTCTTCACGACAACGGCGGACCGGTCGGCGATGTTTCGTATCTGAAAGACGTCCTGTCGAAAAATTCGGCGCCGTCTTCCGGTCTCTTCGGTGATTTCACCGGCGGGTACATAGGGTATTTCAATTTTGAATTCGTCGAGCGCTGCGGGATCCTGAGGACACCCCTTCTGAAGAGAAACGATGTCGCGGGGGTCCTTTATCTCGTCGAGAGGTTCTGCGTCTACGACAACTACACGAACAGGCTCTACATCGCGATCTCAAAAGGTGTTGACAACAGCGTGCCCGCAGAAGAGGAATACGACGGCATACGAAGGGAGCTGGACGAGGCGGAAAAATGGATGAAATGTCTTCCCGCGGTGGATGTCCCGGTCCCCGAAGATCCGGTTGTCGTCAGGAGGATCCCGAAGGACGATTTTACAGGCAAGGTCAGAAGGATAAAGGAGATGATCGGGGACGGGGAGGCGATACAGATCGTGTTGAGCGATTTCATGGAGGTCGACAACATCGATCCCTTCGCATTCTACAGAACCCTCCGGAAGATAAACCCGTCCCCGTATATGTATTTCATCAAGGACGGAGACTCCTCAATAGTCGGCTCCAGCCCGGAGGTCCACATAAAGATCAGGAACAGAGTCGCGACCCTGCGGCCTATTGCCGGGACGATGCCCAGAAGCGGTTCCGTTGAGACAGAGGATATCATCACGGCGCTGAAGAACGACGAGAAGGAGAAGGCCGAGCACCTGATGCTCGTAGACCTTGCAAGGAACGACCTGGGAAGGATCTGCAAAACCGGGAGCGTTGAGGTCGAGAGTTTTATGGAGCCTGAGGTATATTCCCACGTCATCCATCTCGTGTCCCAGGTAAGGGGGCGGCTCAACGATGGAACGGACGTGATCGACGCCGTGGGACAGACGTTCCCGGCAGGCACCGTATCCGGTGCGCCCAAGACGAGGGCCATCGAGATCATCGACGAACTCGAGGAGGAGATGCGGGGCCCTTACGCGGGATGCACGGGCTACATAGGCTTTAACGGGAACGTGGACATGGCGATAACGATCAGGACCGCCGTTTTCACGGGACAGAGGGCACGCCTGCGGGCGGGTGCGGGCATTGTTTACGACAGCGTGCCCGAAAGGGAGTATGAAGAGGTGATGAACAAGCTCAAGGCATTGATAAGATCGGGAGGGATCGATGATAGCATTGATAGATAACTATGATTCTTTTACCTACAACATCTACCACTATCTGAGCGAATACTGCGAGGTCAGGGTCTTCAGGAACACGGAGGGCCTCGACAGCTTAAAAGGCCTCGATATAAAGGGGCTGGTCATCTCGCCGGGCCCGTCCCATCCAGCCAATTCGCTCCTGAGCCTTGATGCGATCGATTATTTCAGGGGCAAGGTCCCGATGCTCGGCATCTGTCTCGGCATGCAGGCCATGGCCTATCATGCAGGAGACCGCGTAAGAAAGGCAAGGAGCGTGATGCACGGAAAGGTCGATACGATGGAGAATTACGGCGGGGTCCTCTTTAAAGGTATCGGGAGGACGTTCCCGGCGGTGAGGTACCATTCCCTCGTCGTGGAGAACGACCGGAAAAACTTCAGCACCTGTGCGATCTCTGCAAGCGACGGAGAGATCATGGCGATAGAGAACGCGGCGCTGAAGATGTTCGGGCTGCAGTTCCACCCCGAATCGTACTCAACAAAAAACGGGATGCTGTTCATAAAAAATTTTGTGGAGGTATGCAATGGAGGCGCTTGAAAGGCTGCGAAGCGGCATGGACCTGCAGTTCGAAGAGGCGACAATGATGTTCAATGAGATACTGGACGGCCGGATGGAGGAACAGTGTATCGAAGAGATCCTGATGCTGCTGGCGGAAAAGGGAGAGACAGAGGAGGAGATAGCGGCCTCTGCCGGGGCGATGCTGGGGCATGCGATAAGACTGGAAGACCACGGGTTTGAGAGGCTCCTGGATATCGTCGGTACCGGCGGCGACGGGAGCGGGAGCTTCAACATATCCACTGCGGCGGCGATCGTATGCAGCCTCTTCATCCCTGTAGCGAAGCACGGGAACAGGGCGGCAAGCTCGAAATCGGGGTCGGCGGATTTCCTTGAGGCCCTGAACGTCCCTATAGACCTGGACAAGGAAGAGGCGTCGCGATTCCTCAGGGAGAAGAACTTTGTCTTCCTCTTCGCACAGAGATACCACCCGGCCATGAAGACCGTTGCGGGCGTGAGGAAGAGGCTGGGGAGGAGGACGATCTTCAATCTCCTCGGGCCGCTCTGCAATCCTGCCGGTCCGAACTATCAGTTGATCGGGGTCTTCAGGGACGATTTTATGGAGAGGTACATGGGGGCGATCGGATTCCTCAACATACCGAACGTCATGGTCGTATCGAGCCGCGACGGGATGGACGAGATCAGCACCTCGGATACAACAATCTGCTACCGCAAAAAAGGCTGCTCCGTTGAGAGGTTTGAGTTTGACCCTAAGGAATTCGGCATCTACGCGTGCAGGGATGTTGTGAAAGGGTATGAGCCCGGCATCAACGCGAAGATCATGAGAGAGGTCTTGCAGGGCGAGCACAACGGCCTTATCGATGCGATCGCCATAAATGCCGCGTTCGCGCTGGTGCTGGCAGAGGTCGAAGGGGATCTGCGAAAGGCGTTCATGCTTGCCGGGGAGGCGATGAAGGACGGAAGGGCCTATGAAAAACTGGTGGAGCTTTCGTCATGATAGACGCGATCCTTGCAACGAAGAGAAAGGAGATAGAGAGGCTGAAAGGCCGCCGGTTCCCGCCGAGGGAAAAACCATTTATACCGCTTGCGTTCGGGGACGGCGTCAATATCATCGCAGAGCTGAAGAGGAGATCGCCGTCCGCGGGGGCCATAGCGGAGATCGACGAAGAGAGGATCGCCGTATATTCGAGATACGCGAAGGGGATAAGCGTGCTCACCGATAAAACCTGGTTCAGCGGGAGCTTCGACCTCCTCGAAGAGGTAGCAGGAAAGACCCGCCTGCCGATTCTCTGCAAGGACTTTATCATCGACGAGTCGCAGATAGACCTCGCCTGTTCGAAAGGCGCCGACATTGTCCTTCTCATCGCGAGGATCCTCGATAAGGAGAGGCTGAAGACCCTTTACCTTTATGCAAGGGAGCTCGGCCTGAACTGCCTTGTGGAGATCCACCGGAAGGAAGAGATCGACAGGATAGACGGGCTGCAACCTGAGATAATCGGCGTCAACGCGAGGGACCTGGATACCCTCAGGATCGACCTCGGCTCAGTAGAGGAGATGCTCTCCTGCGTGGACGCGCCGATGAGGATAGCTGAAAGCGGCATTAAGTCGAGGCGGGACATAGAGAGGCTCGGCAGGGCAAACGGTTTTCTGATCGGGGAGACGTTGATGAGGGCAAAGGAACCGGAGGCCGTGTTCCGGGAGCTGCTTTATGTTTAACCCAGATATTCTATCAGAAAAAACGGTGTCGGGATGTCCCTCGCAAACACGCTTAATAAAGGCAGTGAATAGTGAATGGTGAATAGTGAATAGTAAGAAACCAAAAAAAGATAATTCTTTGAGAAGTTTATCTCTCCGCTCTCCGCTCTCCGCTCTCCGCTGCCCTTCCCTCACGACGGTTTGCTCAGGACAACCCGACACCGTTTCAAAGGAAATATCTGGGTTTAAGATAAAATTCTGCGGCATGACGAACACGGATGACTGCATGGCGGCTGTTGACCTGTCGGTGGACTTTATCGGTTTTGTCTTCTACAGGAAGAGTGCAAGGTATATTGAGCCGAAGACGGCAAGAAGGATCACGGACTTGCTTGCCGGGAGGATCAAGACGGTCGGCGTATTCGTGGAGGAGACCGGGGATGAGGTCCGGGAGATAGTCGATTACTGCAACCTGGATTTTGCCCAGGTCTATGGTGAAGCGGTCTGCGATGAGGTAAAGGCAGAAAAGAGGATATCGGCGTACAGGGTCGGGGACAGGCTCCCCGGTGTGGCCGCCGACGGGCTCGTCCTCTTCGACAGCTATACGAGCGGGTTCGGCGGATCGGGCGTGCCGTTTAACATGAATATGCTGAAGGGCCACAGCGCCCTTGACAGGGCCTTTATCGCTGGCGGTGTAAGCGAAGAGAACGTCGCCGGCATTCTGCAGTTAAGGCCCTTCGGCATCGACCTTGTCAGTTCCATTGAAAAATATAAAGGGAAGAAGGATGTACGAAAAATGAAAAACCTTGTAAAAAAGGTGAGGAGTGCGGAGATATGAAGGGATATTTCGGAAGATACGGAGGCCAG
>MVRS01000219.1 GCA_002067975.1 Syntrophorhabdus sp. PtaU1.Bin058
TTTCCTTGAAGAGCTGATCGTCCGGAGGGAGCTCTCTGATAATTTCTGCCTTTACAATCCTCATTACGACAGCTTTGAGGGATTCCCTGAATGGGCAAAGACAACGCTCAATGCCCACAGGAAGGATAAAAGGGCCTACAGGTACAGTATGGAGGAGTTTGAAAGGGGCAGGACCCACGACGACCTCTGGAACGCTGCCCAGCTTGAGATGGCCATAAGGGGCAAAATGCACGGCTACATGAGGATGTACTGGGCCAAGAAGATCTTCGAATGGTCGGGATCGCCCGAAGAGGCGATGGAAACGGCAATCTACCTGAACAACCGCTACGAGCTCGACGGCAGGGACCCCAACGGGTATGCCGGCATTGCCTGGAGTATAGGGGGCGTACACGACAGGGCATGGGGCGAGCGGAATGTTTTTGGTAAAATCAGGTACATGAGTTATAATGGATGCAGATCAAAGTTCAATGTGGAGCGCTATATTCAATACGTAAACAACCTTGCGTCTGTGTGAAAAGGAGATACATATGTGGAACTGGAAACCGATCTTTGAAGACGAGGAGATAATCTCTTACTGCGACCTCGACAAGATCATCGATACGGAAGGCGGCGAGGACGGGATCTTCGCTTCCATGGAGTGCTACAGGCCGATCCCTCCAAAATTCGCCGTATGGGTATCATTGACGTTCAAGAAGAAAGAGGCGGCAAAAAGATACATTGAACAGAGGAAGGGGGCGGGATTGCCGGTCACGGGTTACCAGCGGTTCCGTTATACCCTCTGCCTCATCGAGATGGACGCGACGAAGAAAAGGTACAGGATCATACCTGCGACAGACTATGATTCGGCAGACAACGAACTGGGAGAATCGTCCATCCTCACCGACAGGAACGCACCGCTTGTTGAAGGATTAAAGACGGAGTGGGCATCGATAAATTCCCGCTCAACCCACAGTATTGTACCGGCAATCTTCAAGAGAATTGCCGTTTAGGAAAATCTATAATTCAGGGAGGCAACGATGAAAAAACATGCCTTTGTGATCTCTTCCATGGCGGCTATCGTCTTTGTCTTTTTTCTTTCCCCTACTCTCCCCCTCTTCCCTTCCCTTCTTCCGGATTTCCAAGTCTGCGCCCAGGACAAACAACCCGCAGGTGAAATGATAAAACTGCCTGCGCCGCACCATCAGGGCAATGTATCCGTCGAGAAGGCGCTCACCGAGAGACGGTCGGTAAGGAGCTACCGCGAAGACCCTCTCACCATCCCTGAGATATCCCAACTCCTCTGGGCCTGCCAGGGCATAACAGAGCCGAAACGGGGACTCAGGACGGCGCCGTCTGCGCGGGCGGCATACCTCCTGGAGGTGTACCTCCTTCCGGGCAATGTAACAAACCTGCAAAAAGGCATGTACAGGTATGAGCCGAACGGCCACGGACTTGTGAAGGTCGCCGACGGCGATATCAAGGAAGAGCTCTTCAAGGCAGTAGGGCAGGCACCGATAAAGAATGCCCCCGCCGTCCTTGTATTCTTCGGGAAGTCCGAGCGTACCACCACCCAGAGATGGATATTCCTTGAAGCCGGCCACGCAGCGCAGAATGTATATCTCCAGGGTATCTCCCTCGGCATCGGTGGTGTCGTGATGGCGGGGTTCGTGGATGAGTCCGTCAGGAAGGCGTTGAATATGCCCGAAAACAGGCAGCCTGTCTATATCATGCCCATAGGCCGGGCGAAATGAGACAGCGCAACGGGTGCGTTGACAACACAATACATATCAGGTAAGATACGGGCATGATCGAACGGTATACATTACAAAGGATGGCAAAGGTATGGACCGACGAGAACAGGTTCAGTAAGTGGCTCGACATAGAGGTCCTGATATGCGAGGCCTATGGAGAACTGTCCCTTATCCCGCAGGAAGACCTGAAGGCGATCAAAGAGAAGGCGCGCTTCGACGTGGGGAAGATCCTCGAGATTGAAAAGAGGACAAAACACGACGTTGTGGCATTCATAGAGTGTGTATCGGAATACGTGGGACCATCCTCCAAATACATCCACATGGGGATCACGTCGTCGGATATCCTCGACACGTCCTTTGCCTGTCTCTTAAAAGAGGCCTCAGAAATACTGATTAACGACATCACCGCCCTCATGGACGTGCTGAAAGATAAGGCCTACCAGTACAAGATGACCCCTGCCATCGGCAGGACCCACGGCATCCACGCGGAGCCTGTCACGTTCGGTCTCAAGATAGCGCATTTCTATGATGAGATGAGAAGGAACTTCGAACGGATGAAGGCTGCCCGTGAACGCATCAGTTACGGCAAGATATCAGGGGCCGTCGGCACCTATGCCCATGTGCCGCCCTTTGTCGAGGAGTACGTATGCAGCAAACTGGGACTGAAGCCGGCGCCCATATCATCGCAGATCATTCCGCGCGATTATCACGCGGAGTTCTTTACCACGCTCGCCCTCATCGGCTCATCGATAGAGAGGATGGCCATGGAGATCAGGAGCCTCCAGCGGACAGAGGTCGGCGAGGCAGAGGAATTCTTTTCAAAAGGTCAGACGGGCTCTTCGGCAATGCCCCACAAGCGAAACCCCATTGCCTCGGAAAACCTCTGCGGGCTTGCTCGGCTTCTCCACGGCTATGCCGTGTCATCCATGGAAAACGTCCCGCTCTGGCATGAACGCGACATCAGCCACTCCTCTGTCGAGCGCGTTATAGCGCCTGACGCGACGATCGCCCTCGATTACATGTTCGAGAGGGTAAAGAACCTCTACAAGAACCTCATCGTCTATCCGGAAAAGATGCTGGAGAACATGAATATCTCAAAGGGGCTTTACCACTCCGAGGCGATCCTCATCGCCCTTATCCACAAAGGGCTGACAAGGCAGGAGGCATACAAGCTCACCCAGAAGGTCGCCATGCACTGCTACGAGAACCGGCTCGACTTCGTCACAGAGCTTACAAAGGATGCGGATATCGGGAAATACTTAAGCAGCGAAGAGATCCGGGCGACATGCAGCAACGACCATTATTTCCGGAACGTGGATACAATATTCGGGAAAGTCTTTAACGCCAGCTCATAGCTCATGGCAAATCGTATATCGTATATCGAGATTCTACGAAATCCGTTCGGTGTCGGGGCACCCGCTTGCGGGTCGCCGGCGTTCGGCGAAATTTTGTTTTAACGTTGAACGTTGAACAGTTTCTGTTTCCCCTGCCGTCTTACCCTTTGCATTCCTTCGCCGCGTTGACATACTTCAGCCGCAGGTCATAGAGTATCCCGTTGATGAGCCGCTCTTCCTCGTCGTTCAGGTTCCCTTTTGTCTTTTCTTTGAGTATCTCGATGATGCCGATGGTCTGTTTTGCAAGGGAAAGGTTGACGCACTGTTCATTCTTTACCGGATCGGGCAGCTCCCCAAGGCTCACAATGGCAGACGTAGAGAGGGAGAGGAGAAAGGTGGTAAACGTCAATTCGGGAAAGAATTGCTCCTCATTTACGTCCTTACGGGGTGCCCCTTCTTTTGCTTCTGCGCCTTTATCATCGGCAATAACTTTTTCGTCTTCCATTGTGCCCTCCCTCTAAAGAAGTGTATCGAGCTTGACAGGCAGAAAAAACATGCTGTCGCTTCTTTTTATCTGGTACAGGATATAGTTCCTCTGCAACCCTTCGATCATGAAGGTGTTGAAGTTTTCCGTATCGGCAATCTTGTTGTTGTTGATTTTAACGATCGCGTCGCCCACGTGCAGACCGGCCTTCTCACCGAGACCGCCGGTGTATACCTTGGTCACGACAACCCCTTCCCTGTCTTTCAGCTTGTATTTCAGCTTAGGATATCCCTTGATATCCGAAATCCTGATGCCGCAAAGGCTTTCGTCAATGGAGGCCGGTGTGTAATTCTGGATATCTTCGAGGTCAACGCTGACGAGATAGGGTTTTGCCCCCCGTACTATCTTGAGCTGGATAGTGTTTTTACCCTTCACGCTCCGTATGATGCTCTGCAGCTTCATACCTTCCCGTATCTTCTTCTTGTTCAGTTCAACGATCCTGTCCCCTGCGCGTATACCGTTTTTCTCTGCGGGGCTTTTCGGAATTATCCTGTCGACATAAAGGAACGTGCCCTTGTCATCCTTTCTCTTCTCCATGAAGAGTCCGAGGATCGGCCTCCGTGACGAACTTTCCAGGAACTCGGAGAGCATGCTCATCACATCTTCTATCGGGATAGCGAACCCTATGCCTTTGCCCTCGCCGTATATCGCAGTGACGATCCCCAGGGGATTTCCCTCGGCATCCAGGAGAAGCCCTCCGCTGTTGCCGGGGTTGATGGAGGCATCGGTCTGAATAAGGTTCGCATATATCCTGTTTTCTATCCTCAGGTTTCTGCCCAGGGCGCTCACCACGCCGACGGTAACGGAGCTCGAAAGACCGTACGGATTGCCTATAACGATTGCCTTTTCGCCGACCTTTATGCCTTTTGTCTTGGTAATCTTTATATACGGGAAATCATCCTTGTCCGTAATCTTCAGGAGCGCTATATCATATTCGGGGTCGCTGCCAAGGACATAGGCGCTATATTCCTTGCCGTTAATAAACTTTACCCGTATGTTTATCGCCTTGGAAATAAGATGCTCGTTGGTGACAATAATCCCTTTCGGATCCAGCACGACCCCTGAGCCGATATTCTCGGAGATCTCCTCTTCCTCTTCTTCTCCTGCAAAATATTTTTTGAAAAAGGATGGCTTCTTCTCTTCCCCTGTCATCTTTGTAAGCTCTTCCGTCTTAATATTCACAATGGACTTGCTCGCCGTTTCGACGACTTCAACAACTTTGTCTTCTTTCGAGAACGACGGTGTTGAAAAAGATAGCAGGAATAACAGGATGAGCAGAAAAACTATTGATGGTATGAAAAGATCAGAACGGGTCTTTACGCACTGTATGGGATGATGGGTCAGTACCAATCGTCTTTAGTCCTTTTTTTCTTCAAGATCTTTTTTATCGAGTCGAGGATGATGTTCGATATTTCGTCTTTGCTCAGAAGCGGCACCTGTTTCATCTTGCCCGATCTCGCTATGATCGTTACCTCGTTATTGTCAGAGCCGAAACCGATCCCCGGTTTTGCTACATTGTTGGCAACAATGAGGTCCAGGTTCTTATTTTTAAGCTTCTCCCTGGCATTGTCGAATAAGTTTTCCGTTTCTGCCGCAAAACCGACGACAATCCTCTCCTCTTTTACCTTTCCCAGCTCGGCGATTATATCGGGATTCCTTTCGAGTTCCAGCATCATGCAGCTATTGTCGCCTTTTTTCTTTATCTTCTGGCAGTTCTCTTCCCTGCACCTGAAGTCTGCAACCGCCGCGGTCATGACAATAACGCTGGCACTTCTGTAATGTTCCATAACAACGTTCCGCATCTCCAATGCAGTTGTAACGTGGACGATATCGATGTCGTTTCTCGGAAACTGTATAGAGGTCGGGCCGGTGATAAGCGCAACGTCAGCGCCTCTCCGCTTCGCCATTTTCGCTATGGCATACCCCATCTTTCCCGAAGACCTGTTCGTAATACACCGTACGGGGTCGATATACTCCATGGTCGGGCCTGCCGTTACGAGCATCCTTTCCCCCGCCAGGTCCTTTCCGGTAAAGATATCCTCCATCTTTTCGAGTATCTCTTCTAAAGCGGGCAGCCTTCCTTTGCCTTCGGTGCCGCAGGCGAGATCGCCGCTGGCCGGTTCCATAAGTTCATAACCGGCGTCCTTCAGCTTCTGTATGTTCGCCTCCACAATCTTGCTGCTCCACATCTTCGTGTTCATCGAAGGGACAAAAAACACAGGGACCGTCGTCGCCATCACCATGGTGGAGAGAAAATCATCAGCGATACCGTTTGCCACCTTCCCTATTATATTCGCAGTAGCAGGTACTATAACGAGCTGGTCCGCTATGTCGGAGAGGGCGATGTGCCCGATCTTGGAACCGGCAAAAAGTTCAAACATCTCGTGGATCACAGGGTTGCCCGATATGGTCTGAAATGTAAGCGGCGTGACGAATTCCATAGCGTTCTTTGTCATCACAACGTGGACGTTCGCCCCTTTTTTCGTGAGCTGCCTTACCAGTTCGGCAGTCTTGTAGGCGGCGATACCGCCGGTTATACCCACTATGATCTCTTTGTCCTTCAACATAGAAAATTGTTTTTCCGCAGCACGCATCATCATATATTAAGTCCCAGTCTTCTTATAAGCCTCGTGAAGAGGTTTGCCTTCGGTACAAATACCGGTGAGATGATATCGACCTTTCCGATAGTATCATTATCGAGTTTGATAACCATTTCGCCAAGCTTCTGTCCCTCCCTGATCTCACCCTTCACCTTTTCAGGGAGAATGATCTCCTTTTTAACGTTGGCCTTCTTGTCAGCAGGGATGGGGTAGGAAAAATCCCGGTCCGTTACCCCTTTCATCTTCCGGTATTTACCGTCGGTAAGCATGATATCCTTGTCGACCAGTTCGCCCTTTTTGACAATGTTCAACATTTTATACTGGGCAAATGCCTTTTTCAACTTTTCCGCAGCAACATTGTCCCGTATCTTCCCGGTGGGACTTCCCATGACCACGACAACAAACCGCAGGTCATTGCGTTTTGCCGTTGCCACGATGTTGAATCCCGCTTCACGGTAATAGCCCGTCTTCAATCCATCGGTGCCCGGAAATTTAACAAGGAGCTTGTTCGTATTCGTCAGGGTAAACTTGCCGTCCCTGAAAGAATCTGTCTTGATCGCCGTCCAATCGAGAAGCTTGGGGTATTTCAAGAGCTCCCTTGCGAGGATCGCAAGGTCGCTGCAGGAGGTGATGTCCTCTTTCTCGCCTTTTGACGGCGGCAACCCGTGTACGGAATGGAATTCCGTATCGACAAGGTTTAGGGCCTTTGCCTTTTCATTCATCATGGCAACGAACTCTTCCTCGCTGCCTGCGATAAACTCGGCGATGGCATAGGCGGCATCGTTTGCCGAGGCGACCATCATGGCCTTCATCATATCTTCCAAGGGAAAGGCCTCGCCTTCCTTGAGGTAGACCTGGCTCCCGCCTATCTTGGAGGCCTCCTTTGACGTGGTGACCATATCCGTCAGTTTGACATTCCCTTTTGCGATCTTCTCCATGACGATGCAGGCGACCATCAGCTTCGTGATGCTCGCGGGGGGACGTTTCTGGTGGACGTTTTCTCCTTCCAGGATCTTCCCGGTGCCGGTCTCCATAACGATGTACGCCTTGTACGGCTCTTTGTCGGATTTCACTTCTGCTGCCCTGGGTTTCTTTGCGACCTTTGCCCTCCTTGAGGCAGCGGGCTTAGCATCGGCAAGGCCCGTCCAGAAAAAAAACAGCAGCCCGACGATGATCCACTTTTTTACAGTCATTATTCTGATCCTTTAACCTTGTCCATAAAGACCTTCATGATATCTATCGGGAGAGGGAAGACGATCGTTGAATTCTTCTCCGTGGAGATCTCGATGAGCGTCTGGAGGTAACGCAACTGGAGCGCCATGGGATTTTTGGAGAGTATATCCGAGGCCTCGGCAAGCTTCGTCGATGCCTGGTATTCGCCTTCCGCGCCGATGACCTTCGCCCTTCTTTCACGCTCTGCCTCGGCCTGCCGCGCGATGGCCCTCTGCATCTCCTGCGGGAGGTCAACGTTCTTTACCTCCACGTTCGATACCTTGATGCCCCACGGCTCCGTATGGAGGTCGAGGATCTCCTGCAACCTTTCGTTTATCTGTTCCCTGTGGGACAACAGGTCGTCAAGCTCTGCCTGGCCCAGGACGCTCCGGAGGGTCGTCTGTGAAAGCTGGCTCGTCGCATAGAGGTAATTCTCCACGTCGATGATCGCCTTCAGGGCATCGACGACCCTGAAATAGACCACGGCATTGACCTTGATGGAGACGTTATCCCGCGTGATCACGTCCTGGGATGGGACATCGAGGACAACGGTCCTGAGGCTCACCTTGACCATCCTGTCAATGATCGGGATCAGGATGATAAGACCGGGACCCTTCGGGTTACCGAGCACCCTTCCGAGTCTGAAGATCACGCCGCGTTCGTACTCATTGAGTATCTTTATGGCGCTTGCAAGAAAAAATATTATGATGATTATTATGAAAAAATAGGCTGGAAGTATACTCATGTTACCCTCCTTTTTTTTGAACCTTCACTACAAGCTTTTCTACACCGGTCACAATGACCTCTTCGCCCTTTTCAATACGCTCATCGCTTCTGGCCTCCCAGATCTCGCCATGGAGCGACACCTTGCCCTTACCGGCAATATCGGTCCTGGCAACGCCCGTCTCCCCGACAAGACCTTCCTTGCCTGTCTTTACCTTCGAGAGCTGGGCCTTTACGGCATAGGAAAGGATGCCGAAGATGAATGCCGCCGACACTATTGCTACAACAAGTATCGTCTTCCACGATATGGACAGTATGCTGGAAGGCAGGTCTATGAGCATAATAGAGCCTATCACAATCGATACGACACCCGCAATGCCCAGCAATCCATGGCTCACGATCTTCAATTCAAGAACGAAGAATATGACGCCGAGGAAGATCAGCGCAAGCCCCGCGAAGCTGATCGGTATTGTCTGGAACGCATAGAGCGCCAGGATCATCGATATGCCGCCTATAACGCCGGGGAATATGGTGCCGGGGCTGTATATCTCGAAGAGGATCCCGTATATGCCCATCATCATCAGTATGTACGCCACGTTGGGATCGCTGAGGTAGGAAAGCAATCTGTACTTCAGGGGCATCTCGATATCAACCCTGACAGCGCCCTTTGTCCTCAACGTCACCTGTGTTCCCTTCACGTCCACCTTTTTCCCGTCTATCTTCGCGAGCAGTTCATCGATGTTGTCGGCCACTACATCGATAACATGTTTTTCAAGGGCATCCTTGGCGGTTATCGACGAGCTTTCCTTTACTGCCTTTGCCGCCCACTCCACGTTCCTGCCTCTTTTCATCGCGATGCTGCGGGCGTATGCCTCCGCGTCATTCACCGCCTTCCTGGCAACCTCTTTCTCTACCTGTTCTTTGCCGATGGTCACGGGGTGCGCCGCACCCACGTTGGTGCCCGGCGCCATCGCCGCTATGTGTGAGGAAAGGAGTATGATCGCCCCTGCAGAGGCCGCCCTCGCGCCCGGAGGATATACGTAGACGATGACGGGTACGGTGGAATCCATGATGTCTTTGATAATGTCCCTCATGGAGGTATCAAGACCTCCCGGCGTATCGAGGAGGATCATAAGCGCCTCACCGCCTTTTTCACTGCATTTTTCGATAGACTCCTTGATAAATCCTGCAACAGGAGGACTGATAACGCCGTTGATCCTGATCGTGCAAAGGTCTTTTGCAAAAAGACCGGGGACGAAAACAGACAGAGTAAATAAAAACCCTGTCAGTACCAGGGTGCAGAGTTTTTTCATTGCTGTGAGAATTTCTCCTTGAGCCTTTTTTCTACCGCGGGGGGAACGAGGTCCCGGACGCATCCGCCGAAGCCTGCCACTTCCTTGATCGTTCTCGAACTCAGAAAAAAATAATCCTTGCTCGTCATCATAAAGATCGTATCCATGTCCTGATTGAGGTTCCTGTTCATCGACGCCATCTGAAACTCGTATTCAAAGTCGCTCATTGCCCGCAATCCCCTTAACACAAATCGCGCGTTGACCTTCTTCACGTAATCAACGAGCAATCCTTCGAAGGTGTCTATGATCACGTGTTCGTCGTGGTCGATCGCAAGCCCTATAAGCTCCATCCTCTCCTGGACGCTGAAAAGGGCATTTTTCTCAATGTTGTTGGCAACGGCGATAATGATCCTGTCGAAAAGTTCCAGCCCGCGCGTGAGTATATCCAGATGTCCAAGGGTAATAGGGTCGAAAGAGCCCGGATACACTGCTATCTTTTTTTTCATTGATAACTCCCTGTATAGATTCTAACGGGCAAGCCCGTGGTATTATTCAACACGCACACTCTGAAGATGAATAATAAGAACACCCACCCGCGTCTTCAGGATGTGATACGCGGTTCAAGTATTGTAATAACCGTATCGCCATATCTCCTCGTTGTAACTTCGGTCAATCCTTCTTTGCATGAGGAATCCAGACGTTCTCTTTTCGAGTACTCCAGGAGAATTGTGGCATTCCGGCTATACACTGCGTGGGTTTTCAATAACCCCATCGTTTCCTCGATGTACCCTTTCTCATAGGGAGGATCCATAAAGATAATGTCGTAACAGGACTTTCTCCCGTGCAGCAAAGGGATTGCATATCTTACATCCATATAGAGTACTTGGCAATATTTATTTATCGACAGTAGGACCGCGTTCTCCTTCAACCGGCCGGCCATTGCCCCGGAGTTTTCAACGCACGTCGCCTCCGCCGCTCCCCTGCTTATCGCCTCAACGGAAAATGAGCCTGATCCGGCGTAGAGATCGAGCACCCTCTTCCCTTTTACATCGCCGATAATGTTGAATATCGCTTCCCTTACCTTCGAGGAGGTATACCGCGCGACACCGCCTTTGAGCGTCGCAATGCTTCTTCCCTTTAAATAGCCTCCCGTTATCCGCAATTTCTGCATCTGTTATTCCCGATCTTTTCAGCCATGGGCCATATTTATTCAAAAAGCCTTTTCGCCACCTCTTCGATCCTCTCCAATCCCTTTATCTCATATGGGGAAAGGTGGAGAAGAATGATGTTCTTCCCGCCGTACGTGGCCATGATCAGCCGGATATAGTGCTCCTGCATCTCTTTACGCATCCTGTGGAATTCACAATCCTCATCTTTCACAACATTATTGATAATGATATTTTCAACTGCCAGGCGGTTCTCCTCAAGCTCTTTTATCACCCTCTCCGTCAACCTTACACCGAGGGCCTCCGGTATGGTCACCAGAAGATACTTCACCGCCTCCCCGTTCCTTATGAAGGCTACGATCCGCTCTGCCAGGGCCTCCCAGCTTGCGATGATCTCCAGCAGCGTCCTCTTCGAATCATTGAGCTTCAGCGTGTTCTTCAGTTTTTCAAAATGGCTGTAGATATTCATATAGAACTTCGTTGCGGCCTCCATGTGGGCGAGAAAAAGCTCGGGCAGCTTTAAGAGCCTCAGTGTATGCCCTGCCGGGGCCGTATCCCATACGACGACATCATAGGTGCCGCCTTCCACAAGTTCCATGATGAAATTCAGCATGTATTCCTCTTCTATGCCCGGCGCAGTCCCGATGTAATCGACGAAATCATAATCCACGCTGGCGAAGGAGGAGACTACTTCGTAGATCTCCGGGCCGAACCTCTCTTTCCACCGTTTGAGAACGATCTCGGAGGAGACTTCAAGACCGTACAGCTCGTACTGATCGTGCACCCTCCTTTCCCGGTCTCCGACGGCAATATCGAAGATGTCCGAGAGCGAAGGCGTCGGATCGCTGGAGATAACAAGCACCTTCTTCCCTTCCATGGCAATCTTCAGGGCAATCGCGGAGGCGCAGGTTGTCTTGCCTACGCCGCCCTTGCCTCCTACCATAATAAGCTTCACTCCGGGGTCGGTTATGCGAACAAGTCCCATATCTCTATTCCTCTATACTCATGATACCACTTCAGGTATGAAAAAGCATCTGATAGCTGTCAGCCGACAGCCGCCGGATATTTTTGTATTCCAAACTAAGCCCTTATCTGCTATATATTTCGGACGGAATTCTTTATCAGGGGTATACTATGCATGAGTGGGCGCTTGCAGAGTCGGTGATCACCGCCGTTGTTGACGAAATCAGGTTGAACAACATACGCAAGGTCACGAAGGTGGATGTAAAGGTCGGCGAGTTGCAGCAGATTGACATCGAAATATTCCGGTTCGCACTCGAAAACGTTATGAAGGCCTATGAGCTTGTCCTGGACAGCGATGCCGTGAGGATTGAGATTGAAAAAAATATCCTCCGTTGCGAGGTCTGCGGCAAGACCTGGAGCTTTGACGATGCGAGCTGCAGGCCGGGAGAAGATGAAGCAGAGGCCATCCACTTCATCCCGGAGATCGCGCACGTGTATATCCGGTGTCCTGAATGTTCCAGTCCTGACTTCGAGATCGTAAAAGGACGCGGGGTCTGGATAGAGGCCATAGAGGGCGAGCACTGATGGACCCGAGGCTGCATATCATCGACAAACGGCTTCAGGACATAAAGAGGATCATTGCCGTATCCGGAGGCAAGGGAGGGACGGGCAAGAGTTCCGTTGCATCGGTCCTGGCCCTTGCGCTCGCAAAAGAGGGATACAGGACAGGTCTTTTAGACCTCGATTTCGGGGGACCGTCCGCTCACGTTATACTCGGCGTTGAAGGTCTCTTCCCGGAAGAGGACAAGGGGCTCATACCGCCGGATGCGAGTGGTATCCGGTTCATGTCGATCATCTATTTTACCGGCGACAACCCTGCGCCGCTGCGGGGTAAAGAGATCTCCAACGCGATCATCGAGCTCCTTGCGGTAACCCTCTGGGGCGAACTGGATTTTCTTATCATCGATATGCCGCCCGGGATGGCGGACACAGCCCTCGACGTGATACGGCTTATCAAGCGAATGGAATTTATCCTCGTCACTACCCCCTCAAAGCTGGCCACAGAGGTAACAAAAAGAGAACTTGCCATCCTGCAGGAACTCCGTCTTCCGGTCCTGGGCCTTATTGAAAATATGCTTACAGGGCAACGTGCGGGCACGGCCGCCAAGGTCGCCGGAGACCGGACCGCGTTCCTCGGGTCAATCGATTTCGACAGTACCCTTGAACATGCCATCGGCGACGTCGATAAACTGCTGCAGACGGGATTTGCGAAGCAGTTGTCTTTATGTCACCCCTTTAAGTAAGGAGCTCCGGGAAGGAAAACGGAAGGCGCGTACTGCCTGTAAAACCTCTTTATGGTCCTGTCACATTCAGGACACGCGTAACCGGGGTCGCAGTGTCTCATAAACTCGTCCCTGAAATATTTCAGAACCGTGGTGAGCGGCAACAGGGGCGATTGTCCGAGGGCACAGAGTGAAGCCTTTTTCATCAATTGAGCCTTTTCGATCATCCTGTCTATATCTCCGGGGACCGCTTCCCTCATTGCAAATTTCTTTGCAAGGTAATGGAGGTGTGATGTCCCTACCCTGCAGGGCACACACTGGCCGCATGATTCGTGCTCAAAGAAACTGAGGATATTGAGGAGAAAATCGACGGCGCAGGTATCCTCGTCGCAGACAAGGACAACGCCGGAACCGAGTGTGACACCGGCCTGCACTGTCCGGTCTATATCGAGGGGGAGGTCAAGGAGGTCCTTTCCCAGGATCCCGCCGGCAGCGCCTCCGACCTGTGCGAACTTAAAGGACTTGCCCTCTTTGACCCCCTCGCCGTAGACATCGATGATCTCACGAAGGGTTGTTCCCATGGGGAGCTCGACGAGACCGACCCGCTTCATCCTGCCCGACAGACAGTAGAGCTTGGTCCCCGAACACTGCCCTGTTCCAACGGATCTATACCAGTCCGCGCCGCGCTCGATTATCATCGGCACCGATGCATATGTCTCAACGTTGTTGACGTTTGACGGCAGACCCATGAAACCCGCACCCGCGGGGAACGGCGGCCTGAACCGCGGATAACCCCTCTTCCCCTCCATTGAGTTGATCAGCGACGATTCTTCACCGCAGACGTAAGCGCCTCCGCCTTCCTTGATGGAGATATCAAAACCGAAGGCGGAACCGGCGATGCGCCTCCCCAGTATGCCTCTCTCCTTTGCCTGGCCTATCGCCCTCTGAAGCCGTTCGATCGCACGTCTGAACTCCCCTCTCACGTATATGTAACCGAGGCTTGCGCCTGTGGCATACCCGCATATGAGCATCCCTTCGAGGATCATGTGGGGATCCTCTTCCATGAGTATCCTGTCCTTGTAGGTGCCCGGCTCTCCTTCGTCGGCGTTGCAGATAATACATTTCTGCATATCGCCCTTTGGCATGAAAGACCATTTGAGGCCTGCCGGAAAACCTGCACCGCCCCTTCCCCTCAGGCCTGAATCCTTTACGATATCGATGACCTCTTCGGACGTGTACTCCCTGACGGCCTTTCCGATCGCATTATAACCGCCGCTTTCGATGTAGCTGTCAATGCTTAAGGGATCTATCTTCCCGATCTTTTCGAGGAGCCTTCGGGTCTGACGGTCATCATTGATAATGCATGTCCTTGCCTCTATCTCGGGGCCGTATTCCTCACCGAAAACGGGCCTTCCGGATCGGTAGCTTTCAAAGATCTCCTTTATCTTCTCCCGGGTGAGATTGCCGTGGATATCATAGTTGATCATCATTGCAGGGGCAACGGAGCAGACGCCGAGACATTCGCACGTTTCAAGGTAAAACAATCCGTCAGGCGTTGCCTCGCCGGGTTTTATCCCGAGATGTTCCTCGATATGGTCAAAGACCGTCCGTGCGCCCATCACGTGGCAGGGTCCCGATCTGCAAACACGGACGACAAAAGGCGCCCGCGGGCTTGTCCCGAACATCCTGTAGAATCCGACAAAACCGCCGACAGCGCTTTTGGGGATATCGGTCAGCTCCGCGACCTTTGCAAGCGTATCCAGGTCAAGCTGATTTTTTCCGGAGAGATACTCGAGGTCGCGCAGTATGTACATGAGGTGCTCCCTCGCGCCGCCTCTCCTTTCTATGACTCTTTTTATGTCCTCTGTCGTTATCATCTCTGTCGCCGCTTCACTGATAGATCTTCTCAATCCTGCATGAGCAGACCTTGTACTCCGGGATCTTGCACGTTGGGTCAAGGGCATCGATGGTAAGCTTGTTTGCGGCCGCCTCGTAGAAGTGAAAAGGGATAAAGACCATGTTGGGTTTCGATCTTTCGGTTACCCTCGCCTTTATCCGGATGCTGCCCCTCCTCGAGGATACCGATATTACCTCGCCGTCGCCGATATTATAGTTCTTTGCATCGTTGGGGTTTATTTCAACAAACCCTTCCGGCACAAGCTCATCAAGCACCTTCGAGTTTCTCGTCATGGTCCCGGTATGGAAATGCTCAAGCAGGCGGCCCGTTGTCAATATCATCGGGTATTCAGCGTCTGTCCCCTCTGCCGGCGGGGTATATTCTACGGCCGTAAAGAGCCCGGGACCGCGGGGGAACCTGTCTTTGTGAAGATACTGGGTCCCCGGATGCCCCGTTGTGGGACAGGGCCACTGTATGAGTTCCCTTTCTATCCTTTCATAGGTAATCCCTGCATAGGATGGGGTAACGGTCCGCATCTCCTCGAAGATGTCCTCAGGTCCCCTGTAATCCCATTTTGCCCCCATGCGTTTCGCTATCCCGGCAGTGATCCACCAGTCGTCCCTCGCGTCACCCCATGACGGGAGGACCCGGTGCATGGGCTGCACCCTTCTTTCAGTGTTGGTTATCGTCCCCTTCTTCTCGATAAATGCGGAGGCCGGCAGGACCACATCGGCGTACCGGGCCGTCTCCGTGAAGAATATATCCTGGACAACCAGGAAATCGAGTGCCCCCAGCGCCTCAATGACGTGGTGCTGGTTCGGGTCGGACATAACAGGGTTTTCACCCATCGCGTATATGGCCCTCACCTGTCCCCCGATTGCCGCGTTGAGCATCTCAACGACCGTCAGTCCGGGTTTGACCGGCAGCCCCGTAACGCCCCATGCCTCTTCAAACCGTGCCCTGTTCTCTTCGTCCGTCACAGACTGGTATGCCGGATATGACAGGGGAAGCGCGCCCATATCGCAGGCGCCCTGAACATTGTTCTGGCCCCGAAGCGGGTTTACCCCGCCGCCGGGGACACCGATATTGCCGAGCAGCATCTGGAGGTTTGCGGTTGACTTGACGCCGTTCACACCGGATACAAACTGTGTGATGCCCATGGAGTAATAGAGTGCCATCGGTTTCAGCCTTGCCATGAGCCGGGCTGCCTTCGGAATGTCTTCAGGGTTATCCAACCCACAGACCTCTGCCACGAATTCAGGGGTATATTTTTCAAGGGTCCCGGCAAGTTCTTGAAAACCTTCGGTCCTGCCTGCAACAAACCCCTTATCGTACAGCCCTTCTTCTATCAGGACATGCATCAGACCGTTGAGTATCGCAATGTTCGTACCGGGTTTGACCTGGAAATAGTAGTCCGCATACCTTGAAAGCTCGATCCTTCTGGGGTCGGCAACGATCAGCCCTTTGCCTTTATTGATAACCGCATCCTTGATCATCGAGCCGAGGACAGGGTGGTTCTCCGTCGTATTGGAACCGATCACCAGGAAACCGTCGCTGAGGGGTACTTCCCTGATAGAATTCGTCATTGCCCCGGAACCGAATACAGCCGCCAGACCGGCGACGGTTGAGCTGTGACAGAGACGGGCGCAGTGATCGACGTTATTCGTCCCGATCACTGCGCGCATGAACTTCTGCATCAGGTAGTTTTCCTCGTTTGTACACTTTGCCGAGGACAGCGCGGCAATCGAATCGGGGCCGTGTCTTCTCCTTATCTCCATAAGCTTATTGGCAACGAGATCGAGCGCCTCATCCCAGGTCGTCTCCCCGAATACCCCGTTTTCCCTGATAAGGGGTCTTGAAAGCCTCTTCGGATTCTGTACAAAATCAAAACCGAACCTTCCCTTCACACAGAGATGTCCCCTGTTCGGACCGTCCTCATTCCCCATGGCCTTTACGAGCAGGCCTTCCTTGTTTTTATAAAAATCTATCTTGCACCCGATGCCGCAGTATACGCAGATGCTCGATTCCTTCTCAAGCTCCCATGCCTGACCCCTGCCAAGAACCGTCCGGAACGACAGGGCGCCGGTGGGGCATAACTGGACGCAGGTACCGCATTTCACACAACCGGAGTCCCCGATCTTTGCAAAGAGGTCCGACGTGAGGCAGGTGCGGCTTCCCCTGTCGGCGAAATCCCAGACGTTGGATACCTGTATCTCGGCACAGGCCTTAATGCACCTTCCGCAGAGCACACACCTGTTCTCGTTCCTCTTCAGCCCCTCGCTTGTTTCATAATCAACGACACGGTTACGGCGGGGATACTCCTCGGGTACCTGTTCGATATTATACATGTTTACAAGGGCTTGCAGCTCACATTCACCGTTGGCATCGCAATAGAAACAGTTATGGTCGCCCTCGGCAAGAAGAAGCTTCAATATCCCCTTTCTGATCTCCGCTATCTCATCGTCTTCTGTAACAACCCTCATCCCGTCCGCAACGGGCTCGGTACAGGAAGCCTTCAGCATCGTCTCATTGACCCGTACGATACATATCCGGCAGGCGCCTGTCCTGCTTATCCTTGGATGGTAACAGAGATGGGGCACCCGAATACCATTCCTTAAAGCCGCCTCCAGGATGGTCTGGCCCTTTCCCGCAATGCATTCCTTTCCGTTAATCGATAGTCTGACCTCATCCACGGTGAGACCCCTTCAAACCCTCTCTATGTCTTTTCATACATGGGGGGGTCGAAAAAGTCAAAGGAAAAAATTCACAATACCGAACTATTTTATTTGACAGGATTCACCAAACGCTCTATAATCTACCCATTCGTACTACCCGAACAGGTAATGCAATATATAATGTTACATAGTTTTTTGCAGATGGTGAGGTTTGTTGTTCATTCTATTATAACTCCATATCGCAGCATCTTGTTTTTCGGCTCTGTGGCACAATTGAAAATTATTTAAACATTTCAAGGAGGTACTTATATGTGGCAGCTGAGGAACGATGAGATTGCAAGGGTCGAGGCTGCAGTCAAGCAGGTTCTTCCCCCTTGCCAGGTCAAATGTCCTATCAAGGAGGCTATCCAGCGGACCAACGTGATGATCTCGCTGCTTCCTGATGACCCGGAGAAGGCACGCGAAGGCGTGATCCAGATCGGCGACTATCTGTACGAGAGAAATCCGCTATTTACCGTATGCGGGTACATATGCGGTATCTGCGAACGGGAATGCAACTACAAGACAAAGGGTGGTGCCATCAGGAGAAGGCTCCTGAAAAGGTTCCTTTCAGACTATTACACACCCTATCTTGCGAAAAAACCGCCCCTGGATGTCAAAAAGGACAAAGAAAAGGTCGCTATAATCGGTGGAGGGCCCGGAGGACTCCTCTGCGCCTGGGAACTAAGCAAAAAGGGGTACGATGTAACGATCTTTGATAATAACCTGAAACTGGGCGGCGCCGTCCGCTACATCCCGAAATACAGGCTCCCCGAGGACGTCCTTGACACGGCCGTCGAGAGCATTGTGAGGATCGGCGAGATAAAGGTAGAAAAAGAGATAAAGGTAAACGGCGGCGACCCCATAGAAGGCCTCAAGAAAAAGGGGTTCAAGGCCTTCTTTATTGCCACAGGGACGCCCAATTCCCGTCCCCTTACCCTCGGCATCAAACCCGTTGACTGGAAGGGACTTGAAAATGTTGAGTACGGTCTGGCCTTCCTTGACAAGGCCGGCAGGAACGAGATCCCCACTGACCATTTTATAGGCAAAAACGTGATCGTCATCGGCGGAGGGAACGTTGCCTTTGACGCGGCACGGACTGCGGTGAGATATGGGGGAAAGGTAACGGTCATCTGCCTTGAGACATGGGACAAGAACCACAAAGACGGGATCGTCGCAGACCCGGAAGAGATCGAAGGCGCACACCAGGAAGGCATCAGGATCGTCTATTCAAGGGGTGTACGGAAGGTCATCGGCGAAAACGGCAAATTCAAAAAGGTTGAAAGTCCGAAATGTACAAGCGTCTTTGACGAAAAGGGGTTCAACCCTCAGTTCGACACATCGGACTGCATCGAGATAGAGGGCGACGTCCTTCTCATCACCATAGGGCAGACCTGGGACAGGTCGCTCCTGCAGCAGGTAGGGCTCTTTGATGAGAACGGGAGGCTCGCCGTTGATCCCCTTACGCACCAGAGCCGCCTGAGAGAGGAGATATTCCTCGGCGGCGACGTGAGGAGGATAGGCTTCATGGTCGACGCCATGGCCGAAGGGCGGCAGGCGGCAGACTCGATAGATAGATATCTCAGGGGAGAGAGTCTCCAGAGATGGCTTTTACGCTATGAAAGCAGTGATGCGCCGGTAAGAGAGGTATACAAGCCTGCGCCGGAGCCCAAATGGACCTCGCCGGATGCCCGGATGAACTTCAACATGTTCGAGATAGGCTTTACGATCGACGAAGCGATCAAGGAGGCGCGGAGATGCCTCGAGTGCGGGCCCTGCATATCCTGTAAGGCATGCGTGTCCGCAGGGATACAGCCGGAACTGCCGGCAGTCAAGGTGGATGAGCATCTCTGCAGCGGATGCGGCATCTGTGTCGCTGCATGCAACTACCACACGGCCCACCTTGCAGACGTGGAACAGCTCTTCGAAGGCAAGGTGATCGGCGTCAAGCGCATCTCCTATACAGACCCGGTCCTCTGCAAGGCCTGCGGTATGTGCGTATCGGCATGTCCGTCCGGCGCGAGACATCTCGAGCCCGATCTCTCCTCGCCGCTAAAGCAGAAGGCAGAATATCAGCCCGGCATCGTCTGCTTCCACTGCAAGTTCGGCTGGGGCTTTACGGCCGACAACGTTAAGCTTTCGAATATAAAGAACATGGTGCCTGTCGTCTGCATAGGAAAGGTGGATGCAACGGATATCCTGAACGCCTTCGACAAGGGCGCCGACGGTGTCCTCCTCCTTGGTTGTGCCGATGGTGACTGTCACTTCCAGGACGGGAACCAGGAGGCGAGGAAGAGGACATATCTCCTTCACCAGATCCTTGAATCTTTCGGCATCGAGAAAGAGAGACTGGAGGTCATAACAGCGATAGACCCGAAAGGAGAGAAGATCACCGGCATCATAAACAGTCTCGTAGACAGATTAAAAGGCCTTGGACCGACCAAGGGTCAGGAGGGGAAACATGTCAGATAAACCGAAATTAGCGATATGCTGGTTTGGCGGATGTGGAGGATGCGACGAGGCCATCGTTGACCTCAACGAAAATATACTGAAGGTGACAGATGCATTCGATCTGGTACTCTGGCCCGTTGCACTCGACTTTAAATACCATCATATAGAAGCGATGAAGGACGGCGAGATAACGCTCAGCATCATCAACGGCTCTGTAAGAAACTCCGAGCACGAGGAACTCGCCCACCTGTTGCGGAAGAAATCACAGTTCGTGCTCGCCTTCGGCGCCTGCGCCTGTTTCGGCGGGACACCAGGGATGGCAAACATCCGTTCCAAGGAAGATATCTTCCAGTGGGTCTATGAAGATGCCCCTACCATCGTGAACCCGAAACGCAACGTCCCAAAGACGGCGACAAAGATGGATGGAAAAGAGTTGACACTGCCTGATTTTTACAAACAGGTCTTCCCTCTGAACCGGATCATCGATGTCGATTACTATCTTCCGGGATGCCCTCCGCCGCCCGACCTTATATACAACGCGGTGAGTGCCGCCATTGCAGGGAATCTTCCCCCGAAGGGGGCAACGCTTGCACCGAGGAGGGCACTCTGCGATGTATGCGAGAGGAACAAGACAAAACCGGAGAGATTGCAGATCCAGAAATTCCACAGGATACACGAGATCCAGGCCGATCCCGAGAAATGTTTCCTCGCCCAGGGCATCATCTGTACCGGGCCGGCAACACGCTCAGGATGCGGCGAGGTCTGCATGAAGACCAATATACCCTGCAGGGGATGTTTCGGACCCGTAGAGGGTGTCGCGGACATGGGAGCCAAATATCTATCCGCTCTGGCCTCTCTCATCGAGGCAAACACCGAGGAGGAGAGAAAGATATTGACTGAAAGCATTGTTGACCCAACAGGGTATTTTTATCGGTTCACAACAGCCTCCTCTCTCCTGCAAAAAAAGAGAGAAACATCAAAAAAGCGTGACGAGGTGCGATAATGGGGAAAAAAATAACAATCAATCCGGTAACACGGCTGGAAGGGCATGGTAAGATAGACATCTTCCTCAATGACAACGGGGATGTTGAGGACGCATATTTTCAGGTGACGGAGCTCCGGGGCTTTGAAAGGTTCTGTATCGGGAGACCGGCAGAAGAGATGCCCAGGATAGTCCCGAATATCTGCGGCGTTTGCCCGACCCCTCACAACATGGCGTCCACAAAGGCACTCGATTATATCTACGGCGTCGCCCCTACCCCCACGGCAAAACTGGTACGAAGGCTTCAGTATAATGCAAATTTCATTGAAGATCACTACATACACTTTTTCTTTCTGGCTGCTCCGGATTTCGTCGTCGGCCCTGATGCAAACCCTGCGGAGAGGAACATCCTCGGCGTAATCAACAAGGTCGGGCTCGACATAGGGAAAAAGGTCATCGACATAAGGAAGCGGACAAGGGACATCATAAAACTCATTGCCAGCAAGCCTGCACACCCCGAGGGAGGCCTGCCGGGCGGTGTTCCGAGGGGCATCACGGAGGAAGAGCGCAGGGAGATCAGGAAGACTGCCGACATGTCGGTCGATTTTGCCCTTTTTGCCATGCAGCTTTTCAAAGACGCGGTACTCAAAAACAAGGCCTATCTCGACCTTATACTGAGTGACGCATACAACCTGAAGACATATTATATGGGTCTCGTTGACGATGACAAAAGGATGAATTTCTACGAAGGCAGGTTGAGGATCGTTGACCCCTCCGGTAACGAGGTTGCGAACTTCCATCCCAACGATTACACCGACTACATCGGCGAGTGGGTGGAACCCTGGACATACATCCGCCTGACCCATCTGAAAAAGATCGGCTGGAAGGGGCTCATCGAAGGAGATGACACATCTCTTTACAGGGTCGGCCCTCTTGCGCGGTATAACGTCGTCGACGGCATGGCAACGCCTCTTGCGCAGAAAGAATATGAAGAGATGGTAAAAACGCTCGGAAAGCCTGCGCACCACACGCTTGCCTTCCACTGGGCGCGGCTTATCGAGGCGCTCCAGGCAGCAGAGAACCTCCAGGTAATAGCCAACGACCCTCTGCTTACAAGCAAGGATATCCGGAACATGAACTTCCAGTTCACCGGGAAAGGCATCGGATGCGTTGAGGCCTGCAGGGGCGTTCTCATCCACCATTATGAAACGGATGACAGGGGCTTGATCAACAAGGTCAACCTCATCGTAGCGACGCAGCACAATGCAGCGCCTATCGCCCTCTCCGTGAAAAAGGCTGCCCAGGGCTTCATCAAGGGCGGCGAGGTAAAGGAAGGGATGCTCAACATGGCGGAGATGGCATTCCGCGCCTATGACCCGTGTCTCGGGTGTGCAACCCATACGCTCCCCGGCAAGATGCCCCTGGAGATCAACATACGGGATAGAAGCGGTGCGATCATACAGACGATCAGCAGAGGGATTTAGTAAGAACAGAAGGACGCGGGACGACCGCTGCGCTTAAGACGAAGGACGATACGGGGTTCAGGCGGTGATAGAGACTGCCTGAACCTCTTCTTTATTGAAAGACAACGGAAATGGATACAAAGATCCTCATTATCGGTCTCGGCAATACGATCCTCAGCGACGACGGCGCCGGCATCTACGTCGCGCGGGAGATCCGAAAGAGATGCGGGACAACGCCGCATATAGCCATCGTTGAGGCGAGCCTCGGCGGCATCGGACTTCTCGACCTCATGGCAGGCTACCAGAAGGTGGTTATTGTCGATTCCATCAAGACCAAGGACGGCAGCCCCGGCGACATCTTCAGGATCAACGTGGAGGACCTGGGAGATCCGTCATATCCCACGGGCCCCCATTTCCTTGACGTGAGGACCGCCGTTGAACTGGGCAGCAAATTCGGTTATACGATGCCGGAGACCATCGATATCTATGCCGTCGAGATCAGTGACAACACGACCTTCAGTGAAACCCTGACACCGGGGGTTGAAAAGGCGATCCCCGAGCTTGCCGATCTCATCATTGAAGACTGCGGACTAAAACAACCCGAATAAATACCTTAAACGCCGGAACGATCAAGATACCCTCGACGCCCTGCTGCCCAAATGTCATATTCGCAGGGATATTGTTTCACATCGCTTTTTCGCTTTACAGCCTGGATTTATGGGAACGCGAATTCAGCCGGTGAGGGGTTACTGCTTACCGCCCTGTTGCATGTGATGAGTACGTGTTGTACAATTTATATATGCTTTATCCCATCCTCGTTGTCGAAGATGATCCAAAGATAGCGCACATCGTAAAGGTCTACCTGGAGGGTGCCGGGTTCCGGGTAATACATTCGGAGCACGGAAAAGACGCCCTGGATGCCGCACGGAAGGAGAAGCCTCTTCTGGTAATCTTAGACCTGATGCTCCCTGACATAAGCGGCGAGGAACTCTGCCTTCAGCTCAAGGAGGTCGCTGATGTGCCCATAATCATGCTTACGGCCAAGACTTCCGAAGAGGAAAGGGTTGCAGGCTTCGCCCTGGGTGCCGATGACTATGTAGTAAAGCCCTTCAGTCCCAGGGAGCTGGTATTCAGGGTGAAGGCGGTTCTGAAGAGGTTCGAAAAAGGAGATCTTTCCGGGTCGGAACCGATGGGCTTCAACAAGGGGTCTCTGCTTGTAGACGGTCAAACCTACACGGCAACGCGGAATGGCAGAATTGTCCGGCTTACATCAACAGAATTTAAGCTTCTTTTTACTCTTGCCGGGTCTCCTGATCGTGTTTTTACAAGGAGCGAATTGGTAGAGAAGGCCCTCGGCTATCAGTTTGAAGGCTACGAAAGGAGCGTGGACGCCCATATCAAGAATATTCGCAAAAAGCTTGAGGATGACCCGCAGAATCCGGTCTTTATTCACACGATCTATGGCGTCGGATACCGGTTCGCAGGAAAAAGGGATGTTTAGGAGTCTCTGGCTCAAATTTCTTATACTTCTCCTCGCTGTCGTAGCCATAGCCCTGGTCAGCACCATTCTTTTCAGGCAGTTTATGCTCAGGGATTTCAGGGCCTACCTGGAAGGCGAAACGGAGGATAGGGTCTATTTGATACAGGCCGACCTGGAAGGGTCCTACGAGCGGTATGGGGGGTGGAAGACCGATATTCAGGCCCAGGGAGCCATACGTGCGCTCATGTCCGGTTTTGAGGTGAGGCTTACGGATCTTAAGGGGAAGCTCGTCATCGATACGAAGAGCGCCATCGAAAACGCCTCCCCGCTGGTAAAGAAGAGACTGGAAGCCTTGACACAATTCAACGTCTCTGAAAGTGCAGACGTCTTTGTGCCATACCCTCTGTTTCTTGCCGGAAAACAGATTGGGACCCTTGAAGTAAGGAAACTGCGTCCCATAAGGGAAGATATCTTTCTTCGGAGATCAGATAGGTTCTTGATGCTGTCAATGGTTATTGTCGGGGGGATTGCTGTTCTTCTGAGTATTCTTTTCTCCCGTCGGCTTACCCATCCCGTGAAGGAACTGGCCTTAGCCGCGTCTGCCATCAGCCGTGGTGATTTTCAGAAGCGGGTGGCCATATCCAGGCACGACGAGGTCGGCAGGCTTGGGGAAAGCTTCAACCACATGGCAAAGGCCCTTGAGACCCAGGAAATACTGAGGAGGAAGCTGATCGCCGACGTGGCGCATGAACTTCGCACGCCCTTAGGAGTCATGCGCGGAGAGCTTGAAGGATTAATGGACGGTTTGATACCGAACGATTCTGTGCGTCTCCAGTCGCTCTATGACGAAACGGGCAGGCTCAAGAACATGGTCGATGCTATTGAGGAGCTGAACAAGGCAGAGGCAAGCCTGCTCTCCCTGGAACGGCGCTGGATAGATCTGCGGTCTTTTCTCCTCAACATTGTAGAAAGGTTCAGGACAAGGTTTCAGGAAGGAGGGGTTGTCCTGGAATTGATCTGCCCCGAAGGGCTGAATCTTTATGCAGATCCCGAACGGTTAAGTCAGATCATTTTGAATCTGCTGAGCAATGCCCTGAAAGCCACCCCCTCCGGCGGGAACGTATCGATCCGCGCAGAATTGAGTGAGGGGAGATTGGGGATCACTGTTGCAGACAGCGGCAGCGGAATCAGGGAGGAAGATATCCCCTTCATTTTCGAAAGATTTTATCATGGCCCGGGAGGCGGCCTCGGCATCGGTCTGACTATTGTGAAAGAGCTGGTGGAAGCCCATGGCGCGAACATAACGGTGAAAAGCATACTGGGAAAAGGTTCGTCGCTTACAATAGTCTTCCCGGTTGAGGTCGTTCACAATTCTTCATAATCTATTCGCTGCCCCTTCACATTGCCTCTTTATAATATGTACAGAAAATTCATATAAGGAGGTTTCAGTATGAAAAAGATATTTGTGGCAGCTTTAATCGTGGCAGTTGGATTTTCTCTCGGTGGTATCGCTTATGCGGCATGGTGGGGTGGAGGCTATGGCCCCGGATACGGTAGTCAGGCGGATGTAAAGGCTTTGCGGAGCTTCCAGAAAGAGACTTTGCCGTTGCGGGACGAACTCATTGCAAAAAGGACGGAAATCCAAAACGAGTATGCTAAAGAGAATCCTGACCAGACTCGCATAGCGACGCTCCAGAAAGAGATGATCGACCTGCAGGCAAAGATCCAGGATGCAGCCCAGAAGCAAGGCCTGTCTGCCGGGGGTCCCGGCTGGATGATGGGTGGCGGTTACGGCCCCGGCTGGGCTACGGGACACAGAGGTTATGGAATGGGTTACAGAGGCGGTTACGGCAGCGGTTATGGTCATGGCTGGATGATGGGTGGCGGTTACGGCCCAGGTTACGGCAGCGGTTACTGCCCTATGTGGTAGGATCTGATTTGTTTAAGAGCAAGATTACGGTAGGCTCACGTAATCTTGCTCTTAAAGGAGATGGAATGGCAATGCGTAGTTTGTTTCTGATCATTTTTCTTTTTGTGACGTTGGTGGTGCCGGTGATCTCGGTGGCGCAACCCATGGGGAGGGGTATGTATCAAGGCCCCCCTTACGGCCACTACTGTCCGGGTATGCAATGGGGGCCCTATGGGGTGAGGAAACCTGTGGGGACTATAGAACAGGCAAAACGGGTAATCGAGACCTACCTCTCGGGCAATAGCCGGGGACTAACGGTCGGAAACATAACTGAAAAAAATTGGTATTTTGAGGCCGAGATCCTGGATCGGGACAAGACGGTCATCGATAGGGTAATCGTAGACAAAAGATCAGGCAGAATAAGATCGATTTATTGATCCGCAAGCGATGGGGCCCCGGGTAACGGGATTGCCCCTGCACAGAAACCCAAATAATCTATCCGTTTTTCAGAAGATCAGGGATGCCCTTATTCCATCCGGATTTCCGGTGGAGGCGTACGTTCCGGGATGATGATTCAGCAGCAACGCCATACTTGCCGTTGGAGACTTATATCAGATATAATAGAAGGTCGGAACTTAAGGGGTGCCCATGCTCATTAACGCCTTATTATATTCATACGATCTTACGCAGCATGAATACAGGCCATCCCATCCATTCAAACCTGCGCGGGCACGGCTCATGTACGAACTGCTCAACAGGTACGGTCTTATCTCGGAAGAGAATCAACGGATCATCGCACCACCACTCATGAACGAGGAGTTACTGTACCTGTTTCACACAAGAGGGTATATAGAACTCCTGAAGAAAGGAGAGAAAGGGGAGTTTTCTGTGGAAATGCTTCATGCGGGCCTTGGAACAGAAGACAATCCTCTTTTCAAAACAATGTATCAATACGCTATTGCGGCGTCGAGCGGAACATACGAGGGCGCAATGATGCTTTACCGGGAAAATGCACGGTTTGCCTTTAACCCCTTCGGCGGATTCCACCATGCAGGGAGAGATCGCGCCGAAGGGTTCTGTTACCTAAATGATATCGCAGTCACCATTACAGACCTTATAAAAAAGGGCCAGAGGGTTGCATATGTTGACATAGACGCACATCACGGTAATGGGGTACAGGATGCCTTTTATGAAACAGACAGGGTTTTAAATATATCTCTCCATGAGTCCGGAGAGACCCTCTATCCCGGTACCGGGTTCGAGGTTGAAACAGGGACAAAAGAAGGTGCAGGGTACAATGTGAATATTCCCCTTCGGGCGGGGACCGATGATGAGGTATATCTCTTTGCCTTTGAGTCCCTCGTCCCGCCACTCATCAAAAGCTTTAAGCCCGACGTTGTGGTGGCAAACATAGGTTGCGATACCCACAGGGATGATCCCCTTGCCCATCTCAGCCTGACCAGCAATGGGTATAAAAAGGTAATCTCGATTATAAATGACCTATCGCCCAAAATACTTGCACTCGGTGCAGGGGGCTACAACCTTTTCAGGACGGCGGCCCTCTGGACTCTGGCCTGGGCTGCGTTTTGCGGACTTCAACCGCACGATCTTCACGCCGGCATCGTGGGAGGGATGATGTATGGGCCTGAGATCAATGCAGGACAACTCGATGACCCTCCGTTCGTCGTCGAAGGCCGGGAAAAAGAGCAATGTCTCGCCCACGCACGGCGTGTGATCGATTTCGTCAAAGACAATATTTTCCCCGTCCACGGGATTACATCATAGCATGCAATTGCTTATCTCTATCGTTTGCATATGGATGGGCATGCCGGGATATCCTTGCAAGCCCGTCTCTCTCAGGGTAGATTCCAGACCCTTCGATAGCGTTCGTACTCCGAACGGGGCAGCTGCACAAGCACGGGGTTCCCGGCAGGATCAAGCCACCGTAAGATAGCCTGCAGATAGGATTCTGCCATTGCCGTACATCCGGCCGTTCCTTGAGATTGCGCCCTCCGGATATGGATAAAGATGCATGATCCCCTGCCGGGTATCGGCGGATGGACATTATGGCCCACAAAGATACCCATCTTATACAACCCGTCTTTCCTGAGCATTTCTTCGTGGCTTCCCCACCGGATTGGGGTATGAGAGGTGTCGATGACCTGGTTGTAGAATTCCGAATCCACATCGTCCACGCACTGCAACGATGGTGTGACGTGCCGGTACGGAAGATGGATCCATCGGGCTGCGTCAGGAGGTGCATAGCCAAAGGCAAAGCTCAAAGGGAAGATCCCTGCGGGCGCTTTTCCGTCACCTTCCTCCTTTAAGGGAACTGTGTCTGGCGATGGTGTATCATGAAGGCCGATTCCCCAGCCCAGACCATTGCGGCCGACCACTGCCGCAGATGGTTCATTGACGGCCCTCCAGGGTGCATGTGCACTTTCCCGTTCAAATAACTGTATCGTCGCATCCGCAGAATCCCAGGACCCGGTCAGGACCACCACTGCCTGGAGGGAACGAATTGGCAGGGACGGTCCGGCCACAGTTTTTGTACATGCAAGGAGGATAAGGATTATTATGAAAGTCGTCAGGCGGAAGGTGTGGTGAATAGACGTCCCCATTGCCCGGACTATATGCCCAATTTATTACATGCCCAACGTGCCATTGCCTTCACATTTTCATCACGTTCTCCGCAAGCCTGCCTTATATATCTATGATACTTCGGATCTCCACTGTTTGCCATTGCCCTTATTGCATTACACTTCCAGAGCCAGATGTTCCCTTTGCCGATGTACGAGAACCTTGGCTGAATCGTCTCAAGGAATGTCCCTTCGTCCATCTCTGCGATCTTCTCCGGGGCCAACAGGCCTGCAATTGAATCCAGTTCCGGGAATTCCCGTTCCCCATCCCATGTGTTCTTGTTCCTGGGGCATACATCCTGACAAACGTCGCATCCGTATAACCAGGTGCCCATTTGGTCCCTCAGGTGTTCTGCGGGAAGGGCAGTGGAGAAATAGGACAGATGGGAGATACAGATCCCCCGGTCCATTGCAAAGGGCTCGCAGAGCGCCTGCGTGGGGCAGGCATCAATGCACCTTCTGCAATCTTCCGGGCACACTTGAGTCAATGCTACCGGGCCGTCATATTTCAACTCCAGGTTTACGGTCCATGTATCTATCCAAACCCATGACCCGTATTGGGTATACAGGAAGTTGTTCTTGCCGAACTGTCCCAGGCCTGCCTTGACTGCTGCCCATCTGGCCGGCGTAAAGTCCCTGAAAAACAATAGCCCCAGATCCCTGAGATATTCCTCAAGCAGAACGGTACCCTTGCATTCTTCGGAGCATGTCAGCCTGCCATCGAACAGATACGCCTTTCCGAAATATCTGCTTGCCTCAGGGGGAACCCTGTATTTATTATATCTCCTCACGCAAACGATTATCGATTTTGCCCATTCTTCTTTCTTCTCCGGTGAACCAAAATCATACAGTCTTTCGTACAGGTGACGGGACTTCGGGAACCGTTGTATGCGCTTATCAAGACAGCTCAGGTATTCCTTCAGGGAGTCTGCCGGAACCGTTCCGCACAGGTCATAACCGGCTTCATATGCCTTCCGCTTAATATCATCTGTAATGCTTGCCGTTTCCATCGATTACCTCCTTGAACAGGTCATGCGAACACAGGGTTCACCGGGGGTGTAAACGATCCGGCAAAACAGCCTGATCGGCAATCTCTTTTTGCGGGTCTCACTTCTTGCCGCCCGCTTCCCGGACAAAGGCCCCCATCTTGTCTGCCAACTCCTGTGAAACCGGCAGGTCCGGGTCGTTATAGGACTTCATCTGCAGTTCCGGATCATTCGGCACGGATTTCAAAACATGGTTCATGCCTTCGACGATAAGCAGCCGGGCAAGCTTGTTGGATTTGGCAAGCCGCTCTGCGTCAGAGGTGCTCACCTGGATGTCCGTCGTGCCTTGCACAATGAGGGCCGGTACCTTAAGCCGCGAAACTTCGAGCACGGGGTCATAACGGAACCAGGAAATCAGGTAGGGCTGAACGCTGGGCCTGAAGAGGGTCATGAGAGACGATGGGACCTTGTCGGTCGTCGTGCCTGCCTTGAGAAGGTCAAGTATCCTGTTGCTTTCGGACAGGAGGCCGGGCGGCAGGTTCTTCTTCAACTGGGTTTCAAGGAGCTCAAAGGCAGGGTATCCGGTGCCGGCTATTGAGATGAAGCCCTGCGCGCCGAGCCCCCTGCACGCAACAACCCCGATAAGCGCCCCTTCGCTGTGGCCGATGATAATCAGTTTCGTAAACCGCCGGTCCTGCATGAGAAGCCTTCCCCACCCTTCAGCGTCCTCAATATACGTATCAAATCGCAGGTCTGCTTCCTTCGGTCCTGCTGCTGCGCTCTCCGCAATGCCTCTCTTGTCGTACCTGAGGGAGGCGATACCTTTGGCGGCCAGGTCCTCGGCCAGCATCTTGAGGCTGTTGTTTTTGCCGGCTAAGGGATTGTTTCCGTCCCTGTCGGTGGGGCCTGAACCGGAAATAATGAGGGCAACGGGCACTGTATGTGCGTCTTTCGGGACCTCAAGTGTTCCGTAAAGCGCTCCGCCATCCGTTTTCAGGACTATCGGGTCGCCGGCCATGACGGTATTGGCAAGCCCCAAAAGAAGTGCCATACACAGAATGATGCGCGACATGTATCCTCTATATCTGTCGAACGTGAGTGTCAGCTTCTTTATCTTCCTTCAAAGGTCACAAAAATGCAATGAATTTTTTACAGGCGGTCATATGATAAAACCCGGCAGATAGTATGTCGTAGTTCGTATATCGTGAACTACACAAGAACCTAATACCCGTTACCGGATGCCTGGGCTATCACCACTTCCGCATCGTGTGCGTGATGGTCAAAAAGTGAGAGGATTTATGCAATTAAGGAGGTTGACAATACCTCGGGCATTGATTTAAAATATAAAATAATACTAACGGGAAATAGGAGTAATATCATGGACGAGATTACTAAAATTATTATTGAAGAATTCGAGAAGAAACCGGATGGTTCCTGGGTTGCCGTCAAAAACTCAGATATAACTACCGAATCCGGAAGGGTAATCAGAATAGCACCGGGCATGACCTTTAGAAAAGGTTTCAGGACCTGGGGACTTGACGTTGCAAAAACACTTGACGAAAAGAGTGTGAATTAAAAAAGCATTAACGCTTCAAACTCCAGCCAACCCCTTTTCAACGCTCCACCATGTCGTCTTCCGGGTCGTCCAAGGGTTAGTTATTCCGTTATGGATGTCCCTATCGCCTCTAATATAGATTCTTACTTGCTAAGAGTTTTTTGTATTGGAGGAAGTAGGTTTAATTTTCGCGAAATTGCATTATTAAGCACAATTATATTGTCAGTCGGCTCGATACCATAGGCTTTAGAGGCAAGTTTTATTTCCTTGTCTGAAGAAAGCAGTATATAAGATCTTTTATTGATCAGGTCAACAATTGCAAAGAATATATAATTGAGTCTATTTTCAATCTTTAATCGATTCATTTCATTGAGTAGTTCTTGTTTTCTTTTCAGGAGGGCATCAGGCGTTATCGTTTCAGCTACTGCATATGCGATCCTATTTTTGTTTATATAAAACATTTTCATGTCCATTGTGATAATATCTTTGGCAGATGCGTTGCCAAAGTTTGATTTGGCTGTAAGCATATCCATTCCGTATTGTTGTATATTATTTATTTGTGCAACTTTAGCAAGCTTAGTAATCAATTCTTTATCATGCCGGGTCGTTGTTTCTGAAGTCATCAGTACAGTATCCGACAATATTGCCGACAGCAGCACCCCTGCTATGTCTTTTGGGATGGGTTTGCCCGATTTGATCAGTCTGTCTGCAATTATTGTAGAGGCGCTGCCCCAAGGTCTTATATCTATACTTAAAGGCTTGGATAAGTTAAAAGGGTTATCCGATAGTGAATGATGGTCGATGACGGCAACTATATTCTCCATCTTTATTGTTTTTTGAAGCTGGGACTGTTGGTTAAAGTCAACTATACCTACCTTTTTTGAGCTAAAATCATCCACCAAAACTGGTGCAGGGGAATGGAAATAATTAAGCACAAATTTAGTCTCTTTATTCAGGTCCCCTGCACGAGCGGGTATCCCACCATATAAATAAGCTGCTCCTATGGCTGCACATATGCTGTCAGCATCGGGAACTAAGTGTCCAACCCAGTAGACATCTTTAAAAGTATTTGGATCATTATCATCAAGATCTGCACAATATATGTCTGTTGCCTGGCAGAAAACAAAAAGGAAAAATATGACTATAAAAAACAGCTTAAATGAGGCTTTAATCTTTTTCGAATGAGAAGGCATAAGAACCTTTCCTGCGTGTTGTTATCCGAACAGTCTTTTTGTCTTCATAATAAGGAGCATCCATCTGTACGTGTAAACCTTTTTCCTCCTTCGATGAATGGCTCTTTCAATTTTTGCTGCTGCTTGTTGCGGATTGAGCACCATAAATGAGGGGACTTTTATCGTGCGTTCCCTATTGTTCTGGAATGAGGTGCTCATGAGCCCGGGCAAGAACAACCCTACTCTGATACCGGACTTTGCCATTTCGCTGCAAAGTCCGTCGGAGAAACACGATAGCGCCGATTTCGTCGCGGCATAAACGCTGTTATCGGCAAACGATATCTCGCCGACCAAGGAGCCGATGTTCAATATGTATGGGGAATCGCTGAGCTTAAGCAGCGGAAGCAATGCCTTTATACAATAAAAGGGGCCGTAGAAATTTACTTCAAACTGTCTCCTCATCTCTTCATTCGACAGGCTTTCCGAAACCTTGTGGATACCAATCCCGGCATTGTTTATCAAGACGTCGACATGATTGAAGTTGTTCCCGACTATTCCCGACATACGCTCTACGTCCTGTTCGCTTGAAACATCGCAAGGGATAATCAATGGTGTTCTGCCCGTGAGACCCTCAATTTCTTTTTGCGTCTCTTTCAGCAGGTTCTCGGTGCGCGCCACAAGGACTAAATTTGTGTCCCGGCGACACAGGCGGAGCGCGGTCTCCCTGCCAAGACCTTTTGAGGCCCCTGTAATGACAATTGTCTTTGTTGATGACCACACGTTTCACCTCCGCCGTTCAGTTCATCTCGAATTAAGGCCTGCCTCATTATCAACGTGGCGCCTTATATATCAACGCTCCCGCAAGACCGGCAGGGTCCATCCTGCTTTGTTGAAACATTTCATTTTCATCTTATATATCTTCCCCTTCACGCCCTGGCCGGACAAATTATTGGTTTTATTAAGTGCACTTTAAACCAATGTCCCCTTCATTCCCTATTGTTGTGCCATTTTTTCCAATGCTTCCTTAGTGGTAAGCACCTGTGCGTA